>DATAGU010000187.1:0-11965 GCA_036263495.1 Polyangia bacterium | reverse complement strand
TTAGTTAGGCTAGGCTTGGCGAGGCACTTCGATCTCGATAAGGGCGGATGCGCTCCGCCCCGTGTTGGTCCGTTCCCAAACGAGGATGTGCGTGATCGCCTGCCCGTCCTCCGGGTAGCCTTTATATCGGCGATCGCACGAGCATGTCCAAAGGCCGGTCCCCGGTGATCACATAGACCGCACCACGATGATGCGCCCACAAGGATATGCGACCGTGGCGTCGTTGCCATATACGCCGAGCGGCGTTGGGGTGGGAGGCTATGTGCCGATCCGTAACCCTAGATAAAATAAAGCGCTCCCCAGGGCACGCACCCGTCCGCAGCCCGACAAAAAAGCGCACCAGGCGCCCGCGCTGGTCCGCGACCCGACAAAAAAACGCACCGGGCGCCCGCGTCCGTCCGCAACCCTGCAACAACGCTCCCCGCACCCCTGCAACCGTTTGCAAGAGCGCCGCAACGGCCGACCGCGCCGCCGCGCGTCTGCGCGCTGCTCGCAACGCGACGTCGCGCCCCCCGCGCGCGTTTGCAAACGTGCGTCGCGCGCTCCCGGCCCCCCGCAACCGTTTGCGAACCCGACGCAACGGCTTGCGCCCCCCGCGCAACCGTTTGCGAACCCGACGCAACGGCTTGCGCCCCCCGCGCAACCGTTGCGAACCCGACGCAACGCGATGTCACCGCCCCGCGGACGGTCACAAGCGTGCAACAAGCGCCGCCGCGCCCGCGCGGACGGCCACAAGGCCCCAACGACGCTTCCGCCCGTTTCGCAAACCATCGCGGCCCCCTGGCCGAGGTCTTCGCGCCTCCTGCGCACGGCCGCAGGGGGGAGGTGTGCCAGGAACGCCACCCCGCAGCCCGCCCCAGGGGCCTTGGCCGCCCTGTGGACGAAGCCCATACGGGCGCGAACCCGCCGCGCAGGCTGTCAGCGACCCAGCGAACGCTCCCAGCCCGCGCCCCGCGCTCCCTCCCCGGGCGTAAGCAAGTTTCTTGACAAGAAGGGGGCCTACATCGATACATCCGCTGTCTGACCGCCCCTTCATTAGATAGATGACAGACCGCGGATCCGGCCGCTACGGCCGAAGGAGGATCCATGACCAACGTTGACAAGCTCGCCCACGGCGGGGTGCTCGATCCCCACAGCCTGACGGATGCGCAGAAGCAGTTCATCAACCACCACATGACCGATGAGGAGGTCAACACCCTCATCAACCTCTGCCACAAGGCGGGTAAGTCTGCCGCGAACCATCCGGGGGGGAAGCCGCCCATCATCCTGGCTCTCTAATGGAGGGCCCCCCGGGCGCTCCTTCGCGGTGGTCGTTCCCTCCGAGCCCGAAGGTCTCCCGGCGGTTCCCACGGACTCTCCCCGCCAGCGCCACACAGGCGCGCATCCAGGCCTGCCTCTCCCGCGTCCCCGTCACCCGCATCGCCGACCTGACGCCGCTCGATCCCCTGGGGCTCCCGGTGTACTCCGCGGTGACCCCGCTCGCCCGCGACCTCACCACGCACATGGGAAAGGGCATGGATCCGACGAGCGCCCGCGTGAGCGCGCTCATGGAGGCGATCGAGCGCGTGTCGGCGGAGCACTACGCCGGGCCGGTCCAGACCGCCAGCTGGCAGGCGCTGACCGCCGCCGGGGCATGCGCCCTCGATCCGCGCTGGTTCGATCTGCCGGAGGACAGCGCCTTCTCGCCCGCGCGGCCGATCTCCTGGGTGGCGGGTCGGGATCTGCTGGCCGACCGCGAGGTCCTCTTGCCGCTCGATCTGGTCATCAACCCGCCGGCCGAAGGCGTCCTGCGCGACGTGGACACGAACGGCCTCGCCTCCGGCAACACCCTCGTGGAGGCGGTGGTGCATGGCCTGTGCGAGGTGATCGAGCGGGACGCCGTCGGCCAGCTCCTGTTCGCCCACCTCTTCGGCGATCCGCTCGGGGCGCTGCCGCGACCCCGGCGCGTCGACCCGGGCACGCTGCCGGCCGAGCTCTACCCCTGGCTCGAGCGCATCGCGGCGACCGGCCTGGCGCTCACCGTGGCCGACATCACGAACGACATCGGCGTGGCCACGTTCAAGGCCACGCTGGTCGATGACGCCTTCCCCGGTCCACAGGGGCCGGAGGTCCGGATCTTCCTCGGGTATGGTGCCGATCCGTGCGCCGCCGTAGCCGTGCGCCGCGCCCTCACCGAGGCCGTGCAGTCGCGCACCGGCACCATCCAGGCGGCGCGCGACGCCTTCAACTACGTCTCCCTGGGCACGCACGTCGGCGCCTGGCGCAGCAGCCTGCGCGACCTCGAGCCGGCCGAGGACGTCTCGTTCGCCGCGGTGCCGACCTTCGAGTCCGACGATCTGCGGGACGACCTCGCCCACGTGCTCGACCGGTTGCGACGCGCCGGGGCGTCTCACGTGGTGGCGGTCGAGCTCACGCGCCCCGACCTCGACGTCCCGGTGGTCCGCGTGCGCGTCCCGGGCCTGGTGTCGTTTCTCGGCAACCGGCGCCGTGTGGGCTGGCGTTGCCTGCGCCACCTCCTGTAGCCTGGCGTCCGTGCAGTTCCCGCCGGTCGTCTACCTCGGCCCGAGCCTCCCTCGCGACGAGGCGCTCGCCCTCCTCCCGGGCGCCCACATCCGCCCTCCCGTCGGCCGCGGCCACCTCTATCGCGACCGCATGCTCAGGTACTCGGTGTTCGTCGTCCTCGACGGCCTCTTCTTCCAGAACGATGCGGTCTCGCCGCGCGAGGTGGTCGACGTGCTCGCCGACGACGCCCTCGTGATCGGCGCCGCCAGCATGGGGGCCCTGCGGGCGAGCGAGTGCTGGCCCGCGGGCATGCGCGGCGTCGGGGTGATCTACCGGCTCTTCCGCGCCGGACGCCTCCAGTCCGATGACGAGGTCGCCATGGCCTTCGACCCGGACGCGCCCGGGCGGGCGCTCTCGGTGCCGCTGGTCAACGTCCGCCATGCCCTGAGCAAGGCGGTGCGCGCGGGGCTCCTCGAGCGGCCGGCGGCCGAGGCCGTGGCCGAGGTGGCGGCCCGCATGCACTACGCCGAGCGACGCTGGCCCGAGATCCTGCGCCAGGCCGGCCTGGCCGACGCGGCCGGCGCGACGCGGCGCTTCCTCGAGCAGCACGATCTCAAGCGGGACGACGCGGTGCGCGCGCTCCGGCGCACGGCCGCGCTGCTGGCCCGGGATCCCGCGCTCGGCCAGCGGCCCTGCAAGCGGCCCCGCCCCTTCGTGCTCCCGGACGAGAGTCGGGAGCGCGGCCACGACGCCTTCGCCGGCGCGGGGCTCGATCCGCCGCAGCTCCAGCGCGCGGTCTGCCGTGACGCCATCGCGAGCGGGCAATACCAGGAGCACCTCCTCGCGCTCATCGTGACCCACCGCCTGTGGCCGGCGCTCCTCGCGGACGCGCCCGAGGGCCAGGCCGGGCTCGCGGCCCGGGAGCGCGCGCTCGAGGCGATCGCGGGCAGCTTGCCGGGCCGCGAGGACGAGCTCGCCGAGGCGTTGTGGGCAGAGCTCGTGCGCAGCGGCCGGGGGGACGCGGCCGTGTATCGCTGGAGGGCGCTGCGCAGGGCCGGCGCGGAGGCGCGGGCGCGGGGGTGGACCGCGGGGGCCCTGCACCGCTACGCGGCCGAGATCGAGATCGCCCATGCCCACGGCGTCCTCAGCTGGGCGGCGCTCGAGGACGCGCTGCGCCGGCACGAGGCGCTGTGGTCCTGGGTGACGGCCTACCGGAGCGAGCTGGCGCTCGCCAAGCGGGTCAAGGAGGCGCTGTTCCGCGAAGGGCTCGCGTGGCGGGAGCGGGCGCCGTGAGCTCCCTCGGGCCCGGGGCTTGGGCTCGACCTGCAACCCTCGGTATCGGTATGGTGGGAAGGGAAGAGGGCAGTGGATGATGGATAAGAAGACGGTCCCCGGCAAGGCCGACGCGGGAATGGCAACGCTCGACGTGAACGACGCCACGGCGGTCGGCAAGGCCGCGGCCCCGTCGGCCCGCGCGGTCGTCGATCTCTCGGGCACGAAGCTGCGCCACTTCCAGATCGTCGAGATGCTGGGGCGGGGGGGCATGGGCGTCGTGTACCGGGCGCTCGACGAGAAGCTGCACCGCACCGTGGCCCTCAAGGTGCTGCCGACGGAGATCTCGACCCACCCCGACCGCCGCGGGCGCTTCCTGCGCGAGGCGCGCGCCGCGGCGGCGGTGACGCACCCCAACATCGCCGCCGTCTACGAGGTGAACGAGGACGAGGGGCAGATCTTCATCGTCATGGAGCTGGTCGAGGGGCAGACGCTGCGGCGGCGGCTCGCGGCCCGGGAGATGCCCCTCGCCGAGGTCCTACAGGTCGCGCTGCAGATCGCGCGCGGGATGGCGCGCGCCCATGACAAGGGGGTGCTCCACCGCGACCTCAAGCCCGACAACGTGATGGTGGGGCCGGACGGCGAGGTGAAGATCCTCGACTTCGGGCTGGCCAAGCGCACCTTGATCGACGGCCCCGACACGCCGGCCCCGCAGCCGGCGGCCGACGAGGAGGCGGCCCACACGCGCGACGGCCTCATCGTGGGCACGCCGGGCTACATGTCGCCCGAGCAGGCCCAGGGCGAGGCGGTGGACCACCGGACCGACGTCTACTCGTTCGGCGTGATGCTCTACGAGATGGCCACCGGGGCGCTGCCGTTCTCCGGCACCACGGTCCAGATGCTCGTCGCCGCCTCGCTCGGGAACCTGATGCGGCCGTCGGCGCGGAACGCGCGCGTGACGCCGGAGCTCGAGGCGGTGATCCTGCGCTGCCTCGCCCGCCGGCCGGAGGAGCGCTACCCGAGCGCACGGATGATCTGCGCCGACCTCGAGCGCCTCGCCGGCCCGGGGTCGTCCCCCGCGCATTCGCCGCTCGCGTCCGAGCCCACGGCGATGATCTCGCGCGAGGAGCTGGCCCGCGCCTCCAAGCTGCCCTCGGGGACGGTGACGCTCCTCGCCTTCGGCGTCGAGGGGGCGGCGCAGGTCCTCGAGGCCCTCGGCGAGCGCTACTACGCGCTCCTCCAGCGGAGCCACGAGCTCATCCGGGGCGCGTTCGGCCGGTATGGCGGGCAGGTCGTGAGCCTGGCCGAGGACGGCGCCCTCGCGGCCTTTCCCGCCGGGTCGCAGGCGCTGGCCGCGGCGGTCGCGGCGCAGCGCGCGCTCGCGACGGAGCCCTGGCCGGCCGGCGCCGCGCTGCGCATCCGGATGGGCCTCCACACCGGCGAGCCGCGCCTCACGGACAGCGGTTACGTGGGCCTCGACGTGCACCGCGCCATCCGCATCGGCGCGGCGGCCAAGGGGGGGCAGATCCTGCTGTCGGCGGCGGCGCGTGAGGGGATGGCGGACGGCGAGCTCGCGAACCTGGTGGTGCGAGACCTCGGCTCACACCAGCTCAAGGATCTGCGCTACCCCGAGCAGATCTTCGAGATCTCGGTCCCGGGCCTCTCGGGCCCCGCCACCTCCATCCGCTCGGTCACGAACCAGCCCAACAACCTGCCGGTCCCGCCGACGTCGTTCATCGGGCGGGAGCGGCAGATCGCGGAGGTGTGCAGCCTGCTCCGGCTCGACGAGGTGCGCCTGGTCACCCTCACCGGCCCCGGGGGCACGGGCAAGACGCGGCTGTCGATCGAGGTCGGGCGGGCGCTCCTCGACGAGCACCTGGCCGGCACGCTGCAGGTGCTGCTGGCCCCGCTCCGGGACCCCGCGCTGATCGTGACCAAGATCGCGCAGGCGCTGGGGGTGCCCGAGGCCCCGGGCAAGCCCATGATCGAGAGCGTCAAGAGCCGCATCGGCGACGGCCGGCTGCTGCTCCTCCTCGACAACTTCGAGCAGCTCGTGGACGGCGCGTCGGTGGTCGCGGAGCTGCTCGCGAGCTGCCCGAACCTGAAGGTGCTGGTCACGAGCCAGCAGCCGCTCAGGCTGAGCTACGAGCGGGAGTACCCGGTGCCGCCCCTGCAGCTGCCGGCCGCCGACGCGAGCCGGGCAGACGGGGCGTCCGACTCCGAGGCCACCCGCCTCTTCGTCGAGCGCGTGCGCCAGAGCAAGCCGAGCTTCACGGTCAGCCCGAGCGACGCGGCGCTCCTGGCGACCATCTGCACGCGCCTCGACGGTCTGCCGCTCGCCATCGAGCTGGCGGCGTCGCGCATGAAGATCATGACCCTGCCGGCCCTCCTCGATCGCCTGGGGGATCGCCTGAACCTCCTCAAGGGCGGGGCGCGCGACGCGGATCAGCGCCATCAGACCCTGCGCGCGACGATCGACTGGAGCTACAACCTGCTCGACGAGTCGGAGAAGACGCTGTTCTGCCGGCTCGGGGTCTTCGCGGGGGGCTTCTCGATCGAGTCGGCCGAGGAGGTCTGCGGCTTCGAGGCCGACGTGCCGTTCGACGTCCTCGATGGGGTGTCGTCGCTGGCCGACAAGAGCCTGCTCACGCGCGGCGAGGTCGACGGCGAGCCGCGGCTCGGCATGCTCGAGACCCTCCGTGAATACGCGCTCGCGCAGCTCCGGCAGCGGCCCGAGTTCGAGACCGTGCGCGCCCGCCACGCCGAGCACTTCCTGACGTTCGCCGAGGCCATGGCGCCCGAGCTCATGGGGCGCGATCAGCGCCGCTGCGTCGGCCGGATGCTCACGGAGGCGGACAACGTCCGCGCCGCGCTGACCTGGGCGCTCGAGCAGCCTTCCGCCGAGACCACCTGCCGGTTCCTCGATGCGCTCCTCTGGCTGTGGATCCCGCAGGGCAACCTGAGTGAAGGGCGTGGCTGGGCCGCGCGGGCCAGCGAGCAGGCGCGTCGCTCGGCGCTGGGCGGCGCGGCGAGCCGGGAGCTCGCGGTGATGCTCGGCGTCGCCGGCTGGCTGGCCCTCATCGGGGGCGACTACGCGGCGGCGAACACGCTCAGCGAGGAGAGCGTCGCCGTCTATCGGGCGCTCGGCGCCGAGGCCGACGGCGCGCGCGCCAAGATCGCGCTCGGCGTGACCAGCGCGGCGCTCGGCCGGATCCCGGAGGGGCCGGACCTCGTGGCAGAGGCGCTCGCCGCCTCCCGGGCGGCCGGCGACACGTACGGGACGGCGCTCTCGCTCATCGCGCTCGGCGAGCTGGCCCGCGCGATGGGGGACAAGGAGCAGGCCCGCGCCTCGTACGAGGAGGCCATGGGCCTCCTGCGCAAGCTCGGCAACATGTTCTGGCCGGGCATGCTGATCCAGAACCTGGCGCATTTCCGTCTGCACGACGGGGACTGGCAGACGGCGGCGCAGCTGCTGGTCGAGACCCTCAAGCTCGGGCTCGAGTACAACTACCCGATGGTGGTCAACCTGTACCTGGCGGCCATGGCCGGCGTGGCGGTCGTGCGCGGCCAGCCCGAGCAGGGGGTGCGGCTCTACGGGGCCGTCGATACGCTGCTCAAGTCGCTCGGCAGCGCGTTCGAGCCGACGGATCAGGCGGAGGTCGACCGGCACATGGCCACGGCCAAGGCCGCGCTCGGGGAGGAGGCGGTCGCGGCGGCGTGGCGGGAGGGCGCCGGCTGGACGCGGCAGAAGGCCATCGCCGCCACCATCCCGCTGCGGAGTTGAGCGCGCGGGCGCGGTCGGCGCGCGAGGGCGATCAGGCCGGCGGCAGGAGCTCCTCCAGGGCCGACGCCAGCGACGAAGCGGTGTGGGCCATGCTGAGGCCCATCAGCGTCGTGTGCGCCGGCGTGAGCGGCAGGGCATCGAGCTGGCGATCGAGCTCGCGGCCGTGATCCGGATCGAGCTGTCCGTGCTTGCGCAGGGTGCGGAGCGCCGCCGGCGGTAGCCCGGACCGCGCCTGGATCTCGTCGAGGAGATCGGCGGGCGGGGGGTGACCCTCGAGCACGGCCATGTAGCCGAGCAGCGCCACCGGGTGGTGGTGGAGGACCCAGTAATACTGCGCCCCCACCGCCGCCGCGAGGTGCGGGGACGGGATCTTGGCCAGCGCCTCGGCCGGGCCGATGCCGGCGGCCGCGAGATCTTCCAGCATCCACTCGTCGTGGAAGCGCTCCTCCTCGACGTGCTGCTGATAGTAGGCGCAGAGGCCCGCGCACACCGGATCCTCGGCCGCCCGCTCGTGCGCGCGGCGCTGCGCGGCCTCGAGGAGGGGGACGCTGGCCCGCATGATCTGGTGCAGCTGCAGGAGCAGGAGGGGCACGACACGCGCCGGTTCGGGATGTCCCCAGAACCGCGCGAAGGCGTCCCCCAGGGACAGGGTCATGAGGGGCTGCTTGGTCCTGAGGACCATGCTGTGGGTCATCGCCTGCATCGCGGCGAATGAGAGCAGAAACCCCCACCCATGCACAAGCGTTCGCTCGGGCTCGCGCGAGCGGAGGGCCGGTTCCGTGGGGCGTTATGAGTCTTTGACGATGACGTTCCCGGCCGACGACCGCTTGAGCTGCTCCTGGGCCCTGAACGCCGTGAACGCGGGCGAGGCCAGGTAGTCGCCAAAGCGCAGCTCCTCCTGGGGCTGCCACTGGAAGTCGGCCCGGCCGGCGGCGAGGAAGCGCGCGAACGGGTCGAGGACCCGGATCTCGGGGTTCATCTCCTCCACCCAGAGGAACTGCCCCTGCTCGTTGACCTCGAGGAAGACGTACTCGCCCTCGGCGTTCACGATCATGTCGATCGTGCCCATGGCCAGGCCGAGGCGTTTCATGAGGGCCAGCACCTTGTCCGCGACCGCGGCGGGGAGCGTGTAGGGCGTGAGCTTCATCTTGTGCGTCGTGCGCCAGTCGACCTCGTCCTGATCGGTGATCTGGGCGGCGACGATCGTCTGCCCGAAGACGGTCACGCGGAGCTCGTACTTCTTGGGGATGAACTCCTGGAAGATGCCGGGCGAGAGCCGCAGCGAGTCGGTGTCCTCCAGCATGTGCTCGTCGACCAGGACGGTCTGCAGGACGTACTGGCTGCTGTCCGCCTCCCACACCGCGGGCAGGAAGCCCTTGTAGATGATGCGGCCGTGGGCGGCGCGGAAGAAGGCGCGCACCTCGTCCATGTCGTTGGTCATGAGGGTCCTCGGGACCTTGAGGCCCACCTGTTGCGCGGCGACGAGCTGCGGGGTCTTGAGCGAGGCCACGCGCTGCGCCGCGGGCGTGTTGGCCCAGAAGACGTCGCCCTCGTTTCCGAGCGCGAAGTTGAGCCCGCGGAGGAAACTCTCGGACTCGCGCTTGGCGATGACGCGATCCCCCTCGGGCAACGACTCCGGGATCTCGGGGACGCGGAAGCGCCGGAGCCAGACGGTATCGACCGAGCGGCCATCGATCGGGCCGTCGGGGCCGGAGAGGTGGACGCCGAACCCGGGGTCCGAGAGCCGGAGCAGCGCCGGGTCCCCCGCGAGATCGGAGGGAAACCAGCGGCGGCACACCCGCCCGAGCCGGCCGAGGGCCCAGATCGCCGCATGCGCATGAACGTCCCCGGGGATTGTGATGATCAAGATGTCCACAATGGCACTCCTTCGGCTGGCGGTTGGCTGCCGTCGTTCCGTGAGACGCTCGATCGAGGGCGTCACGGAACGACGACAGCCGGGACCAAGAGCAAGCGGCTTGCCAGCCCGTCGCGCCTGGATCCTCGCGGACTCGAGGGGCCTGGGCTGTTGCCGGCCGAGCAACAGGTGTTGCGTGCGCGCGGCGCGTTACAGCGCCTTGGGATCGTCGCTGATGAAGAGCGGCAACGAATTCGACCCTTGCAGCACCAGCCGCAGGCCCGCCTCACGATAACCGCCCACGCCCTCGGGATCGGCGTGCCAGCGACCGAGCCCGCCGACGGCGACACGGTCGCCCGCCTCGAGGACCCCTTCATACGCCCGCAACGTCACGTCGGACAGGGGGCGCTCGAGGCCGCGGTCGACCACGAGGCGCCGGAGCCCGTCATTCGGGAAGCTCGTCTTCGAGCCCTTCTTGTCGGGGACCAGCGAGCTCAACACGGTGCCCTCGACGCCGGCGCGCACCAGCGCGACGCCCGAGCCATCGCCCACCAGGAAATCGACGCCGCGCTCCTCGCGCAGGAGCTCGACCCACTCCTGCGGACCCGATGAGAAGGGCGGCTCGCACTTCAAGATGACGAGCGAGTAGAACGCGCAGGTGCGCCCCGACAGCGGCGCCACGATCGGTCGGCCCCAGTAGAGCAGCTCGCCCACGACCTTGACCACATTGCCGTCGCGCACAGCGGCGATACGGGTGGCCTGGACGTCCTGCAGCGCGTTGAGGATCTCCCGTTCGCGCTGCCGCCAGCCCGCGAGACGATTGGCGACGATGGCGACCGATGCCGCGAAGAAGGCGGCCGCGATCCATACCTCGAGCATGTCAGACCTCGCCTCCCATCTGGGCCGGAGGATAGGAAAAGGACACCGTCGTCACAAGCCCCCCTCGGCCCGGTGACGGCTCGCTTCGAGAGCGCGTGCGGGATCGGATCAATGGACGCCTGATGCAACACCTGTTGCTGGGTCAGCAACAGTCGACGCGCGTCAAGGCCGCGAAGATCCAGGCGCGATGGGCTGGCAAGCCGCTTGCTCTTGGCCCTGGCTGTCGTCGGTTCCTCGGACGAGACCGACTGGTGCCACACAACAAGGAGTTTCCCATGTCCAAGACGAAGACCAGCGAGAAGCAGCAGCGGATTTTCTCCCGTCAGGCGGCCAAGGAAGTGACGAAGGCCGAGCTCCAGGAGGTGACCGGGGGACTGGGCGGCGGCTCCGTGAGCCGCTGCATGGACAATGAAGGGTTCGTCTTCTACGACGACTCGGACGTCTATTGATGGGTGGATTGAACGTCCGGGGCCAGGAATTCACCGCACGCTGAGGAGATGGATCATGCGCAATCTTGAGAAGACACGACAGAGCAAGCGAATCTTCGCCCGCCTCGCGGCCCGGGAGATCCCGAATCACCTCCTCGAAGGGGTGAGCGGCGGGCTACCGCCGAGCGACGGCGGCTACGGCACGGGCTCGCTGTGTGGGGGAACGGACCCCTACCGGAACATCGACGACTCCGACGTCTAGCCGCCGCAAGCGCCCTCCCTTCCTTCCCACGTACCTCCGATCAGAACTTCTTCGGCGCGTCGGTCGCCGACTTGGCGAAGCACACCCGCGCGATGAGCCAGCCCAGCAGGATGATACCCGCCACCGCGGCCACGCTCACCGCGGACGAGTAGCCGTACAGATTCGTCGCGTGCTGGGTCAGCATGAAGAAGAGGAGCGGCATGGACATATAGGTGTTGTGCTTGGAGCGCAGGCCCGCGGTGGCGGCCCAGGCGGGATCGGGCGCCTTGCCTTCCTTGATGGCGTTGATGATGCGGCGCTGGTTCGGCCAGATGCGCATCCACACGTTGGCCGCCATGATGGTGCCGAGGATGGCGCCCATGTGGATGAAGAGGGCGCGGTCGGAGAAGAACTGCGAGAGGCCGAAGGCGAGCCCCACGGCCAACACGAACGACACGACGACCCCCACCATCTCCTTGCTGGCGAGCCGCTTCCAGAGAATGTCGTAGAGGCCGAAGCCGACGATGAGGCTGCCCACGCCGAGGCCCGAGCCCGGGCCGGGCGCGATCTTGGGCGGGTCGCCCGTGAGCGTGGTGCCGCCCGAGTAATAGATGATGCCGAGCAGGAGGAAGCCGGTCACGAAGGTGTACGCCGCGCCCCAGCGGAACCAGTAGAGGGCTCGCGGCATGAGCTCGGGGATGACCTTCTTCTTCGAGTCGGCGTCGTAGGTCTTGGCGACCTGGGCGTTGACGAAGTTGAAGAAGTAGAGGTGACCGATCCACATCACGCCGGCGATGACGTGCAGCCAGCGGAACAGCAAGTTCATCCATTCCATGATGACGACCTCTTCTCTGGTGATGTCTTTAGAAAACTTGGGTTCCGAGCGTCGCGCTGCGAGGGCCGTGGGCTTGCGTGCGCGTCGTCGGATGCCGGCGTGCGGCGTGGCAGCGTCATAGTCGGGGGGGAGACCCCTGTCAACCGTGCGGGCGAGCCGCAGTCCTGCA
>DATAGU010000186.1:0-13503 GCA_036263495.1 Polyangia bacterium | reverse complement strand
CTGTGGGGCAGGCCAGTGCGTGCTGCTCGCGCCGAAGGTGTTCGATCAGAGCGAGGACGGCATCGTCATCCTGCTCGACGAGACGCCCCCGAAGGACCTGCACGCCGCCATGCGCGAGGCGGCCAAGATGTGCCCCACCGCCGCGATACAGGTGGAAGGGCGCGAGTGAAGACCGCCCCCGGCGCAACCCGAGTCAGCCGTTACGCCGCACGATCTCCTCGTTGAGGAGGCCCGCGAAGCCCACCCAGGCGGCGTACGGCGCAAGGAGCGCGCTCGCCGGGCGATCGACCGGGCGCGCCGCCGCCATGCAGGCGAGGATCGCCCCCTCGAGGGCGACGATGTCGGCGAGCGCCCAGGCGAGGCGCCGCTGGCCAAAGAAGAGCGGCGACCAGGCGGCGTTCAGCCCGAGCTGCACGAGCCACAGCGCCAGCGCCGGCCTGGCCCCTGGCGCCATGCGCCGTCGCCAGAGCCGCCAGCCGGAGATGGCGATGAGCGTGTAGAGGCCCGTCCACACGGGGCCGAAGACCGCTGGCGGCGGCGTGAAAGGGGGCTTCTTGAGCGAGCGGTACCACACGCCCGGTCGAGAGTAGCGCACGCCCGGCAGGGCGGCGGCGAGCACGAGGCCCCCGAAGCCGGCGAGGCTCCCGATCGCGCTCCACACGCCGCGCCCCCGGAGGGCGGAGCGCTGCGCGGTGGCGCCGAGGCCCATGTCATTCCGTGTCTCCATGCCCGCTCCCCGTTGCAACTGACGCACCGCCCTGCGCGGCCGGCTGGGCCGGACCCTCTCGCGACCTATGCTCCACCTATGACCACCGCGCCGGACAGGATCTGCCGGAAACTCGATTACGCTGATCGCTTCCTCGGCTATCGGTACGAGGATGGACGAAAGAAAAATCCCTCGGATCGACGGGATCATCCCTCGGATCAGGGGTCGGGCGCAGAGGTAACGACGTTCTACCAGACGTTGCTCAAGCGCCGAGCATCGCCACCCACTCCGCGAGCGGGGGACGCTTCGCCGCATCCGGGGCGAGGCCCCGCTCGATGATCTGCGCAAACACCGACGGACCGCGGAAGCGCCGGCGCTGCCCTGTGGCCAGGGACAGCACCTGCTGGAGGCCTTCCCCCATGAACGGGTGCTCGCCGCTGACCCAGTGCGCCAGCACCGCCGTCAGCGAGAAGACATCCGCTGCTTGCGTGGCCGGCCGCCCGGCGATGACCTCGGGCGCGAGGTAGGTGTGATCGAAGCAGGGCGGAACGCCATAACAGCGCTCCTCCGCCGTGGCCCAGAACACCTCGCAGCGTGGCGCGAGCCCGGTGAAATCGAGCCCCCCGGATCCCTCCGCGGCGTAGATCAGCTCGGGCCGGATCCCCTGGACCACCCAGCCATAACGGTGTGCATCTTCGAGGGCGCGTGCCACGCCGAGGGCCAAGCGCCGTGCCACCTCGGGCGCAAGGGGCAGCGAGAGATGGCCGGCCACGGGCTGGCCCGCGGGCTCATCCTCGATGAGCGCGTCATAGCGCTCGCCTGCTGGCCCCGTGAGGGGGCCGATATGACGCAGGCGCATGATGCCGTCGGCGGTGATGGCCAGCTTCTGCCATAACGCCTCGGCCGACTCACGCTGGGGCGGCCCGAGCGTGACCAGCGCCGGCTCGCGGGGCAAGTCTCCCATCGGCATGGCGCGGTACTGGCCGCGATCTGGGCCGCCCCGCAGGTGCGCCACGATGCGGTAGCGACCCTGCGAGAGGATGCATCCCACTGGAAATTCAACCTCTTCCGGAGAGACGACGGCGGCTGTGGGCCCCGCCGACGTGGCGGACCTCTCGACGTCGCGTTGGACCGCGCCGGGCGATCGCTCCGCGGCGCCCTCAGCCCTGTCTTGCCCGCTGCTCAACTGCACCCGGGGGCCTTGGCCACTGCCGGCGCCTCGTTCCTTGAGGACCCAGGCGGGCGGCTCTGGCCTTGGCGCATAGTCCTTGTCGAGACACACCTCGCGACCGTCGATGATCGCCCAGCACTCCAGCTCGCGCAGCCAGAGCTCGTGGAGATGCCGTCGCGCTGGCGCCTCTCCCTCGGTGAAGACGTACGCCACCCGCTCGATGGGGTGCCCGGGATCCATGCCGCCGTGCCGCCGCGCCACGCAGGCATCGCGCATCTCCCCCTCGGAGACCTCGCGCCCATGCACGATGACGCGCTGCAGGCGCTGGGCAGCGTCATAGAGCCCCCGGATCTCGTGCGTGAACTGATACGGCTCGCGGACGAACCCTCCCCGGGGGCCTGCCCCCATGCGCTCGTGACCGGGGCGGGCCTGCGCGAGCGCCGTATCGGCATCGGCGACGAGGGAGTGGAACTGCACCAGCGTGATGTCGCTGCCTTCCGGACCGCGCAGGACCTGCCAGGGCCCATCGTCGAGCCAGCGCCGCGAGAGGAGACGATCGTGCCCCGACCCGCGGAAGGCGCAGGCCCACCCGAGGAGCGGATGGTGCGGGGCAAAGGGCGGCGGATCGTACTCGTCATGGAGCCATTTGGTGTGGAGCGTACGAAAGGTCGCCACCTCGAAGGGCAGCCGGGCGAGCAGCTCCAGCACGGCCTGGGCCGACGCCGGAAACCCGGGGATGCTCACGTTCACGACGTCGAACTGCGACGCGAGATGACGCTTCCCGTGGCGATCCCAGTTGGCGATCACCGTCCCGGTCGAAGAATGGACGTAACGGTCAAGCCAGTCCGTCGTGGGCTCCCGCTCGGCATGATCTATGTCGAGAGACTCGGGCGGGACGCCGGCGAAGCCCTCCGCGGCGGCGAGGTGGCGCAGTAGGGACAGGCGGTCGGGGCCAGAGACTCCGAAGCGGAGCGTGAGCGTCGTTGTCATGGGGTGTTCTCCCTGGCCATCATAGCCACGATAGCGGCGGCGCTTCCAGATCGGCCGTGCCGCGCAGCACGTGCCGGTGACCTTGGGGATCGAAGACCTCGATGCTGACGCGCCCTTCTCCGAGCTCGAGCGCGTCCCGGATGAACTTGACGTTGGCCTTGGCGCCCTCGGCGGTCGTGAACACGTACTTGAGCCGCTTGAGCTGCCGCGGCTTCCCGTCCACGGTGACGGTGATCTGCGCGTCGAGCATCTTCATGTAGTCCTTGAACTGCGCCTCCTCACGCTGCGAGAGCTTGTCGCTCACCGTCTTGACCTCGTTCATGGTGGTGCCATCGACCAGATCGATGACACGGTCGGAGGCCAGCTCCACCTGCCCCTGGACCGCCTCCTTCTTCACCATCACGTGCTGCCGCGCCTCGGGCGCGAAGATGCGCTGGTACCAGTCCTCGACCAGATTGCCCTTGTCGGCCGGCTCGAGCCCCTGCGTGATCTCCATCATCTCGCGCTGCCGCGCCACCGCCATCGCCTCGTCGGGGCGATCCCAGGGCAGATCTTTGTACTTGGCGGCCATGGCGTCGGGGCTGGGGTGGACCATCTGCTCGAGCACCTGCTCGCGGTAGTGCTGCTTGAGGCGATGGCGCACCACGTCTTCGTATTTCCCGGCGGGGTTGATGGCCTGGATCTGCTCGCGGATGTCCTCCTTGGTCGCTATCTTCCGCCGGACGAGCATCTCCGCATAGCTCTTGAACGTCGATTTGGACTGCGCCCCGACGAGCTCGTTCCATACGGCATAGACGGTGGCGTTCGGGGCGTACTGCTTGGGCTCGGCGCGGTTGGCGTCCGGCTTGGTCCACCGGCGCTGTTTCTGGTCGAACTCCCAGCCCTCGTCGTACATCTCGACCCACTCGTCGAAGCTCTTCTTCCCCTCGTAGGGTTCGTTCGAGGCCTTGAGCTGCTCCCAGTCGGCGAGCGCCTTCTCCTGCCGCTCGTTGCTGGGGACGAACGCCTTGTTCCCGGCCGGGGTGCTGTCGCCGGTGCTCCGCGTACCGCCGGGCTCCGAGGTGGGCTTGAGGCCGGCCGTCGGCCGCGCCGCGATGCCAGGCGGCTCCTCGAAGAAGAGCAGACTGCCGATGGAGGGGTGATGCACCGAGTACACATCACCGCTCCAGAGCACCTGGTCCCCCGCGACCGCCTGCATGCGGCTGCGATACACGCCGACCTCCTCATTGCCGAGCCAGCTGCCGACGCGCTCGGGCTGGAGGATGTGGAAGTCGATGGTCGGCTCGTTGCGACCCGGCGTCGGATTCCCCACCAGGCCGTTGCCTTTGCTGATGTAGGGCGTCTTGACGGTGTGCTCGTTGAGGCCATTGCGCACGCAGAACGCCACGTCGGCCGCCGAGGGGAAGAGGTGGACCTGGTTCTTTTGTTGCGGGCCGCCGCCGCCGATGATGTCCGTGAACTTGATGGCCCCCCCGGTGCCACCCACGAGCCGCCGCTGGGGCGTGAAGGGGTGGGTGTGGGCGATCGCCTTGACGCCTGGGAAGCCTGACCAGTCCACCGCGCCCGGCTGGCCGCGGATGACGATGAAAGATCCGTCGGGCAGCTGGCCCAGGCCCCACTCCACCAGGCGCGGATCGAATTCGGCGGGCGGCGGCTCCACGCCCAGGCGCCGGAACGCGGATCGATGGCCCTGGGAGAGCTGGTGGAGCACGTCGTGCCCTTCGGTGAGCGTCGCCAGGCCGTTGCCCACGGCGACGTTCTCGGTCGTGGCCAGCTCGGCGCCGCTGAAGGTGGGGCGGATCTCCCCTTTGCGTCCGGCGGTCGGCTCGGCCACGACCTCCGGCCCCCCGCCGCGCACCTGCCTCGCCTGCTCGTAGGCGTCGCGCCAGGTATGCCCGGCCGGGATCTCGACGGTGTAACTGCCGTCGTCGCCGCGCCGGATGCGGACCTGCTCGCCCTTGCCGCCGGTCTTGACCGTGACCCGGTCGCTCCCCAGGAGCTTGCCGAGGTCGGCCTGCCGGGCGGCCAGATCGGTGTTGCGCGTCCGCAGCAGCTTGTCGAGCTCGGCGGCCGTCAGCGTGTTGGGGTCGCCGTGGATGGTGCCCGTGGCCGGGTCGTAGCTCGGCTGCTGCCCGGGCCGCTGGCGGAACACGCCCTCCTCGGTGAGGTGGGTGATCTTGGTCTTGGTGAGCGCCTTGGACGCGCGGTTGAAGGCCAGCGGCGGCAAGAGCAGGATGGCGCCTTGCGCCGCCATGTCCTGGAAGACCTCGGTGGCGCGGTTCTGGGCCGCGACGATGAGCTGATCACGTTCCCGGCGCAGCGGGCCGAGGTCTGGGTGCGACGGGTTGACCCGCTCGAGCTCGGTGATGCGCGCGTTCAGCTGGGCGATCTGGCTGACGTCGCGGTCGCGCAGCTGGCGCACCATCTGTACGCCCTGCGCGGTCATGAGCACGGCCTGGCCGGCGATCATCACGCCCTCGAGGGCATACATGGCCGTCTTGCCGAAGTTGGCCACCACCTTCATCTCGCCCACGTAGGGCAGGAAATTGAGGCCGATCTGAGCCACGCCCTTGGCCACTTCCGAGCGGTCGAGGAGCCCCTTCTCGTACTTCTCCGTCATCTCGTCGATGGTGGCGACGCTGTTATAGGCGGCGAGCACCGGGAACAGCACCGGGGCGGTGACGGGGAGGAAGATCATCACCGCCGCGCCGACCAGGTTGACGGTGATCTGCACTGCCGGCGCGAAGACCACCGACTTGATCGACTTCCAGGCGGTCCCGGTGTCGAGCTCGAACCCGATGGTCTTGCCGAGCGGCAAGGTGGCGTCGGCGTTCAGGCGCTCGAAGCGCGCGGACACACGACCGGGCGGGTAGGACTTGCAGAGATCCACGAAGGTGGCCTCGAGCGCGGCGTCGAAGTCCTTGCCCGAGGCGGAGAAGGTGTAGTCGGTCGGCTCGTAGAGCTGGGTGTAGTCGTGGATCTTCACCACCACGACGCCGTCCTTCTTGGCCGAGGCGACGAGGCGGAGCGGCTTGTCGGGGATCCCGTTCGCGCGACTGAGGAATGCGGCGCGCGCCTCGAAGAATGTCGAGCCCTGCTTCCGCTCTTGGCCGAGGGCCTTCTCCGCCTCGGCGAGGGAGCGCAGCCGGTCCCGTGCGTAGCGGACCAGATTCTGATAGCGCGGCTCGGCGCTGTCCTTGTACTGCTCGATGAGCGTCTGGAGGTTGTTGCGGTCGTTGCTGAGGAACTGGACCCGGTCCTCGTAGGACAGCCGCTGGAATTCGGGCGGCAGCTCGCCGTACGTGATGACGCCGGTGTCGAAGCGCTTGGGCCCGAGCAGCTCGTTGGACCAGGAGGTGTCGAAGTCGTGCTGCTCGCTGCGGCTCGGCCCGTCGAGTCCGGTGAAGGCCTGCCGCTCGACCTCGCGCATCCGGTCATTCTCGGCCTTGACCTCGACCGGCATCTCGAAGTGAGAGGGCAGGTAATACGAGTGCTGGACGAAGGCGTGCATCACATAGATGCCGACCTTCTCGAAGGTGACGTCGAAGGTATCGGGCGTCTGGTACTCGACGTGGCCGGTGGTGCCTGTCGCGAGATGGCGCTGGGGCTCCCCCTGGGGATGGGCCAGCCAGCGCACCGCCACCCAGGGCACGGCCCAAGCATCCATCTTGTTCTGGGTCTCGAAGTAGAACTCCGCCTCGCGGCCGGGGTAGAGCAGGCCGCTGCGGCTGACGATGGTCCCGCGCACCGGCTCCTCGAAGATGGGACGCCGTCCGTCAGGGCCCGGGGCGGGAGGGGTCCAGCCGACGGCACGCATGGCCGCCGCGGTCTCCACCTGGTGGATGACATTGTCGAGGAATGTCGTGCTCAACCCCTTGGACCCCGCGCCGCCGGACCGCAGCAGATCGAGGATCTCCTGGCGCCGCGGATGGGCATCGATACGCCGCAGGCGCTCGATGAGCGAGCGGCTCACCAGGGTCTGGCCGCCGCCGCCCGAGCCCCCTCCGAGCTGCTTCATCCAATCAAGGAAATAGCGGCGATCGGCCTCGGGTACATCCGCGGCGAAGCGCACGCCTCCCTCGAGGATGGAACCACCGCCGTCCCCCGTGGAGGGGTTTCGGAGATAGGCGGCCCACTTCGCCGGATCGAAGTAGTCCCCGAGCTCGCCGGCGGTGAACGTGCGAGAGAGCGCGCGGTCTCCGGGCGAGACCGTAATCTCGAGCGCTTGCGCAGAGAGCTTCGTCCGCGCCCCGGGCTTCATCGGAAAGCCAACGAAGCGCTCGAGCGCCGCCCAGACCTTCTCGGTCACCGCACGGCGCAAGGACACCTGCTGTGGCACGTCGGAGGCACCGAGAGGCGCACCGGCGCCGCCAGACCCGACCAGCGAAGGATTCAGAAAGAGGCGGAAGACGCCGTCCGAATGGAGCCAGTTGAGGTCCACCTGGGGAGGCAAGCCGAGGACCTGATAGGCGCCGGCGGCGATATGATAGTGGACGAATTTCCGGTCCCGGATGGGTCCTCCCTCGAAGATGAGGCGGTCCTTGGCAAAGGCGATGGCGTCATCGTCGAGCCAGTAAAGGACGTGGGCGGAGCGCAGGGCGCGCAACACCTCCACGATACGGTCAGGGGCGTGGATTTTTGCTCCATCCTCCACTCCTTGGAGTAGCCAGCTGGTCCGCGCGATGAACGTGCCGTCGGCCAGCACCTGATAGTTCACTCCGTCGGGAAGGGTCGGCTCCTTCGCGGTCTTGCCGCCCTTCTTGAGATCGTCGCGCAAGATCAGCGCCGCTCTTGGTGTCGGAGCGTGGGCCACCGGTGGGAGGCTTGTCGGCTCCGCAACTGGCCGTTGGTCTTGTCGCGATGGCACGCCCCCGGGTTCGCCAGACAGCGCTGCCAGGTGTTCGGCCGAGCGGGCCTCGCGCTCTGTCGCATCGTCCGGATGCGACGTCAGGAAGCGCTCTCCCGAGGGCTGCACCAGGTGTCCCCGATCGTGCTGCACGACGTGCATGAGCTCGTGCACGAGGAGCCGGTCGCCGGCGGGCGTTCCCGGTGCATATTGCCCCGCGCCGAAATAGATGTGCGTACCCAGCGCCAGCGCCCGCGCGCCCAGCACCTCCGCCGCCTGGGCTGCCGCCCCGTCGGTGTGGATGCACACGTGCGAGAAGTCGTGGCCCAAGAGCCGGTTCATCCGGCCGAGCACGGCTTCCGGGAGCGGCTCGCCGCCACCCTGGCCCAGGATCGCGAGGGCGGGGTGATCCTCGGCCAGCCTCTCCTCTGTTTCTGCATGGCGCTGCGCCCTCGCCTCGGGCGTGGCGCTCTTGTCCCAACTCCCGAGCAGCTGGCCGGCGCCCAGCCGGCCTCCGTGGCGAAGCAACCGGGTCTCCAAGGGGGGCGGCGGAGGGTTTCCAAGCCGACCCGCCCTGGGCCACCCGGGAAGCATCCGCTCGATCCTCTCCCGACGACCCGTGAGGTGATCCGAGACGTTCTCCCCTGCGGCCTGAGTGAGGGCCTGGTAATAGGTCTTGCCGTAGCGGCCTTCTCCCGGCAGGAGGGCGCCGTTCAAGCGGCTGAGCGCCGCCTTGGCCACGTGGCTCTCGGCGGCGTCGAGCACGGTCAGGATCTCCGACGCCGGCGGCGCGGGCAGCTGCGATATCAGCCGCTTGAGAAGCTCGCAGAGGGTCTGGGTGCGCGCCTGCTCGAAGGCCGCCACCTCGGGCTCCTCGTGTGGCTCGGGCGTGGGCTCTCGGTCGATAGGGTGAGACGGGGCCAGAGGATCAGGCGAAGGCGGCTCCTTCCTCTCGACCAGCCCTCGCTCGCTCGGGAAGTACATCGTGTCCGAGCCGAAGACGCGCTCACACAGGGCCAGGGCCCGCGGGCCGGCGTTGGTGTATTGCCCGCCCAATGCCTGGAAGAGCGCGATACGGGCATGGAGCCGGTCGATGCGCGGCACCTGACGGAGCAACCGGAGGATGGCCGCCTCATCGTGGCGGACAAAACAGAGCTGCCTGAAGAGGCGCCCGGTAACTGTGGAGACCTCGGCTTCGAGCTGGTGCCCTTGTTGGGCCTGCTCGCGCTGAGCCTCTGGGCCTGGGGGAAGACGAGGGCCTGGGGGCGCTTTTCGGACATGGCCGAGCTCCTCGGGCAGGGTCTGGACCAGGAGGTGAATTTTCAAACTACCTGCCAGGAGGTCGAGGAGCAAGACTCCCGCAGCGAACGGATCAAGGGATCCGCAGTGTTCTGGAGGGTGCTTGGAGCAAGAGAGGTGTACGCGCTCCCCTCTCAGGCCTCGTCCACGACATCTCGAGACACGTGCCCTTCGTCCTTTGAAGTCCCCGTCGACCTCAGATAGGATGTTTCGCCTCGCTCCTCGGGTGAGGGGCAGGCAGCTCGTCGGCGGTACACGTTCTCGGTGCTCTCTCGCCCGCAACAGAAGGCATCCCCTGGTGACATAGACGTGTCACGGCTCTCCTCTCCTCAGTCACCGCCGGCAGGGACCGGTGGGCGCCACCGGTTGCGCGGCGTGGCGCTCTTCGGTGGCCTCATCCTCGTGGCGGGTCTCGTCGCATGGGCGAGGCGCCCGCCGGCCGTGATGTTGACCCCGGCCGTGCGCGGCACGGCCGTCGACGCCGTATACGCCAGCGGCACGGTCGAGGCCATCGACCGGGTCGAGATCAAGGCCCGCCTGAACGGCGCCGTCGACGCCATCCTGGTCAAGGAGGGCGACCGGGTGACGCGCGAGCAGGTCCTCGCCCGGCTCGACGTCCCGACGGCCCGGATCGAGCTCGACCGCGAGCGCTCCGAGCTGGAGGCCGCACAGCAGCGCACCGCGTCCGCCCTGGCCGTCCTCGAGGCCCAAGAGCGCATCCTCCAGGCCCAGCTGAGCGACGCCCGGGCCGAGCTGAAGAAGGCCGAGCAGCTGTCCCGGAACGGCAGCGCGACGCCGCGAGAGCTCGAGCGCGCCCAGCTGCAGGTCACCGTGCTCGAGCAGCAGCTCGCCATGGTCCAGGCGCAGCGCCGCGAGACCGGGGCCACCCGGCAGGCCGAGGTGCGACGCAGCGAGAGCGCCCTGGCCACGAGCCGGAGCCGGGTCCGCGACGCCGAGGTCCGCGCGCCCATCGAGGGCGACGTGCTCCACGTGCTCGTCGACCTCGGCCAGCTCGTGCAACCCGGCGAGTCCCTCATCCGCGTCGGCGACGCCCGGCGCCTGCACATCGAAGCGCTGGTCGACGAGGAGGACGTCGGTCGGGTGCGCCTCGGCGCCCCCTGCGTGGTGCGGCTCAACTCGTTCCCCGCCGAGGTGTTCCCGGGGCGCGTCCGTTACATCGCCCCCGAGGCCGAGCGCGAGCGGCACAGCTTCGAGATCTACGTCACCCTCGACCGGGCGCCGGACGGGCTGCGGCCCGGGATGTCGGCCGAGATCAACGTGATCGTGGCGCAGAAGGAGCGCGCTCTGCTGGTGCCCCGCGAGGCCGTGGTCGATGGCCAGGTGTGGCGCTACGAGCAAGACGGAGAGGTGCATCGCCGGCCGGTCAAGACCGGGCTCGGGGGCCTCGAGCAGGTCGAGCTCGTCGAAGGGCTCGCCGAGGGCGATCGGATCGTCGCCCGGCCCGAGGCGCCGCCCATCGCCGGCCTGAAGGCCGAGACCTTGTCCGTCCGGCCTGCCGCGGCGCCGCCGTCTTCCTCGGCCCCGCCCGCCTCATCGGCCTCACCGTCCCGCAAGGGGGGGAGCCCGTGACCCCGCTGCGCCTGGTCGCGCGCATCGCCCTCCGGCAGATCTGGCACCGCAAGGGGCTGAGCGCGATCGCGGCCCTCGGCGTCGCGCTCGGCGTGGTGGCGCTGGTGATGATGAACTCCATCATGAAGGGCTTCCAGGAGCGCTTCAAAGAGCAGCTCATCGGCGCCGCGGCGCACGTCTTCATCGAGGAGGAGCGGGTGGACAACCGCCCGAGCCTGCTACGGCAATGGATCTCGGGCCCGCTCGCCGAGCGCGTGTCGCATGACACGGTGGGCGACGAGAAGCGGCGCATCGCCCACCCGTTCGGGCTGGTGCGCTCGCTGCGCGAGCTCGACGGCGTCAACTACGCCTGCGGCATCCTCATCGGCCAGCTCGAGGCCAGCGTGGGCTCGCGCACCTTCGAGCTCGGGGTGCGCGGGATCGACCCGGTCGAGCAGGACCGCTGCACGCCGATCGCGCGCTACGTCAAGTTCGGCCGCTGGGTCGACTTCGTCAACGCCACCGACTCCATCCTCATCGGCTCCAAGCTCGCCGAGGAGTTCTCGCTCCGGGTCGGGGATCGCTTCCGCCTCCGCCTGCCGGACGGCACCTCGCGCAGCGTCCGCATCACCGCCATCTTCGAGACCGGCCTGTTCTCCCTCGACCGCCAGACCGCGTACCTCCATCGGGTGCGCGCGCAGTCGATGCTCGGCCTCGAGGTCCCGATCAACCGCATCGACGTGCAGGTGCGCGAGCCCTTCGCGGCCGACCAGATGGCCCTCAGGCTGCGCCGGCTCACCGGCTACAAGGCGGTGAGCTGGATCGAGCGCAATGCCGGCCAGCTGTCGGTCTTCAACCTGCAGAACCTGATCGTGTCCATCCAGATCGTGGCCATCCTGACCGTGGGGGGGTTCGGCATCCTGGCCATCCAGATCATGATCGTCCTGCAGAAGACGCACGACATCTCGATCATGCGCTCCATCGGCCTGCGCCGCCGCGATATCCTGGGCATCTTCCTGGCCCAGGGAATCCTCCTCGCCCTGGTGGGCGGTCTCGTCGGCGACCTCATCGGATGGCGGCTGATCGAGTACCTCGATTCGCTGGTGGACAAGTCGCAGGCCTACACCAAGGAGGCGGTCCTCTACATGTACAAGGATCCACCGTCCTTCTTTTACGGTCTCCTGTTCGCCGTGCTGGTCGGCTCGGCGTCGAGCCTCATCCCGGCCTGGCGCGGCTCCCGTGTGGAGCCGGTCGAGGTCCTGCGCGGCCGCGTGACGTAGCGCGGAGGTCCCCGAGGCTCATGGACAAGGCGCCGGTCCTGATTGCCGAGGGCGTGGTCCGCACGCTCGGCGAGAAGATCCCGCAGGTGGTGCTGCACGGCATTGATCTCGCCGTGCACCAGGGGGAGTTCGTGGCGCTCACGGGCGCGAGCGGCTCGGGAAAGAGCACCCTCCTCTATCTCATGGGGGCGCTCGACCGGCCCTCCGCCGGTCGCATCCTGATCGACGGCGTGGACATCGGCGCGCTCGATGACGACGGTCGCGCCCGGCTGCGCAACGAGAAGATTGGCTTCGTCTTCCAGTTCCACTTCCTCCTGCCCGAGTTCTCCCTGCTCGAGAACGTCACGCTGCCCATGTTGCGGCGGGGCCTCAGCGAGCGGGAGGCGAGGGCGCGGGCGCTCGGCACCTTGGACCGGCTCAACCTCGGCTCGCTGTCGCACCGGCTGCCCAATGAACTATCCGGCGGCCAGCAGCAGCGGGTGTCGATCGCGCGGGCGGTGGCCGGCGGCCCGGCCATCGTGCTCGCCGACGAGCCCACGGGCAACCTCGACAGCCACAATGGGGAGCTCGTGATGGAGCTCTTCGAGCAGCTCAACCGGGAGGATGGGGTGACCCTCGTCATGGTGACCCACAACCCGGCTTTCGCCGAGCGGGCCTCCCGCCGGGTCTTCTTGAAGGACGGGCGGGTCGTGTCCGACGAAGGATCGCGATAGGGCGGGCCTGCGCGGATGGAGCTGGAACGCCCGTCGCCACGCCGACCGCCAGCGCATCGTACGGCTGGCCGCCAAAGCCAAGAGGCGGTTGCTGGGCGGGCCTCGCAGCATTGACACGGGACCCTCGCGAATGTACATCATCCGTGTACATTCAAGAGGTCATCATGCCACCGACCGTATCCATCGATCTGACCTCGGCGCCCTCGGTCTACCGACAGATCGTCCACGCCCTGCGATCCCTGCTCGTGAACGGCGCCTTGCGCCCGGCCGACACGTTACCTCCGGTGCGTCAGTTGGCGATCGACCTCGGCATCCATCACGACACGGTGGCCGAGGTCTATCGCGAGCTCGAGGGAGAGGGATGGCTCGACCTCAGGCACCGGTGCGGCGCGATCGTGCTAGCGCGGGAGCCGCCGCGAGAAGCATGACACGCCGACCCACCCCTACGTCCCCCACGCCCGAGCCCAACCGAGGCGGGTAAATTCCCTACCTCCACGGACCCCGCCCACCTTTCATCAGGCCGAAACCCTCGCTCAGAGGGCCGAAACCCTCGCTCAGAGGGCCGAATCTAGACCCCCCTCTAGATGAATCTATCGGTCCCTCTAGAATCATCTAGACCCTCCTCTAGAATCATCTAGACCTCCCTCTAGAATCATCTAGACCCCCCTCTAGAATCATCTAGACCCCCCTCTAGAATCATCTAGACCTCCCTCTAGAATCATCTAGACCTCCCTCTAGAATCACCCTCACGCCTGCAGATGCGCCCCTTCCCCAGTGGGATCCATCCGTAGGATCGACGAACCACACCCTTCCCCGCCGCTCATGTCAAGCGACACTATTTTTGACCCCTCCAGCGACAGTAATTTTGACCCCTCCTCGCTCCCTGGTGAATTAACCCCGCTGCGAGGCGCCGATCAGGCCGGCGCGCT
>DATAGU010000185.1:0-40742 GCA_036263495.1 Polyangia bacterium | reverse complement strand
CGCGCCGGGCGACGAGGACGCCCTGGCTGTCGTGCCCTCGGCCTGGGCCCGGGCCCGGGCCGCCCTCGCCTTCGTCGTCCGCGCCGGGGCGCGTGGGGAAGCCGCCCGGGATGAAGCGCTCGATCGGTTGCCCGAGCGCTTCACCGTGAGAGATGCCGAAGATGTACTCGGCGACAGTGTTGAACAGCACGACCCGCTGGCGCTCGTCGATGGTGACGATGGCGTCCATGGCCGAGCCGAGGATCGCCGCGAGGCGCGCCTCGTTGTCGCGCAGGGCCGAGTACAGGCGGGCGTTCTCGATGGCCAGGGCGGCGCGGTCCGCGACCTGCTGGAGCAGCCGCTGATCGTCGAGCGTGTAGGGCCGGTCCGGCCGATCGCGCGTGATGCCGAGCACGCCGAGGACGGCCTGCCGCGACCAGATCGGGACGAAGAGCAGGCTGTGGACGCTGACGTGCTCGGCAGCGGGGGCCGCGTCGGGGTGGACCAGGATGCGTAGCTCCTCGGGCGCGACCACCGGGAGGAGCAGGGGCTCGCCGGTGCCGAGGACCCGCTGGGCCAGGCCGCCGCGAGCGCGGCTCGGTGTCTTGCAGACCGCGTCCACGACCCGCGCGCACACCATCGGATCGCGGTGATAGCGGCCCACCGGCTCGAGGCGCTGGCCATCGGTCGAGAGGAGGAGCACGAGGCACAGATCGCCGAGCGACTCGCCGACCGAGCGCGCGATGGCGTTGCAGGTGGCCTGCAGGTCGAGCTGCGACTCGGCGAGGAGACGCGACACCTGGTCGAGCACCTCGAGCCGCCGCCGCGCCGCCTCGGCCTCGGCGCGCGTCTTCTGCTCCCGCTGGTAGAGGCGGGCCCGCTCGAGCGCCTGCGCGCACTGATCGGCCATGCTCTGCAGGAAGGCGCGCTCCTCCGCGTCGAAGTGCCGCTCCTCGGCGAAGCGCAGGGCGAGGCTGCCGAGGATCCCGCCGGGGCTGACGAGCGGGATGACCGCGAGCGCCTGGCCCCCGAGGTCGAGACTCGGGGGGCGTGCGTCGGGGTAGGATCTGGTGAGGGTCGCCGCGTCCTCGAAGTAGAGCGCGCGGCCCCAGATCACGGCGTCGCACACCGGGCTCGGCTGCACGAGCGGCAGGCGCCGGTATTCGGCCATCACCGCGTCCGAGTAGCCGCTCGCGGCCAGGAGCTCGAGCTCGGCCCCGCCCTCGCCGACCAGGAACACGACGCCGGCCATCCCGCCCACCTTGCTGACGGCCTGGTAGAGCATCACCCGCGCCACGTCGTCCGGGGTCACGGCCTCCGAGAGGGCCGCGGTCACGGCCTGGAGCCGTGCGGTGCGCTCGGCGGCGCGCTCGGCCTGGCGCCGCGCCTCGGCGTGGGCCTCGTAGAGGCGCGCGTTCTCGATGGCCAGCGCGGCGCGCGCCGCGATCCCTTCGGCGAGCAGCCGGTCCTCGCGCGACAGCGGGCGATCGCCGCTGTGGCGCACCACGCCGAGCGTGCCGAGCACACGGCCCTTGAAGACGAGCGGCACCACGAGGACGCTGTAGAAGGGGAACCGATCGAGCCAGACCTCGTAGGCCGGCGAGAGCTGGCCCCGCAGGGCGTCGCGCGGGACGGATGGGAGGTAGAGGGTCTCGCCGCGCTCCATCACGGTCTGGAGCAGCCCCTGGTCGGTGCGCTGGCGCGCGGAGGGCAAGAGGCCGTGCAGCACCGCGCGGCCCTCGGGCGTCGGGTAATACGCCGCCACCGGTTCGAGCCACCGGCCGTCGCGCGAGACGAGGCGCAAGATGCACGCGTCGCCGAGCTCCTCGGACACCATGCGCGTGGCGGTCTCGACCACGGCGGTGAGATCGAACCCGTGCTCGCTGAACGCCGCCGCGGCGTCGGCCAGCACCTGGAGCCGCGAGTGGGCGCGCTGCTCGGCGTCGTAGAGGCGGGCGCGCTCGAGCGCCTGCGCCGTCTGCCGGGCGAGATCCCCGAGGAGCGCTCGGTCTTCCTCCCCGAAGCGACGCGGCGCCTTGAAGCCAAAGCCGATGGCGCCGAAGGGGTTGCCCTGGACCAGGAGCGGCACGCAGGCGAGGGCCTGCGTCTCGAGGCCGGCGCCGGAGGCCCGCGGGTAATGTTCGATGATGTCCTCGGGCGATTCGAGCCACAGCGGTACGCAGATCTTGTAGGCGGTCGCGAGCGGCAACGCGGCGGTGGTGGGGAACTGCGCCCAGCGCTCGGCGGCCTCGGGGGTGAGGCCGTGGTGCCCGAGGAGGACGAGGTTGTGTCCGTCCTCGCTCGCTACGACGAGGAGCGCCTGCCCGGCACCGAGGAGCGCGCTCGCCTCCTCGACCACGACGCGGGCGATGTCGAGCGGCGTCAGCGCCTCGGAGAGCGACGCGGTGAGCCGCTGCAGCCGCGCCAGGCGCGTGGCCGCGGCGGCCAGCTGGTGCCGCGCCGATCGCTCCTCTTCGTAGAGCCGGGCGCGATCGAGCGCCTGGGCGCACAGCCGGCCGAGGGTCATGAAGAACTCCCGCTCTTCGAGCGCGAAGCTCTGCGGCCGGTGGAAGGTCAAGGCGAGGGTGCCGAGCACGCGGCGCTCGACCTGCAGCGGGATCGCCGCCACGGCCTGCACCATGTCGGCGGGCAGCCTGCTGCCGCCGAGGTGTGGGTAGGCCGCGAGGTACGCCTCGCGGGTGGGCAGCCACACGGCCTCGCCGGTGCGGGCGGAGCGTGTCCCCGGCGTGTCGAAGGAGAGGAGGAGCCGCTCGCGCGACATCACGAGCCCTGTGGGGGCGCCCCGCATGCCGGCGATGCGCAACGCCACGCCGTCCTCGGTGAGGAGGTTGATGGCGCCGACAGACAGCTCGGGGATGGAGTCGAAGCCGTGGTCGAGGATCACCTGGACCACCTCCTCCACCCGCAGCGCGTTGATCAGGCCTTCAGTGAGGCGTCGCAGACGGCGCATCTGCTCCTGCAGCACGTCTGGCGGTTCACTGAGTTGTGGAAGCTCTACCGACGACATCCATACACCCCGACCCGATACGGCAAGCGTGGCAGGAAGCCCTGGACCGATCAAGTTGCCATGAACAGAAAACCACGTCAGCCCGGCTGCGAATGCATGGCGGCGGGGGGGACTTGGCCCAGGCGAAGCAGAGGGGCGTAGCAGAGGACGGACGAGGAGCGAGGGCGGAGGCGAGGCGGCGGGGGGTCGAGTGGTTCGAGGGACCCGTGCCGCGCGCTAAATCGTCTCGGCCTGCACCAGGACGTTCGGATCGAGCTCCCGCAGCTTGCTCCAGAGCCGGGCGTGCAGCTCGGCGCTGGCGGCGCGACGCGGGCCGCGCGCCAGAGCCCACTCGAGGCGGGCCACCGTGAAGGCCGTGGCCACGAAGTTGCGGTCGCGCACCGACGGTTCGAGCGCGACCCGGTCCCAACCCGCCGCGGCGTCGACGCCGATGCGATAGCCGGTGGCGGCCACCTCCGGGGCGCGCTGCTCGAGCAGCGCGAGCAGCTTCTCCCGCAGCGAGGACCGCGACTCGCCGAGGAGCGCCACGTCCGCAGGGATGCCGGTGAAGTCGGCGTAGACCATCCGCTGCGCGCGCTCTTCGAGGGACAGCTTACCGAACCGCACCCAGGCCCAGATGGAGCCCACCAGCCCCGCGATCCCGAGCCCTGCCAGGGCCACGACCTTCCCCGAGATCCCCTCCTCGTCCATGGCGTACGTCTCCGAGCCCGACAGGGCGGCGATGAGCATCCCCACGGCGACGAGCGGCAGCCACAGCCGTGCGTAGCCCGCGAGGAGCGAGCGGAGGTGTAGGCCGAGCGGGATGCCGCGGTAGCTGTTGTCCTCGCCTTCCTCGGTCACCAGCACCGAGCCGAGCGGCAAGAGCGGCATTCCATAGATGTGGAAGAACCGGGTGGCGATGCGGCTCGTGCCGCAGCGCTCGACAGTGCCGTAGAGGCGGTTCCCGTAGACGATGATCATAGGCTCATTCTACAACCGTCCGTCTCCCAGGGGCAGCCGCCAGTTGGATGCGCCGGCGCCCCCGCTTCACTGCAGCGACTACTGGACCTGGACCGCGATGCGGCCCGGCGGGC
Source organism: Polyangia bacterium (assembly GCA_036263495.1). Classification (GTDB taxonomy): domain Bacteria; phylum Myxococcota_A; class Polyangia; order Palsa-1104; family SHYY01; genus DATAGU01. The sequence goes on along the minus strand of DATAGU010000185.1, from coordinate 36,662 downwards.
CGTCGGGTCCCCGCAGCCCTTGCGGCCCTGTGGGGCCAGGGAGTCCGGGAGGACCACTGCGCCCGGCCGGGAGGATAAAGCTCCGCCCACCTGCCACACAGCTCGTGGCACGCCCCCCAGGCCCACCGGGTCCGCCGATGCCGCCGGGGCCGCCGGGGCCGCCAGGCCCTCCGAGCCCACCGCGGCTGATGATCGAGCGCGACAGGAGCGGCAGGACGTCATTGCACCCGCGGCCTCCGCAATCGACGCTCACCGAGATGTCGCCTCCCGGCCCGCCGGGACCGCCGGGGCCGCCCGGGCCGCCCGGACCGCCATTCTCGCCGGGGCCCCCAGGCTCCCCGGGGACCGAGGGGCACAGCGCGCGCCGCCCGGGACGGCCGGGGCGGCCGTTGTAGCCAGGCCCCCCGGGCACGCCCTCCACGCCCGGGTTCCCCTGGCTCGTCACGTGGAACTTGCTCGCGTCCGCGAGCTCCACCACCGCGTAATGAGGCTCGCTCCCGGTGTTGATGGTGTAGACGAGCCGCTGCGGGTTTCTGTGATCCACGCCGATGCCGAGGTTCGGCCCGGGCGCGCCGGGGCCGGTGCCCGTGAGGATGATGTCCTTGGGTCGCTCGAACGACAGGGACCACGGGATGGTGAACAGCTGCTGGCCGGCGAGGTTCACGGGCAACAGGAAGTTGCCGCCCCGCTCGAGGAGCGGCAGCACGTCGGCGGCGCGGATGTGCTCGGCGAAGTGGAAACGGCCGTCGCGGTCGAGGTAGGCCATGGGGTTGTCGATCATGAGCTCCTCGGCCGGCACGCAGGGCGCGGGATCGAGCTCCTTGGGCGGGCCGCACAGGGTCACCGGGTGAGGGAGGCCGGTGAGCTCGATCTGCAGCGCCCCCCGTAGATCGAGCTCCGGCAGCACCGACGGCTCGGCCTTCGGGCTGCCGCCCAGACCGAAGAGCGTCATCTCGCGGGCGAGCACGTGCTGCCGCACCAGCACGCCGCGGAGCGGCACCTTGGCGCCATCCAGCCAGCCGCGCACGGGCGGGAAGTCGCGCGTCGAGATGGGGTAGCGGCCGTTCTGGAGCACGATGTCCTCGACCGCCTGGGCGCTCTCCTTCACCTCGGGGAAGGGTGACGCCTCGATGCGCAGCCGGATGATGCGCCGCTTGGCCTGGTCGCGCAGCGCCGGGTTCGACAGGCGGGCCACGAAGCGGCGCAGGACGCGCTCGTTCTTCTCGGCCTGGAGCGCATCGAGCGCGGCCTCGTCCACCGGCCGGCCGCGCCAGGTCTCGCGCTCGAGCTCCATCGTGGCCACGAAGTCGCTCGCGTAGCTGCGCCCCGTGGTCCCGAGGCTACCGCTGGCCAGGGCCTTGCCGAGCTCGTGGGTGAGCCGCTCCTGCGTGCGCGGGTTGGCCTGCATGCCCGACGGGCGGTTGAGCAGCACCTCATGGAGCGCCGAGAGCTGCTGCTGGCGCAGCACGTCCCGGTCGAGGTTCCCGGCGCGCACGAGCTTGAGGTAGGCCTGCTCCATGGCGTCGAGGAGGAGGCTCGCGCCCTGCGGGTCCATCCCGTCGAGGAGCGCGGTGGCGCAGCGCTGCCAGAGCGGCGGCGCGATCCGGCCGCGCACGAGCCCCGTGACCAGCGCCTGCATCGTCGGCGCGTCGAAGCGGGTGAGGTGAGGGCCGTTGTTCTTGGGCTCGCAGACCGAGGCGCTCGCGTCCGGCTGGCTCAAGTAGAACACCAGCGCCTGGCCGGTCCCCACGGTCGCGAACTGCGTCGCGGTGAAGGGACGAGGAAAGCGCGGCGCGCAGGCCGAGAGAGCGACGCTGAGCGCCGCCGTCACCGGCAGCCACAGGGAGAGACGAGAGAAGGCCATGGCGCGCATTGTATCTGCCGACTCTCGGACAGGCGATGGCCATCGCCGCCCGCTCCCCGCTCGCTACCCCCCCCGCTCACCCTAGAGCGGGCGCTAGAACGGCGCGTCCCAGAGACCCGCCGCGGCCTGCACGGTGACGAGCGCCCGGGCGTGCTCGGCGAGCGCGTCGAAGTAGGCGAGGTACACGTCGTTGACCGCGCGCTGGGCGGTGATGACCTCGAGCTGCGTGGCCCCGCCGCGCTCGTAGTCGTAGAGCTTCGCGGCCAGCACCTTCTCGGCATCGGCCAAGAGGCCGGCGCTGTATTCCCCGAGCGCCGCCGCCGCCCCCTCGTAGCGCGCGAGCGCGGTCCGCACCTCGATCGCGACCTGCTGCTCGGCCGCCTTGCGCCGGACGTCCGCCTGCGCGGCGCCGAAGCGCGCCGCGTTCAGCTCGCCGTAGTACGCGCGCGACAGGGGCAGCGGCACGCCCAGCGTGAAGAAGAGGATGTCGAAGGGGACATTGGGGTAGTTGGGGAGCACGCCGGCGAAGCCGTGCTGCCAGCCCGCGGTCAGCGACACGTCGATCCAGCGGTTGGCGCGCGCGAGCCCGACCTGCCGCTCCGAGGTCTCCTGGCTGCGCCGCGCGGCCAAGACATCGGGCCGCATCTCCTCGGCCGTGGCGAGGAGCGCCGCGAGCTCGAAGTGACGCGGCGCCACGCGCAGGTCGGCCGCGGGTTCGCCCGGCAGCGCGGCGTCCGCGCCGAGCCCCATGCGCAGCGCCAGCTGGAGGTCCGCGGCGCGCACGTCGGCCTCGGCGCGCGTCACCTCCACGGCGAAGCGCCGCGCCTCCACGCGCGCCTGGACGACCACGATCTCGCCCACCTGCCCGGCGCGGAAGCTCTCCTCGTTGAAGTGCACGAGCTTGCGGAAGCCTTCGAGCGTCTGCCGCTTGCGTTCGAGCACGAGGCGCACGCGCAGCGCCTCGATGAAGTCGAGCGCCGCGTCCCGCCGGAGGAGGCGCAGCGCGTCGGCCAGCCCGGCGCGCACCACCTCGCGCTGCGAGATCGCCACGTCGATGCGGTGCCCGCGCTTGCCGCCGAGCTCGATGGGCCACTCGAGCTGCAGCGTGGTGGTGGGGTTGTAGCCCGAGCGGGTGATCTCGAGGGCGGCGGCGCCCCCGCTCAGCTGCGGGTCCGGGAAGATGCGCGCGATGTCGATCTGCGCCGTGGCAATGCGCGGGTCATAGCCCTGCGCCGCGTACGCCAGGTTGTGCCGCTCCACGAGATCGATGTACTCGCCGAGCTGGAGCGCGCGCGCCTCCTCGGCCCAGGCCGGCCCGCCGCACCTCACCGCGGCCCGCCCCCCGCCGAACATCCACAACACGAGCACCAGCCCGGCGACGCGGCGCCTCATCCCGCCACCCGCTCGCCTTGCGCCTCGCCGAGTGACACCGACGCCTCCGAGGCCCCGGCCTCCCGGTCCTTGCCGCCGCGCCTCGCGCCGCCCGGGCCGAAGCGCCGCTCGACCACGCAGAGGAGCGGCGGCAGCACCACCAGCGTCAGGATCGTCGCCGAGACCAGCCCGCCCACCACCACCGTGGCCAGCGGCCGCTGCACGTCGCTGCCGATGCCGCGCGCCAGCGCCGCCGGGATGAGCCCGAGCGCCGCCATCGTCGCCGTCATCAGCACCGAACGGAACCGCTCCTGCGCCCCCTCGGCCATGGCCTGCAGCACCGAGCGGCCGGCCTGCAGGTGCTGCTGGATGCTCGACACCATGATGACCCCGTTTTGCACCGAGACGCCAAACAGGGCGATGAAACCCACCGCGCTCGACACGTTGAGCGTCATCCCGCGCAGCATGAGCGCCACCATGCCGCCGAGCAGCGCGAGCGGCACCATGGCCAGGATGATCGCCGCGTGGCGCAGCGTGCCGAACGCGCCATACAGAAGGAGGAAGATGAGCACCAGCACCATCGGCAGGATGAGCCCGAGCCGCGCCTGCGCCCGCTGCTGGTTCTCGAACTGCCCGCCCCACACGATCTCGTTCTTCTCCGTGTCGTAGTGGAGCTCGCGGCCGAGCCGGCCGCGAGCCTCCCCGAGGAAGCGCGAGAGGTCGCGGCCCCGGAGGTTGAGCTTGACCGTGAGGTGGCGCCGGTTCGACTCCCGCGTGATCGTGCTCTCGCCCGTGCGCAGCTCGATCCGGGCCACCTGCGCGAGCGGGATGCGCGCCTTGGCCGTGGTCAGGGTGAGGTTGCCGATCGCCTCCGGGCTGTTGCGCACCGACTCGACGAAGCGCGCCACGATGGCGTAGTGGCGCTCGCCGCGGAAGACCTGCGCGATGGCGCGCCCGCCGATGGCGATCTCGATGAGGTCCGCCACGTCGGACATGTTGATGCCGTAGCGCGCCGCCGCCGCGCGGTCGACCTCGATGCGCAGCTGCGGCAGGGGCGGCTCCTGGTCCACCGCCACGTCGACCGCCCCGGGGATGGAGGTGAGGATGCGCGCGATCTCGTTGGCCAGGCGGCGCGTCTCGTCGAACTCGCGGCCGAACACCTTCACCGTGAGCTCGCTGTGGGCGCCCGAGATCTTGTCGTTGACGCCGTCCACCATCGGCTGCGAGAAGCCCACCTGCAGCCCGGGGATGCGCCGGTAGCGCTCGGCCAGCTGACGGATGAGATCGCGCTTGTTCATGCCCGCCGGCCAGGTGTCGTAGGGGTGGAGCGACACCGAGCACTCGATGTGGGACGGCGTCCAGGGATCGGTGCCGTCGTCGTTGCGGCCGAGCTGCGTGACCACGTGCGCCACCTCGGGGTACTCGAGCGTGGCCGCGCGCAGCTCGCTCGCCATCTCGCTGCCCTTGGCGAGCGTCACCCCGGGCGGGAGCTGCACCTGCAGCCAGATCGACCCTTCGTCGAGCTCCGGCAAGAACTCCTTGCCGATCGCCATGCCGAGCACGATCGCCAACCCCGCCGCCGCGAGGCCCGGCCCGAGCGCGCGCCAGGGCCGCTCGAGCACGCGACCGAGGAGCGCCTTGTACCGCGCCTCGAGCCAGCGGAACACGGGGTTGTGGAACACCGGGCGCGGCTTGGTGAGCGCCGCCAGCGCCAGGCCCGGGATGAGCGAGAGCGCGAGCAGCGCCGCCCCGCCGAGCGCATAGCCCACCGTGTAGGCCATCGGGGAGAAGAGCTTCTTCTCCACGCGCTGGAACGCGAACAGCGGGATGTAGGCGGTGATGATGATCGCCTTGGCGAAGAAGATGGGCCGCGCCACCTCGCGCGCCGCACCGAGCGCGTCCCCCTCGGTGAGCACCTCGGTCGGCCGCTCCTCGCGGCGCCTGAGGATGTTCTCCATCACCACCACCGCGCCGTCCACGATGATGCCGAAATCGATGGCGCCGAGCGAGAGCAGGTTGGCCGGGATGTTCGTCACCGCCATCAGGATGAAGGCGATGAGGAGCGCCATCGGGATGGTGAGGGCCACGATGAGCGCGCTCCGCGGGCTGCCGAGAAAGAGGAGGAGCACGAGGAGCACGAGCCCCATCCCCTCGAGGAGCGTGTGCGACACCGTGTGCAGCGTGGTGTGCACGAGGTCCGTCCGGTCGAGGTAGGGCACGACCCGCACGTCGGGCGGCAGGATGCCGTGGTTGAGCTTCTCCACCTTCTCGTGGACGCCCTCCAGCACCACCGAAGGGTTCGAGCCGCGGAGGAGGAGCACGATGCCCGACACCGCGTCGGGGTTCTTGTCGCGGCCGAGGATGCCGTTGCGCTGCAGCGCCCCGAGCTGGAGCTTGCCGAGGTTGCGCAGGAGCACCGGCGTCCCCTCCTGCTGGGTGACCACGATGTTGCCGAGGTCCTCGAGCGAGCGGATGAGGCCGATGCCGCGGATCACGAAATTCTGGTCGCCGCGCGCGAGCACGCTCCCGCCCGCGTTGGCGTTGTTCGCCTGCACCGCGTCGATCACCTGCCGGAGCGAGAGGCCATACTCGGCCAGGCGCGCCGGGTCGAGGAGCAGCTGGAACTGGGTCGTCTCGCCGCCGAAGTTCGTGACGTCGGCGACGCCGAACACCTGGCGCAGCGTGGGCACCACCACCCACTGCTGCAGCTCCTTGAGCTCGCGCTCGCCGCGCGACTCCGACTCCAGCGTGTAGCGGTAGATCTCGCCGATGGGGGAGGTGAGCGGGTCGAGCCCGGGATCGGCGCCGGGCGGGAGCTCCACCCCGAGCAGGCGCTCGCGGATGCGCTGCCGCGCCCAGTAGTCCTCGACCCCGTCGCGGAAGACCAGCGTGACGAGCGACAGCCCGAAGGTGCTCCTCGAGCGCATGACCTGGAGGCCCGGGATGCCGTTGAGCTCGCGCTCGATGGGGATGGTGATCTGCTCCTCCACCTCCTCGGCGGCGTGGCCGGGGTACTGGGTGATGACCTGCGCCGTGGTGTCGGCGATGTCGGGGTAGGCCTCGATGGCCAGCGTGGTCCAGGAGTAATAGCCGAAGATGGCGATGAGGCCGAAGACCGCCAGCACGAGCCACCGCTTCTGGAGACAGACGGAGACGAACCGTTCGATGAGTCCTGCTGGAGGCGTTCCCGCGGGGCCGGACATCAGACGCACCTCATTGCAGGAGCAGCGCGTCGCGGGTGACGATGCGCTCGCCGGCCGAAAGACCGCTCGTGATGATGGTGGCGTGGTCGATCTGCTCGCCCGCCTCGACGATGCGGCGCTCGAAGGCGAAGGGCCCCGTCTCCACGAAGACGTAGCTCTTGTCGCCGACCAGGACGAGCGCGCTCGTGGGCACGAGCACCTCGGCCGCCGCGGTCTCGGTGAAGGTGACGGTGGCGAACATGCCGGGCTTGAGCCACTGGTTGGGGTTGGCGAAGGCGATGCGGACCTTGATCGTGCGGGTCTCGGGGTCGAGGAGGTCGCCGACGAAGAGCACCTTGCCCGGGAAGGACTCACCCGGGTACGCGGCGAAGGTGGCGATGGCGTCCTGCCCCGGGCGCACGCGCCGGATGTCCTTCTCCTGCACGTTGGCCGTGACCCACACCGTCGAGAGGTCGGCCACGGTCATGAGCGGCATGCTGAGGTCGTTCCTGAACTCGCCGGGCGCGACCGAGAACTCGATCACGCGGCCGGTGATGGGCGAGCGCACCATCAGCGGCTCACCGAGGTGCCCGGGGTCGATGCCGAGGAGATGGAGCCGGATCTCGGCGCGCTGCAGCTCGCTCTGGGCCACCTCGCGCTCGGTCTGCGCCTGCTCGAGCTCGCGCTTGGCGCCGATGCCGTGCTCGAAGAGGTCCTTCTGGCGCGCGAGCGTGCGCTCGGCCTGACCGAGGGCGCTCTTGGCGCGGAGGTAATCGGTCTGGGCCGCGACGAGATCCGGCGAATCGAGCGCGAGGAGCGGCTCGTTCTTCTGCACCGACTCGCCGAAGTGCACCAACAGGCGCACCACGCGGCCGGCGAGCGGCGGGGTGATGCGCGCCGCGCGCGCCGGGTCCGCCTCCACCGAGGCCGGGGCGACGAAGTGACGGCGCACCGTGCGCAGCTCCACCGCCTCGGCGTGCAGGCGCGAGCGCAGGGGCGAGTTCGCCGGCACGGTCAGGCGGTCGCCGTGGCGTTCGAGCGCCGGCGGCTCTTCGAGCTGCGCGCCCCGCCCCTGGCTGCAACCCGTGACAGAGGCCGCGGGCAGGACCACGAGGATCATGAAGTAGAGGATGCGGGCACGGAGCATAGAGGGGTTTTCCTGACAGCGAGAATGCCGCGCCCGCACGGCGGATGCAACGCGCGACACGCGGCGCCGCGAAGGATGCCCTGGTCAGCCCGCCCGGCCGCTCCCCTCACCTGCGGGCCCGCGCTCCACCAGGCAGGCGGCATAGCCGAGCACGCGGTCGCCGTCCTGGAGGGCCGTGGGCGTCGGTCGCCACCCACGCGCCACCCGCGCGGCCAGGAGCTCCGCCGCGTCCGGCCGATGGTCCCACACGGCGACCGCCGTCACCGCGCCGAGTCAGGTGGTGTCGTAGACGAGGTGCAGGCCGTCACGGAACGGCACGATCACGTCGTGGGTGAACTCGTCCTGCACCACCACGTCCGCCACGAGGAGCGGCGGCGTGTGGAGGACGCCCCAGCGCACCACGTCCTGCAGCGTCTCGTGGTGGGTCACCAGGCGCGCGATCGCCTCCAGCGGGGCCGCCTCCAGGCCGGCGTGGTTGTCGACGCGCATGAAGACAGGGTAGGTCACAAGGGGCACGGGCGCCAGGCGGCCGCAGCAGGGGCCGCGGGCCGCTACGGCACGAGCTTCGGCGGCTGCGGCATGAGCGTCGGTCCCTGCGGCATGAGCGTCCGCCCCTGCGGCATGGGCGTCGGCAGTTGCGGCACGGGCCTTCGGTCCCTGCGGCACGGCCTCCGGTCCCTGCAGCACGGCCCTTCGATCACTGCGGCATGGACCTCCAGCCACTGCAGCACGGCCCTCCGGTCACTGCAGCACGGCCCTCCGGTCACTGCAGCATGGCCCTTCGACCCCTACAGCACGGACCATCGGCCGCTGCGGCACGGTCCTTCGGCCTCAGCGGCGACGATTCGGCTCTCCCAAGAAGAAACGGCCACGGGCGGACGCTCACCGGAGCGGCGCCGCCTCGTCCGTCTGATCCGGCACCGCCTCGCTCGGCTCGCCCTCCATCTCCTCGTCGAAGAGCTCGTTCATCTCCGCCCCGAGCTTCTTCAGCTCCTCGGTGCCGAGCTCCTGGCGGGCGGCCTTGAAGAGCTTGCCCTCCTCCTCTTCCACGTGGTGCTCGACCTGCTCCTTGAGGACCTTGATCTTGGCCTCGAAGTTCTCGTGCTCCGGCAGCATCCCGAGCAGATCCGCGATCAGGCGCTTCATCGCGAGGTGCTCCTCCACCGCCTCGGTCAGGAGCTCCCGGGTCTTCTTGGCATACGCCGCCGGATAGAAGATCCTCTCCTCGATCGTCGCGTGCGCCGCGAGGTTGTCGGCCAGCTCCTGGAAGAGCGCCTGCTTCTCGTCCTCGTCGGTCGTCTGCTCCAGCTCCTCGAACAGCTGCCGCACTTCCTCGTGCTGCCTCTTCAAGAGATCGATGGCATTCATGAGGGGTCAGAGATGCACGAAGCGGTCCGCCCCCGACACCAGCGCGACCCCTCCAGAAGAGATCTCCTCCCGCTCCCACCGCTCCTTGCCCCGCCCCTCCATCGCAAAAAAAACAGCAACCTTTCGCGCACCTGGCGCCTGCCGGTCGTTTTTTTACGCCACCCCGCGGGAAAATTTCGCGGCCGCCAGCGTATGACCTGGCATGAAACCCAAAACGCAACCGACCCCCTCCACCCGTACCAAGACCCCTCAACCCAAGCCCCGCCGCACCCAGGCCACGGCACCGCCCCCGGTGGCCGGCGGGCAACGCCTCTACACCCTCGACGACCTGCGCCAGGCCGAGCCCCCCGATCCCAGGCTCCGCGACATCTACTTCCGCAACACCAAGGAGGAAGATCTCGTCGACGTGGGCCGCGGCATCGACAGCCTCCACATCCTGCGCGCGGCCCCGGATCTCTACGGCTCGACCCACGAGATCATGGCGCAGCTCAACGCCTCCCAGCGGCGCATGGTCATCGGCTTCTCCCCGGGCCTCCTCGCGCTCCTCGCGCACGAGACCCTCCAGCTCGCCGAGTACAAGGACGAGCTCGATCGCCGCGAGCAGGGCCGCACCGTCACCCGGGCGCAGACCCGGCAGGCGCGGCGCGACGCCATGCGCGAGGGCGTGGCGCTCCGCGATCAGGCGTTCGACGCCCTCACCGACGTGATCGGCGGCGGTGAGGAGCTGGCGGCCTTGCGCGCCAACAAGGGCACGGCCGAGACCCCGAGCGAGCTCGCCTCCGGCCTCGGCCAGCTCGCCGGCCAGCTCGACGACCTGCGCGCACGCGACGCGGCGCAGGCCGAGCTCCTGGCTTCGCTCGGGCTCGGCCCCGAGTACGCCGAAGAGCTGCGCGCCGCCGCGGCGCGGGTGCGCACGACCGAGAAGGCCGCCACCGCCCCGATCCCCGACGTGCGGGTGACGCAGCGCACGCTCGATCTCCAGGACGGCGTCGTCATGCGCCTGGTCACCGTGCTCTACCGCGTCTTCCGCGCCGCGCAGGAGCGCGACGGCTCGATCCTCATGCCCACCCTCGGCGCCCTGCGCCCGTTCCTCGTGCGCGCGAGCACGCCGCGGTGCCCCGACACGGAGCCGCCGCAGACCCCGCCGCAACCTCCCACGAAGGACGGCCTGCAGGAGACCGCGTGCGCGCCGAAGACGAAGGCGACCGGCAAGAAGAAACAGGGGCCGCCGGCCAAGGCCAAGAGCCGTCGCCGTCGCTGAGCGCCCTCCCCCTCCTCCCCACGACGTAGAAAAGGCGTAGCCGGCCCTTCAGACCCCACCGGGCCTGAAGGGCCGAACGCCTGGCCAAGCGCCTCTTCCTCAGGCGACCAGGCCCCCACGGGCCCCGTCGCCCGGGCGAACGGACTTAGCCTTTGACCTTGGGCCGCTGCGCGATCTGGCTGCGCAGCTTGCCGTCCTTGACCAACGTCTCGAGCTGATCGAGCAGCACGCCCACGCCCTGCACGTCGAGATCGCAGAGCTGCTTCCAGATCTGCTGGTTGCCGTCCTGGGCGAACTTGCGATAGGCCTCGAGGCCCTCGAGCTTGGCATGCAGCGCCGCGAGGATGTCATAGGCCTCGTTCGAGATGGGCGAGCCAATGTCGCCCTGCGCGCCCATGTTGCCCTGCGCGGCGACCCGGGGCGGGGTCGGGGTGACGGTCGTGCCCTGCGGGTTGTTCACGTTGCTGCCCTGCGTCGGATTCTTGTCGTCGTGTTGAATCGCCATGTGTGTACCTCCCACCCCAAAGGCTGCGTCACGGTCATGGGAGGACAACCCCCGCGAAGACATCTCGCGTCCTTCCTTCCATCATCGCATCATCGCATCGGGGGGGGACGTCACCGTCTGCGGAACCGGTCTGTCCGCTCGTTTCAAGAGGTACGAGCGAGGAGGCGGCATGTTAGGGTTTGCCCTGGCGCGGGTCGGGAGCGCTGTCCTGCTCGCCTGAGGGGACTTCAGGGCTCGAGCGGCCCAGGGTTCAGCTAGACGGATCAACGGTCCGGAGGAAAAGCTCCATGGTGAAACGATTCGAGGGTCAGGTCTTCGTCATCACCGGCGGCGCCAGCGGCATCGGCGCGGCCGCGGCGCAGGTGCTGGGGGCCGCGGGCGCCCGCCTGGTGCTCGCCGGCAGAGACGCGGCGCGCGGCGACGCCTTTGTCCACCACCTGCAGACCGAAGGCATCGAGGCGCGCTTCGTGCGCACCGACGTCAGCCGCGAGGCCGAGGTGGTGGCGCTCTTCGAGAGCGCCGAGCGCGCCTACGGGCGGCTCCACGGCCTCTTCAACAACGCCGGCCTCGAGCTCAAGGGCGTCGCGCCGCTCGGCGAGTGGTCCGAGGCCGACTGCGACCTCATGCTGTCGGTCAACGTGAAGGGCATGTTCCTCGGGATGAAGCACGCCATCCCGCGCCTCCTCGCGGCCGGCGGCGGCACCGTCATCAACTGCTCGTCCTTCGTCGGCACGCTCGTCCCGCTGCCCGCGGCCCCCATCTACGGGGCCACCAAGGCCGCCATCATCAGCATGACGCGCGCCCTGGCGGCCGAGTACGCGGACAAGGGCGTGCGGATCTACGCGGTGTGCCCGTGGATGACCGATACGCCGATGAACGACCGCCTGACGGGCCACGCGCCCGACCACAAGGAGGCCCTCGCCCGCCAGCTCAACCCGAGCGGCCAGCTGGCCACCGCCCTCGACGTGGGCCGCGTGGTCGCCGACCTCTTCGCCGGCGGCCACGGCCACACCCCCGGCGACGCGCTCTTCGTCGACCACGGCGGCGCGCTCACCCGCCTCGCGCCCGCGCAGGCCATCCCCGCCTGACCCCCTCCGGCAAGGCGGGGCCTCGTCAGCCGGTCATCACCCGGTTGCGCCCCGCCCTCTTGGCCTCGTACAACGCCGCATCGGCGCGCTCGACGATCTTCGCCAGGGTCTCGGTGGCCTCATCCAGGCAGGCGATGCCCGCGCTGATCGTGACCGACAGCTCGCCTTGCTCGGTGCTCACCGGCCGGCTCGCGATGGCCTGGCGGATGCGGTCGGCGATCTCCACCGCGGCCTCCTGGTCGGCGCCCGGGAGGAGCATGATGAACTCCTCGCCGCCGTAGCGGCCGAAGAGATCGTCGCCGCGCGTGGCGGCGCGGCAGCGGTCCGAGATCTCGCGCAGCACCTGGTCGCCCGCGCCGTGGCCGTAGGTGTCGTTGACGCGCTTGAAGTGGTCGGCGTCGAACATGACCACGGCCAGACCGCGGCGCTTCTGCCGCGCCCGCAGGATCTCCTGCTCGGCCAGCATGGTGAAGTGACGGCGGTTGAGCGCGCCGGTGAGCGCGTCGGTGGTGGCGAGCCGCTGCACCTCGCTGAACATCCGGGCCTTGGCCACGGCCACGCCGGCCTGGCCGGTGAACGCGGCGGCGATCGTCGCCTGGTGCTCGCCATACGCGCCGGCGGCGTTGGACTCGATGAGGATGGCCCCCACCGTGCTGTCGCGGTAGCGAATGGGCATGCCGAGGATGGAGCCGCGCGCCCCTGGCACGGTGCAGCGCCGGTCGCGCGCCGCGTCTTCGACCAGGATGGGGCTCGAGGAGCGCAGGACCGCCTCGAGCAGCGGGTCGTCCTCGCGCGCGTAGGCCGAGACGTCGTCGCCGTACACCGACATCACGGTGAGGCGCCCGTTCTCCCACAGGAGCGAGCACGAGCGGTCGCAGGGCACCATCTGGGCCAGGCTGTCGACGAGGTGCTGCAGGACCTGGGGCACGTCCTGCGCGGCGCCGAGCGCGCCCACGAGGTCCCGCAGGGTCTCGGCCAGGCGCCGCTGCTGCTTCTCCACCTCGAGCTGCGCCGAGAGCTGCGACCTCTGCACCTCGAGCCGCGCCGCCCGCGCGGTCTCGAAGGCGATGGCGATGTGGTTGGCGATGGCCCGCAGGATCTCGGCGTCGTCGAGGGTGAACAGGCCCCGCGTGGTGCGGTTGTCGAGGTAGACCACGCCGACCAGCCGGTCGCGCAGGACGAGCGGCGCGGCCAGGATGCTGCGCAGGTCGTTGACGAGCACGCTCTCGGCGCCGAGCATGAGCCCCTCGTCGCCGCCGCTCACCGCGACCGGGGCCAGGGTGACGCGCACCTGCTCGACCACGGTGCGGCTGTAGCTCGACACCTCGGCGAGGTCGCTGCGGCTGTAGTCGCGGCCCGCGCGATAGACGAGGCGACCCTCCTCGTCGCACAGGAAGAGGAAGGCGCGCTCGGCGCCGAGGATGCGCACGATGGCGTCGAGCGCGAGGCGCGCCTGCTCGTCGGGGTCGAAGACCGCGGCCGAGGCCAGGCTGACCTCGCGCAGCGCCGCGAGGTGGCGCGAGAGCTTGATCGAGCCGGCGTCTCCCGAGGTGGGCACGGCGCCGTACGAGGAGCGCCGCCGGTGCGCGAGCAGGCGCTGGAACTCCTTGTCGATGAGGCGCACCAGGGGGCGCCACCCGTGCTCGGCGGCGAGGCCGTGGGCGATGCGCGCGTAGTGCGTGGCCATGGTCACCTGGCCCGCGGCCACGAGCAGGTGCGCGCGCTGCCGCGCCACCTCGAAGAGGCACCAGGGGTTGTCGATCTTCCACGCCACGGCCTCGGCCGCCGCGAACTTCTCCACGGCCCGCTCGGGCTTCTCCTCGAGCCGCAGGAGCGCGCCTTCGATCACCAGCCGGTGGGCGAGCAAGACCGGGTGCGCGCCCAGCCGGCCGAGATCGCGCAGCGAACGGCGCAGCTCGCGCAGGCGCTCGGGCTGGGGCTCGCGGATCGCCTGGGCGAGGCGGGCGTACGGCAGGAAGATGCAGGCATGGCGCATGTGGAAGGGCAGCTGCTCGGGCCGAAGCTCGAGGCGCCGGTAGTGCGCGATGGCCTCGTCGAGCGGGGCGCCGAGCTCGCCCTGCGCGATGAGGAGCATCATCTGACTGCCGAGGAAGGCCGCCCAGTCGAGGCGCTTCGAGGCTTCGTCGAGGAGCGCGAGCGCGTCGCTGGCCAGACGCTGCGCCTCCTCGAAGCGGCCGAGCAGCGCCAGGGTGGAGACGGCGTAGGTGATGTTGATGTGGTCGCGCCGCATGGTGGCGTCGCCGAGCGAGGCGCGCGCCATGCCGCGCTCGATCCACACCCAGGCCTCGCGGGCGTAGCCGCGCAGGAACAGGTTCCAGCCCGGCTCCACGCAGCAGTTGAAGAACTCGCGCCCGGCGAACCAGGGCGCGTACTTCTCGAGCGCCACTTCGGCGAGCCGCAGGCCGCGCAGGGGATCACCGCTCGCGTGGATGGCCACGGAGGCGAAGAACTCGGCGTAGGCCTGGGCCGTGCGATCGCCGAGCATGAGGGCGACACGGCGGGCACGCGCCGAGTAGCGCTCGGCGAGGCCGCGCCAGCGGTAGATCCCGAACAGCGTCGCGAAGTCGGCGTAGCAATACACGAGCTCGGGCGAGGGTCCGAGCCGGTGCGCGGCGTAGAGCGTGAGCACGCCATGCTCGGCCACGGCGGCCTGGCGCATGTCGTAGTAGGCCACCGAGCCGGCGAGGCGGTGGAGGGCGAAGCGGAGCCGTAGGCGCTCGCGCTCCTCCTTGGCGGTCTCGGGCCGGCGGTACTGCGCGATGAGGTCGGCGACGAGGTACCAGAGCACGGCGAGCAGCCGCAAGAACGCCGAGCCGCTCGGGTAGCGGCCGAGGTCCCCGAGCCCGTACAGCACCTCCTCGTTCGCCCGCACCGTATCCATGTTGGTGAGGTGGATGTCGGCCAGGCAGACGCTGAGCCGCGCCCGCACGAGCGGCGCCGTCTCCTGATGGCGCGCCTCGCGCAGGTGGACCACGGCCTCCTGCCAGCGGCCGATGCGGCGGCACGCCTCGGCGAGGGGCTCGAGCAGCTTCGAATCCGGGGTCTGGCCGGCGGCGCGGACCTGCCGGTGCGCCTCGGTGAGGAAGTTGTAAGCGTCAGCGTAGACGTGCTGGGCGATGGCCGCCTGGCCGGCGGCGAGGTTGGCGGCGGCCACGCGCAGGGGATCCTTCTCGGTCTCGCCGTGCGCGTAGTGATAGGCGAGCGCGTACCGCAGGGCCGCCTCGCTGTTGGCCCCCCGCACGGTGGCGGTGGAGGTGCGAGCAGGCGCCGTCTCCTCGATGGCCCGGGCGATGCGCTGATGCAGCGCGCGCCGGGTGTCGGGCGCGAGGCGCTCGCACAGGACCTCACGCAGGCGCTCGTGGACGAAACCATAACCGCCATCGGCGGTGTGCTCGATGAGACGCGCCTGCATCGCCTCGTCGAGCGCCGCGCGCGACGCCTCCACCGTCCCCCCCGCCGCGGCGGCGAGGAGCGCGGCGCGCAGGGGCGCGCCGATGAGCGCGGCGACCGTGAGGAGGTCGCGCGTGGGCCCGCTGACCTGCGCCGTCCGCTGGAGGACCAGCTCGGCCACGTCCGCCGGCAGCTCGAGATCGGCGAGCCGCTCGTGATCGGCGACCCAGCGGCCCCACGCCGGGTGCAGCGCGCCGGCGTCGAGCATGGACCGGATGAGCTCACCGACCGCGTAGGGGTTGCCGCCGCTGCGCTGCACGATCTGCTGGACCAGCTCGGCGTCGACCTCGCCGGCGCTCCCATCGGCGCCGAGGTGTGAGGCCACGAGCTGCCGCACCTCGTTCTCGCCGAGCACGGCGAGCCGCAGGCGCGAGGTCGGGTCGCAGCGCAGGTCCGAGGCCAGGGCGTCCGCCGCCGCCTCCCCGGCCTCGGCGGCGATGGTGCACACGATGAGGAGCTGGCGCTGCGGGGCCGACGCGGCCAGCGCCGTGAGCACCCGGCGGCTCCCCTCGTCGATGCGGTGGGCGTCGTCGACCGCCAGCACCACGGCCGGGAAGAGGGTCGCCAGCTCCTCGATGAAACGCACGAGGACCACCAGCATGAGGTCCGGCACCTCGTCGGCCACGCGCGGCGCCGCCGTGACCCCGATGGCCGCGGCCACGCGCGGCCCGAGCCGCGCCACCCAGGGCGCCCGATCGCCGGCGGCCTTGAGGAGTCGCCCGCGCAGCTCGGCCGAGAACCGGGAGTCGCTTCGCTCCTGGCGCGACCCGCCGCGCTCGAGGTTGTGGAGGTACTGATCGAAGGCGTGGCGCAGCGCGCCGAGCGGTCCCGGGGTGCGGGAGGTGGCGCAGCGCAGCACCAGCGCGCCCGATCGATGGGCCTCGTGGAGGAGCTGGCTGAGCAGCCGGCTCTTACCCATGCCGGCCTCGCCCTCGAGCAGCGCCACGCTGCCGTGCCCGCGGCAGGTCTCGAGCAGGCGCGCGCGCAGGGTCGCGAGCTCCGTCTCGCGGCCGACGAAGGCGACCGCGTCCTCGGGCAGCGGGCGGGTCGACAGGGTGTCGAGCTGGATCGGCTCGCGGCGACCGAGGGCCTCGTTGAGCCGCTCGAGCGCGTCGAGATCCGCGCGCAGCCCCGCGGCCGACTGGTAGCGATCGTCGGGGTCCTTGGCGAGGAGCTTGGCGATGATGGCGTCGAGGGCGGACGAGATGAGGGCCGGCTCGCCATGCGCGGCGGCCGATCCCATGGCCTGGGCCTGGGCCCGGGCCGTGGCGCGCGCACGCGGGGCGGGCATGAGCGCGTGCATGCGGATGAGGTCGCCGGAGTCCTCGCCGCGGAAGGGCGGCACGCCGGTGGCACACTCGAACAGCACCACCCCGAGCGCATAGAGATCCGTGCGTCCGTCCACGGGGCGCTTGAGCATGCCCGTCTGCTCGGGCGCGCTGTAGACGAAGGTCCCCACCGCCTCCTCGGTGCCGGCCTCGCTGGCCATGCGCGTGGCCAGGCCGAAGTCGATGAGGCGCACGCCACCGTCCTCGGTGAGGATGATGTTGGCCGGCTTGATGTCGCGGTGCACCACGCCGTGGCGGTGCACCTCCGCCAGGGTGTCCGCCAGCTGCCGCGCGATGCCCACGAGGCGCTCCTCGGGCAGCGACCCGTCCTCGATCACCTGCGCCAGCGTGCGGCCGGCGATGTGCTCCATGATGAGGTAGGGCCGCCCCTCGGCCTCACCGACATCGAGGATGGCCACGAGCCCCGGGCAGCGCAGCCGGGCGAGCGCGGCGGCCTCGCGGCGGAAGCGGCGCACCGCCCCCTCCTCGCGGCGCTGGTGATGCACCTTGACCGCGAGGAGCATGTCGCCACGCCGCGCACGGTACACGACGCTGTAGGCGCCGTGTCCGATCTCCTCCACGAGCTGGATCCCCGGGATCTCGATCGGCTCCACGCCTCACCTTCCGTAGAAAGCCCTGCGCGCAGGCCGTGCTGTCTGGCCCTGCCCTTCGGACGCCGTCACAATGATGCGCTCAAGCTGTCCTCACCCAAGAAGATACCACAGGCAGGACGCGCTTCGGGCGGGTGAGTCGGGTGGCATGCGGTCTTCAGGCTGTGCCATCCTCATGGACCATAGAAACGGAGGCGCCATGAACGAACGTACCAGTCGCAAGATCCCGGTCACCGAGCGCCAGTTCCTGTGGGTCCAGGACGACGACAAGGGGGAGGTCACCCTGCACGTCGGTCCCACGATGGTCTCGCCCACCGCGGCCGACCGCGTGGTGGTGGATGACGGCCAGGGGGGGTTCCGTGAAGACCCCACCGGCCGGCCCCAGATGATGATCGAGGTCGGCGACAACCAGTACGCCGTGCTCTTCAACCCGCTGGTCGAGAACGATGGGGGCGTCAACGGTCGGTTCAAGCAGGGGCGCAACGAGTCGCGCCCGCTGCGAAACGGCACCCGCTCGATGATCCCCGGCCCGTGCAGCTTCTGGCTGCGGCCCGGGCAGCGCGTCGAGGTGCGCGACGCGCACGAGCTCGCCTCGGACCAGTACCTCGTGGTCAAGGTGTATGGCGAGGTCGACAAGACCGCGCCGTTCTACGAGGTGACCGCCAAGTCGGCGGCCATCACCCGCGCCACGGCCGAGAACGTGGGCGACGATCAGCCCTCGACGACGCTCCCGGCCGAGATGCCGCCGGTCGAGCTCAAGCGCGGCCAGCTCATCGTCATCCGCGGCCTCGATACGCAGCTCTACGTCCCGCCGAGCGGCGTGGACATCGTGCCCGACACCTCGGTGGACGACTCGGGCGCGGGCATCTCGGCGATGATGGCGCGTCAGATCCTGGCGCAGCTGCCGCGCGACGCCGCGCCCGCGGAGGTCCCGGCGCAGCAGGCCCCGGCCGCGGCCCCCGAGCCCGAGGGGTTCGCGCGGTTCGAGGCCGAAGAGGAGCGGGCCTTCGACGACGAGCCGCAGATCTCGAGGCAGGCGCCGCGGCGTCACCAGACGGCCGACGCGGTGATCGATCAATCGGGTCGGACGCGCCACCGCAAGCCGAGCCCGGCCACCGGCGGGGCGTCCGCAAAGCAGATCTCGCCGGTCGCCCCCGCGGCGCCACCTCCGGCACTGCCATCGCAGCAGCTCGCCGAGGTCCTCGCCACCCCCGCGGTTCGCAAGGCCCTCGAGAAGCAGGCCCGCGCTGCGCGCCTCGTGCGGCGCGCCGTGGTGCTCGGCGAGAAGGAGTACTGCGTCATCATCGACGCCGACGGCAAGCGCGAGATCAAGGTCGGCCCGGCGCGCGTCTTCCCCGGCCCCTACGACCAGTTCATGGTCCCGGGCTCGCGCCAGCGCATCTATGACGCCTACGAGCTCCTGCCGCAGCGCGCGCTGTGGCTGCGCATCATCTCGCCCATCACGCGCGCCGACCTCGCGGCCAAGCTGCCGCGCGGCGTGGCGCTCGAGAAGGAACAATACTACCCCGGCGACGAGCTCCTCCTCACCGGCGTCTCGACCTTCTTCTTCCCCTTCAACGAGATCGAGGTGCTGTCGCCGGAGACCGGCGAGGCGGTGGTGGGCAACGACCACTCGCGCGTGTTCATCGAGGCCATCGGCATCGATCAGAAGAGCGGCATCTACGTGCGCGATCTGGCCACGGGCGAGGTGCGGCTCGTGCGCGGCAAGCAGTCCTACCTCGTCGACCCGCGCAAGGAGGTGCAGATCACGCGCACCGTGCCGGCCGACGACTGGAACCTGTGGATCGCCCAGGGCGAGCCGCACAAGTACACCGATCTGACGGTCACCACCCCGTGGGCCATCTCGATCACGGTGCCGCACAACACGGCGGTGCTCGTGACCTCGGCCGACAGCCAGCGCGTGGTCGAGGGTCCCTGCGTCACGCTGCTCGGCTACGAAGAGCGCCTGACGCCGCTCCTCCTCTCCACCGGGACGCCGAAGAGCGACGACGGCCCGCTGCGCACATGCTTCCTGCGCACCCAGGGCAACCGGGTCTCCGACGTCATCACCATCGAGACCGCGGACTTCGTCAAGGTGTCCCTGCGCGTGTCCTACTCGGTCGCCTTCCTGCGCGAGGGTCGCGACAAGTGGTTCGTGCATGAGAACTACATCCAGATGTTGTGCGACCACCTGCGGAGCCTCGTGCGTGGGCGCTGCCGCGTGCAGCCGCTGCGCGAGCTGTGGCCGTCGCTCTCGCCGCTCGTGCGCGACATCATCCTCGGTGAGCGGCCGGCCGATGGTTCGGGGCGCAAGGGGCGGCAGTTCCCCGAGAACGGCCTCCTCGTCACCGAGGTCGAGGTCCTATCCTCGACCATCGAGGACCGCGAGATCGGCGAGCTCATGCGCCGCGTGCAGACCGAGTCGGTGACGCTCCAGATCGGGGACCGCCAGGCGCAGGAGTCGCTCGCCTCGGCCCGCCTGCGCGCCGAGGTGGAGCGTCACAAGCTCGAGCTGGCCACCGCCATTCGCGAGCAGGAGGCGCGGCTGCGAGAGCTCGAGCGGCGCCTCGCGCACGAGGCGGCGCTCGCCGGGGTCCGTGAGGAGGAGCAGCGCGCCCGCGAGCGACAGACGCTCACCGATACCCGCGAACAGGCGGCGCTCGAGGCGCGGCTGGCACGCGAGCAGGCGGCTCACGCCGCCGAGCGCGAGACCCTCCTCAAGGGATCCGACGCACGCGCCGCGGCCCAGCGCACCTTGAACACAACGCAGGTCGAGCTGCAGACCGCGCTGCGCAACCTCGAGGTCAAGCTCATCGAGGCGCAGTCGGCGGCCACCGTGGCCGAGCGCAACGCGGTGCAGCGCGGCCTCATCGAGGCCATGACCGCGCTCGGCGACAAGATCATGCTCGCCGGGGTGGCCGAGAACATGAACCTGGTGTCGCTGTTCAAGGGCAAGGACGTCGGCACCATCCTCGCCGAGGTGTTGCGCGGCACCCCGGTGATGCCGACCGTGCGTTCGCTGCTCGAACGCTACGGCGATGCGTCGTCACAAGGGATGGCCCAGGCGGCGGGCGGAGAGACCCACAAGATCGACGGCTGATCGGGCCACCGCATCCAGGGTGGCCAACGCGTGGCGGAGCGGTCCTCGACGGCTCCGCCACGCGGTAACTGCCGCGCTACTCCAACACCGCGATGACAGCGCCCTCGGCGATGGGCTGCCCCTCCGACACCAGGATCTCCCGCACCGTCCCCGACGACGGCGCCTCCACCGGCATCTCCATCTTCATCGACTCGAGGATGACCAGCACTTCGCCTTCGTTCACGTTCGCGCCGGGCTGCACCTCGATCTTCCACACGGTCCCGGTGATGTGCGCATAGACCTCGATCGCCACGTCTGCCTCCTTGAGAGCGCCGGCAGGGTCGCACGCCCTCCGCCGACTGGTCAAGCCACACGCGGAAGGCGAGCCGGGCCGGCCCAAACATCACCGGGGGCTTGCTTGCGACGTGCGCTCGGCGCGTGCTACATCACCCTGCGTCCCAGATAGGAGGCCGTACCGCAGCCATGCGCATGGCCTCCATCCCCAGCGCCGCCCCGCCGCTGCGCTCATCGGCACGGGCGGTCTCACCCTTCGACCTTCCCTGGATCACCTGCCGATGCGACGCCTCTTTCGTGCTCTCCCGTTCCTCGGCCTGACGGCGACGGCCGCGGCGCACCCCCAGTTTTCACCCACCGGCCAGAACCGCTATCTCAAGGTGACGCTGGTCGGCAAAGGCGAGATCCGCTTGGCCTACACGCTGATGGTGGGCGAAGTGCCGGCGCTGCGGGCGCGCAAAGGCGCCGACGCCAATGGCAACGGCCGGGTCGATCCGAGCGAGCAGCAGGCCGCCGCCAACGCGCTGCGCGAAGCGGTCAACCGCGGCCTGACGGTCGAGGTGGACGGCACTCGGAGACCGATCCGCTGGGAGCCGCCCACGCCCGGCTTCTCTACCGACACCCAGGTTGGCCCCATCCCCTTCTCCATCGATCTGGTCGGCCGCGTCGCTGCCGGCGGCGGCGAGCACCGCATCCACCTCGACGATACCACCCCCATCGAAGAGCTGGGCGAGACCGAGATCCGGCTCGAAGAAGGCCCGGGCGTCGATCTGATCGCTGCATGGCAGGGGCGCGAAGACAACGGCCGGCAGGTGCGCTTCTTGTTCCAGGGACCGAAGTTCTCGCTGCTCGAAGATCGCTCGGTCGGCTTCCGCTTCATCGATCACACCGTGAGGCTCAGACCGAGGTCTCTCCCCGTGGCCTTGATGGGCGCCGTCATCAGCGCGATCTCGGCCCTCTCGGTGATCGTATGGTTCCGCCGCCGCGAGATGCGGCGGCGGAAGGCGATTCGCAGCGAAGAATAAGGGGAGGGAGGACGAGGGATTATGGCAGGACGAAGGGGTAGGTCACCGACATCGGCGACCCCTTGAACCGCCCAAAGGAAGCGCCCTTGACGGCCTTCTGGACGCAATCCCCTGTCGGCGTGCCGGCGAGCACACCCTTGACGTCGGCTTCCTGAACCTTGCCGCTCTGACCGATGACCACGGCCACCAGCGCGGTCCCGGGCACATGGTACTGCTGGAAGCAGGCCTTCGCCTTGCTCTGGACCGAGCCCATACCCTTCTTGATGTCGTCGCGGCCGAGCTGGTCGGGCAGGTTCGAATCGCTGCCACCACCACCGCTATCCTCCTGTGCGGGCTTGCGCGAACTGGTCTTGCCGCTGCCTCCAGTGGCCCCATCCAGGAGATCGTCGAGCGTCGTATCGCCGCCCTTCGAGGGCTTCGAGGAGCTGCCGCCCCCCCTCGAGGGAGCCGGGGTCGAACTGACCGGCGGAGCGGCAGCGGCCACCACATCACCACCCTTCCCCCCCTTGTCGCCCGGCTTGGTGGTACTGGACGACGGCTTGCTGCCCTTGTCCGGCTTGCCCGACCGGGGCTTATCGCCACCCTTGTCAGCCACCGCCGTACCAGCCGCCGTATTCGGCGCCGCCGGCGCTGCGGTCGTTCCCGTCCCTGCCGGCTGCGTCCCGGTCGCCGCGGGCTGCGGCTGGGCGGGATTCGCCGCCACCGCCGTCGGCTGGGTTCCTGTCGGCTGCTGCACGGTGATGGTCTCCGGCTTGCGAGTCAGGAGGACCACCAGGATGGCCACGATGCCGCCCACGAGGAGGACGCCGCCGCCCACCACGCCCCAGATCCACTTGGGGGTGCCGGTCGACTGTGCCGGCATCAGGATCGGCGCCGCCATCATGGACGAGATCACCGGTGCGGCGCTCACGATCGGCGGCTCCATGCCGCTCGAGGCGGAGGGTCCGCCCGGCGCGCCGATCGTCTGCTGAGCCATGGCCCGGATATCAATGAGACCCGACCCCTCGGTGTTGCCGCTCGGGGCTGGCGCAGGGCCGGCCGCCGCCATCCCCCCTCCGGGACGCGCTGCGGCGGCAGGCTTGGCCTGCGTGGCCAGACCCTGCAAATTGTTCAGAGAGAACAGGACCGAGCTCTCGTTGCGCTGGCCGGTGAGCTTGCTGCTCGAGGAGTTCGCTCCATTACCAGCATCGAAACCAAAGGCCCCTGGCCGCTCCGCGGCCACCTGATCCCTGCCACCGCCCATCCCAGGGAAGCTCGCCGGCGCAGAGAAGAAATCATCATTCGAGCTGCTCATGCTCGCCGCCGTCGCGGCCACCGCCGCCGGCGTGGCCTGCGGCCGGATCTCCTCGGCCCCGTTGGTGCCCATGCCCATCGACGGGGGCGGGACGGCGCCGGTGTCGAGATCCCGGAACTCATCGATCGAGCCGAGGCGCACCCAATCGCCAAACCCCTCGCGCCAGGCATAGGTGTCTGCATCGGCCTGAGCCGCGGCGACCTTGGCCCGAACCTCCTCGGGTGTCATGGGGCCGACCTGCTCGCGATCGATCACCAGATGCCAGACCCCTTCGCCCGAAGGAGCCGCAGTGGCCATCGCGGTCGCGTCCTCGCCGTCGTAGGCAGAAGGATCGCCGGGCATGATCTCGGATTGCCCGCCTTCTCCACCCTTCACGACGATGACATGGCTGCACTTCTTACAACGGATCTTGAAGACCTTGCCGCGGACCTTCTCATCGGCAATCGAGTACTTGGTCGCGCAGTTGTCGCATACGATCTTCATCGAGTGGCGTCCTTGGTTGGGAGATGCTGTGACCCTGGATTATCGATTCGGAATCGAGAGTGTAGACGGGTTGGAGTTAACAGGCAAGCTAGCTGCCGCACGATCGCAAGGCGAGAAATGCAAAGCCTGCCCCGAAGGCTAGCAGGATCGCCGCCGTTATCAGTGTCGGGCTGCGAAACACGGCTCTCTCCTCCTCGCGAGCACATCGTCCGGACATTTATAACGCCGCCGCGACGGGATCGATCTACCTGTTGATCAGTGGCCGATTCCATGCGGGCCCCGCCCACTCCCGTCCCTTACATCCCGGGAGGCTCCTCTCCTGGCGAATGCCATGCATCGGCAGCGGAGAGTGTTTCACCGAAACGGATTCTTGAGCACGATGGTCTCGGCGCGGCTCGGCCCCACTGAGATGAGGCACACGTCCACCCCTGCCAGCGCCTCGACGCGGCGCACGTACCGCCGCGTCGCCGCCGGCAGATCGTCCGCGTCCCGCGCCCCGCGGAGATCTACGTCCCACCCATCCAGCTCCTCATAGATCGGCTTGGCGACCGCCAGCTCTTCAGCCTCGACCGGCATCTCGTCGCGCTGTTCCCCTTCTACTGTATAGCCGACGCATACCTTGATCTTGCGCAGGCCCCGCAGGACATCGAGCTTGGTCAGCGCGAGGCCCGTGAGACCATTGAGCCGCACCGCCCGCCGCAAGGCGGCCAGGTCGAGCCAGCCGCAGCGGCGCGGCCGCCCGGTCGTGGAGCCGAACTCCTGACCCACCTCGCGCAGCCGCGTGCCGATCTCGTCGTTGAGCTCGGTGGGGAACGGCCCGCGCCCGACCCGCGTCGTGTAGGCCTTGGAGATGCCGATGACCGCATTGATCACGGTCGGGCCAATCCCCACGCCCGTGCACGCCCCGCCGGCCAGCGTCGACGACGAGGTCACGTACGGATAGGTGCCATGATCCACGTCGAGCAGCGTGCCCTGCGCACCCTCGAAGAGCACGTGCTGCCCGCGCCGGATCTCCTCATACACGAACCGTGAGGCATCGCCGAGGTACTTCCGCAGCGCCGCACCGTGTCCAAGGTACTCCTCGAGCTCCTGTTCGAGGGGCGGCAGCGAGACGTCCTCGGTCAGGTACGGCTGCACCTCCTCACGATTGCGTCCGAGCAGCTCCCGCAGCCGCTCGGGCTGCAGGAGGTCGGCCATGCGCACGCCCCGGCGTGCCATCTTGGCCTCATAGGCCGGACCGATGCCCCGCTTGGTCGTGCCGATCGCGGCCTTGCCCTGCTCGCGCACCCGATCGAGCTCGCGGTGGAGGGGCAGGATCACATGCGCGCCTCGGCTCACGAGGAGGTCGCGATCATCGCTCAGCAGCCCGCGCGACTTGAGGGTCTCGATCTCTTCCCGCAGCGTGCGCGGGTCGATGACCATGCCATCCCCGAGCACACAGCGCTTGCCGCGGCCCCGCAGGACGCCCGATGGAATGAGGTGCGTGACGACCTTCTGGTCATCGACCACCAGGGTGTGGCCCGCGTTGGCGCCCCCGCCGTAGCGCACGACCACATCGGCGAACTCGCTGTAGAGATCGACGACCTTTCCCTTGCCTTCATCGCCCCACTGGGCACCGACGATCACGACATTGGCCATGGGCCGTTACCTTACCTTCTCGGTCATGGTGAACCGTGGTTCTAGCGCGCTGTCACGAGGGCGTCGAGCCGTGTCTGTGCAGCTGCGAGGGCCGCGGCAAGCGCCGGCTCGGGGATGGTCCCCTCGATCCCATTCTCTACTGACAACCAGCGCCCTCCCTGCCCGCTCGGCTCGAGCACGAGCACATGGGCGAGACCAGCCTGCGCCGCCCGCGTGCGGAGCGCCTCATCGGTACTTCCTCGATCGAGCTCCTGCACCACCCGCGTCCCGCCCGCCCGCAGGGCGCGCGCCAGCTGCGAGGCCACGCAGAGGTCGCCCGCCACCAGCACGCCACTGGGCCGTGCGGCATGCGGCACGCCATGCGCATCGAGCGCCTCGGCCACTCGCTCGACGTCCACGGCGAACCCCGCCGCGCCGCCGCGCCGCCGGCCATACCGCTCGATCAAATGATCGTAGCGCCCACCCGAGACGAGCGCCGCCCCCACGCCCGGCGCATATCCCTGGAACCGGAGCCCGGTGTAGTAATCGAAGCCCCGCACCTCGCCGAGATCGATGGCCAGGCGCGCCTCCCAGGCCGGATCCATCTGTAGAAGGAGGCGCACCACCGCCGCCAGCCCGGCCAGGGCCGACAGCGCCGCCGTGTCCTCGATCTCCTCGAGCAGCCCTTGCGCTCGATCGAGGACCTCCGGTCCGCCATAAAGCGACGGCAACGCCGCGAGCAGGCGCCGGCGACCCGGCTCGAGATCGAGCCCCCGCGCCTGCCGCTCCACCTCCTCGACATCCTTCTTGGCCACCGCCCGCTCGAGCGGCCCGAGCGCCGCCCCGGCGATGCCCCCAAGGGCCGCGCGCACGACCGAGATTTCGGCCAGATCAATGGTGTAGCGGCGGAGCCCGGCCGCCTCCAGCGCCGCACCGGCGAGCGCGATCACCTCGACGTCGCCGGCCGGCGCGGGCATGTCCACCAGCTCCACACCGGCCTGGAACAACTCGCGCTGCCCTTCGGCCGAGCCGCCCAGCGCGCTGCCGCCCAGGCGGACCACGCTACCTTCATAGGCCAGCCGCAGCGGACCCGGCTCGCTAGCTAGCCGCGTCGCGACCAGGCGCGCCACCTGCGGAGTGATGTCCGGCCGCAGCGCAACCACTTCGCCGCTCGTGGGCTCGACAAAACGCACGGCCTGGGCGCGCGTGGCCCGCCCGAGACCGCGGCCGAGCACCGCCTCGTACTCGAACATGGGCGTGATGATGCGGCGATAGCCCCAGCGCTCGAACTCCCCGAGGAGCCCCTCGGCAATGCCGCGCCGCCGCGCCGCCGCGGCCGGCAGGTAATCGCGCACCCCATAGGGCAGACGCACCGCTGCCGCCGCTTCGGCCGGCACCGGCACCACCAACCCACCGGGCCACGCCTCGGCCCCTCCCAGGCCCTCCGGGAGCTCTTCGCTCGCTCGGGTCTTCTGGCTCATGTCACCCTTGCGCCTCGTGCGGCATGGACATGGACGGCGGCGGCGCGCCCACATGCTTCACAGCGTCACCACCAGCGCCGAGCGCACGTGCGCCTGGGTACGGATCTCGTCGAGCGCCGCGGCCACGTCCCCATCGATGTTCCACAGCTGCAGCGCCTCCCCGGTCTGGCGATCGAGCCCCACCTGCATACGGCTCACGTTGAGCCCGCGCCGCCCGAGGATCGTGCCCACCGCGCCGATGACTCCCGGACGATCATCGTTGCGGATGACCAGGATGCGGCCCTCCGGGATGGCCTCGAGCAGGAAGTTGTCGATCTGCACGAGACGCGGTTCGAGCCCGCCATCGGTGCGGAACACCGTGCCCTTGAGCACCCGCACGCCGCAGCGGCCATCGAGCCGCAGCGCGATCGACGACGTGAAGTCGCCACCGCGCGACTGCTTGGTCTCACTCACGCGGATGCCCCGCTCCTCGGCCAGGAGCATGGCGTTGACCGCCGTGACCGGCGTGTCGAGGTGCGGCCGCAGGATCCCCGCCACAGCCGTGGACGCCAGCAGCGAGCTGCCGGCGTCGGCCACCTCGCCCACGAGTTCCACGTTGACCGAGTCGATGCCACTACACAGCTGTGCGGCCGCGCTACCGAGGCGCGCCGCCAGCTCGAGGTACGGCTGCAACCGTGCCTGCAGCTCCACCGGCAGCGGCGGCAGGTTCACCGCGTTCTTCACCTCGCCGCGGACGAGGATCGCCACGAGCTGCTCGGCCAGCTCCACCGCCACCTTCTCCTGCGCCTCATCCGTCGAGGCCCCGAGGTGCGGGGTGACAATCACCTGCTCCATCTGCAGGAGCGGGTGATCCTTGGGCGGCGGCTCCTCGCTGAACACGTCGAGCGCCGCCCCGGCCACCTGGCCCGAGCGCAGCGCCTCGACGAGCGCCATCTCGTCGACGATGCCGCCGCGCGCGGCGTTGATGAGGAAGACCCCGCGCTTCATCTTGGCGAACGCCGCCGCGTCGATGAGGTTCCTCGTCTCCGGCAAGAGCGGCGTGTGCACCGAGATGACGTCCGCCTGCCGCAGCACCTCCTCGAAGGGCAGGAGACGCACGCCGAGGCGCGCAGCGGCCTCTGCGGTCAGCACCGGATCGTGCGCGATCACCTTCATCTTCAGCCCCTGCGCCCGGTCGGCCACGATGCGGCCGATGTTGCCGAGCCCGAGGAGGCCGAGCGTCTTGTCGCACAGCTCGTTGCCCTGGAACTTCTTCTTCTCCCACTTGCCCGCCTTCATCGAGGCCGTGGCCTGGGGGATGTGACGCACCAGCGCCGCCATCAAGCAGATGGCGTGCTCGGCCGTGGTCACGGCGTTGCCCGAGGGCGTGTTCATGACGACGATGCCCCGCCGCGAGGCCGCCTTGACGTCGATGTTGTCGACACCAATGCCGGCCCGGCCGACCACCCGCAGCGCGGGCGCGCCCTCGATCACCTCGGCCGTCACCTTGGTGGCCGAGCGGACGGCCAGCGCGTGCACGCCTCCATCCTCGGAGAGCGCACGAATGAGCGCCGCGGGGGCGAGCCCCGTGGCCGTGCGGACGTCGATGTCCGGATGAGACTTCAGGATCTCGGTGGCGCGGGGCGAGAGTTCATCGGCGATGAGCACGCGAAAGCGGGGCGAGGTCATGTGGCTCCTCTCATCGTGTAGGTCGTACCTGGAGCACGTAGGAGGGCTCCGGGGCGCGCAATGTAGCCGGTCCATGCGCGGGCGCAATACCGAAGCGCGGAGTCAGGGGTCCAGAGCACCGAACGGAAGTACAGCCTCTCCGTTGACATCGCCCGGCCGATCGCTTATCGCCAGGGCCATTGTTAGAGGAGGAGGCACGCCGTGAAACGCACCCTCAATTTCAATGCCGGTCCCGCCGCCCTGCCGCTCCCCGCGCTCGAACGCGCCCAGCGCGAGCTCCTCGACTTCGAGGGCAGCGGCATGTCGGTCATGGAACACAGCCACCGCGGCAAGCAGTACGAGGCGGTGCACAACGAGGCGATCTCGCTCCTGCGCGAGCTCCTCGCCGTGCCCGACACCTATGAAGTGCTCTTTCTGCAGGGCGGCGCCTCGCAGCAGTTCGCCCAGGTGCCGCTCAACTTCCTCGCCAAGGACCGCTCCGCCGATTACGTCCTCACCGGTGCCTGGGGCGAGAAGGCCCACAGCGAGGCCAAGGTGGTGGCGCAAATGGTGGGCGGGCGCGTGCGCCTGGCGGGCTCGACCGGCGTCGGCGAGGGCAAGGAGAAGCAGTATACGCGCGTGCCGACGCCCGGCGAGCTATCGGTCGATGCCGGCGCCGCCTATCTCCACTTCACCAGCAACGAGACCATCCACGGCGTGGAGTTCTTCGACTTCGCCTCCACCTTCGCCGGAGCCGGCGTGCCGCTCGTGTGCGACATGTCGAGCGACTTCATCTGGCGGCCCTTCGACGTCTCGCGCTTCGCCTTCATCTATGCCGGGGCGCAGAAGAACGTCGGGCCGAGCGGGCTCGCGGTGGTGCTCGCGCGCAAGGACTTCCTCGCCACGGGGCGCACCGACATCCCCAAGATCTTCCAGTACCGCGTCCACGCCGAGAACAACTCGCTCTATCACACGCCTCCCACCTTCGGCATCTACCTCGTCCGCAACGTGCTCGCCTGGATCAAGGCGTCGGGCGGCCTCGCGCAGATCGAAGCATGGAACCGCAAGAAGGCGGCGCTCCTCTACGGCGCCATCGACCGCTACCCCGACCTCTACAGCTGCCCCGTCGAGCCGCAGAGCCGTTCGGTGATGAACGTGGTGTTCCGCCTGCCGAGCGCCGAGCTCGAAGAGGCGTTCCTCGCCGCGGCCAAGAAGGCCAACATGGCCGGCCTCAAGGGCCACCGCTCGGTGGGTGGCATCCGCGTCTCGCTCTACAACGCGGTGACCCTCGAATGGGTGGAGGCGCTGGTCGGCATGATGGACGAGTTCGCCCGCTCCCGCCGCGCCTGATCACCTGACGGACGAGCAGTACCCCCCATTCGTTCGCCCCCACGAACTCCCCCTCCTTCCTCTATCTATATGTAGAAGCGTCTAGCGCGTGCGCGGCCCCGCGCCGAAGAGATCTCTGACGTCGACCTCCAGGGCCTCGGCGATCTTTACGAGCGTACGCACTGTAGGGGACTTTTTCCCTGACAAGATGTCGGAGAGATAGCCCCGCCCCACGCCGCTGAAGTCGGCCAGTTGATTGGCCGACCAGTGTTTGCGGCGCACCATCTCGCGGATGCGAGTGACGAGTTCTCGGTGAACGGAATCCATGGCGAGGCCCGACCGGGCCGCCTCGACAGTATTGGCTCCGGGCTCCGCTACGCTCTCCATGAAGAACACCCCTCAACAAATAGCGGATTGACGTTTTGGCAGAGCCCTCCCGGGGCCCCTGGGAGGGGAAAACGCGATGGCCGATGAAGCATCCGGTCGGTAAAAGACGAAATCAGCAGAACTTTCTAGCGCTGCTGCAGCAATCGTTCAGTCACCGATCGCGGACACGAGACGACCGCAGGACAGTGAATGGCCCGCGCCTCAGAAACCCGAAGGGCCAGGGGATGGATTTCGACCCGGCAACCATGCGAAGGTGCGCCGCGAGGATGAACGACCCATGACCTCCACCCACGCGACCCCTCGACCCAAACGCCTCGGCGCCCTCGCCATGCTGGTGGGGCTGCCGTCGCTCGTCTATTACGCCTGGCTGTGCGTCGATCAGAACCAGGGCGCGCTCATCGCGCCGCGCTCGCTCACCGAGCTCGGCCAGTGGATGGCGCGCATCCCGGGACCGACCACCACATCCATCCTCATCTATCTCGCCTGGTTCGGCTTCCAGGTGCTGCTCCAGCTCCTCGTCCCCGGCCGCTGGGTCGAGGGCACCCAGCTCGCCGACGGCACGCGCCTTCGC
This sequence comes from Polyangia bacterium, assembly GCA_036263495.1. Lineage (GTDB taxonomy): Bacteria > Myxococcota_A > Polyangia > Palsa-1104 > SHYY01 > DATAGU01. The sequence continues at coordinate 6,259 of DATAGU010000185.1, read as the reverse complement.
TACAAGATGAACGGCTGGCTGAGCTTCTGGATCACCTGGCTGTGCCTGGGCGGCCTCGTCCTCTCCGGATGGCTCAAGCCCACGCTCATCCACGACCACTTCGGCTCCCTCGTCACCACCGTCAACCTGTTCGTCTTCATCCTCAGCGTGTTCCTCTACTTCCGGGGACGCAGCTCACCGAGGGCCGAGCGCGTGACCGGTGACCCGCTCACCGACTTCTGCATCGGCGCCTCACTCAACCCCCGCAGCGGCGACTTCGACTTCAAGTTCTTCTGCGAGAGCCGCCCCGGCCTGGTCGGCTGGGTGGCGGTGAACCTGTCGCTCGCGGCCAAGCAGTACGAGCTCCACGGCCAGGTGACCGTGCCCATGATCCTGGTCAACGTCTTCCACATCCTCTACGTGGCCGACTACTTCTTTCATGAGGAGGCGATCCTCACCACCTGGGACATCAAGCACGAGAACTTCGGCTGGATGCTGTGCTGGGGCGACCTCCTGTGGGTGCCGGCGATGTACTCGCTCCAGGCGTACTACCTCCTGCACCACGCCCATGATCTCCCCGCTCCGGCCGTGGCCGGCATCGTCGCCCTCAACCTCGCCGGCTACTACGTCTTCCGCAGCTCGAACCTGCAGAAGCACCGGTTCCGCACCGATCCCGACCGGCCCATCTGGGGCAAGAAGCCCGAGTTCCTCCAGACAGCGCGGGGCACGCGCCTGCTCGTCTCGGGGTGGTGGGGCGTCGGTCGGCACATCAACTATCTCGGCGACCTCATGATGGGGCTCGCCTGGTGCCTGCCCTGCGGCTTCTCACACCCGCTGCCCTACTTCTACATCACCTACTTCATTGTGCTCCTGGTCGACCGCGAGCGCCGCGACCACCGGCGCTGCGCCGAGCACTATGGCGCCGACTGGGACGAGTATTGCCGCCGGGTGCGCTGGCGCATCCTGCCCGGCGTGTACTGACCGCACGACGTCCGCCGCCGCGCATCCGCCGCACACCTGCAGACAGCAACCGCAGTCGCTCTCCTTCTCCACAATAGATCAGTAGATCAGTGCTCTGAACTATTGACGCAGTGCACTAACGCCCGCGCACCCACGGTGTCTCTTGCATTCACATCCCGACGCGGCCCGCGGGACGGCCGACCGAGGAGCAACTGCCGAAAATCCTTCCTCTGTTCCGTTTACTTCCCGGCGGAAGAGCGGTTAAGATGCGCCCATGACGACACACATCAGTTTCTGGGAACAAGTTTCCCACAATTTCGAAAAAGCAGCTGCACACACTCAATTCCCCCGCGGCATCCTGGATCAGATCAAGGTCTGCAATCACGTCTATCGGATCGCGTTCCCCATCCGGCGTGACGATGGCTCGATCGAGGTCATTCACGCCTGGCGTGCCGAGCACAGCCACCACAAGCTCCCGACCAAGGGCGGCATCCGCTACAGCCTCTCGGTCAACGAAGACGAGGTGATGGCGCTGGCCGCGCTCATGACCTACAAGTGCGCCATCGTCGACGTGCCCTTCGGCGGCGCCAAGGGCGGCATCAAGATCAACGTCTCGAACTACTCGCGCTCGGAGCTCGAGCGCATCACCCGGCGCTACGCCGCCGAGCTCCTCAAGAAGAACTTCATCGGCCCCGGCATCGACGTCCCCGCCCCGGACTACGGCACCGGCCCGGCCGAGATGTCCTGGATCGCCGACACCTATCAGGCCATGGCGCCCGACAAGCTCGACGCCCTCGCCTGCGTCACCGGCAAGCCCGTCGGACAGGGCGGCGTGCGCGGACGCAAGGAGGCGACCGGCCGCGGCGTGTTCTTCGGCATCCGCGAAGCCTGCGAGCTCCCCGAGGACATGCGCTCGCTCGGCCTCTCGGCCGGCCTCAAGGGCAAGCGCGTGGTCGTGCAGGGCCTCGGCAACGTCGGCTACCACACCGCCCTCTACCTCCAGGAGGGCGGGGCCATCCTGGTCGGTCTCGCCGAGGTCGAAGGCGCCATCTACAAGCCCTCGGGCCTCGACATCCACGAGGTGATCCGCTTCCGCCAGGAGACCAAGTCGATCCTCAACTTCCCCGGCGCCACCAACCTCGAGAACCCGGCGCAGGCGCTCGAGCTCGACTGCGACGTCCTCGTGCCCGCCGCGCTCGAGAACCAGATCACCGTCGACAACGCCGCGCGCATCAAGGCCAAGATCATCGCCGAGGCGGCCAACGGACCGACCTCGAGCCGCGCCTCGGAGATCCTGACCGAGCGCAACATCCTCATCATCCCCGACATCTATCTGAATGCCGGCGGCGTGACCGTGTCCTACTTCGAGTGGCTGAAGAACATCAACCACGTGCGCTTCGGCCGCATGGGCAAGCGCTTCGAGCAACGCACCTACGAGGGCCTCTTGCAGGCGATGCAGCGCTCCACCGGGGCCAAGCTCTCCGAGCAGGAGATCAAGGCACTGGCCCACGGCGCCGACGAGGAGGACCTCGTCAACTCGGGCCTCGAGGACACGATGATCATGGCCTATCACGCCACCCGCGAGATCCAGAAGCAGAAGGGCCCGCGCGTGGATCTACGCACGGCCTCGCTGATCAATGCGATCAACAAGGTCGCGCAGTCCTACCTCGACCTCGGCATCTTCCCGTAGGCCGTAGACCCGCGGCCTTCCGCCTCTCCCTCCTCCCTTCACACGCTCCACCGCCGCAAGCCCCCAGCGAGCTCGATGCCTCGTGGTATCACAGGGCATGTCCAGCCACCCCGAACGTCCTCCCCAGGACGCTCCGCGCGCCGCCTTCGACCCCGAGACCTTCCGCACCCTCGGCCATCGCTTGATCGATCATCTGACGGAGTACCTCACGCGGGTCGAGGCGCGCGAGCTGCCGGTGCTGCCCTGGACCGCGCCGGACGAGATGCTCGGCCGCTGGCAGGGCGAGTTCCCCGCCGAGCCGGCGGCGCCTGAGACCCTCATCGAGCAGCTCGGCCGTCTCATCGATCAATCACACCACCTGCACCACCCGCGCTACACCGGACATCAGGTCTCGGCGCCCCTGCCCACGGCCGCGCTGTGCGACTTCGTGGTGTCGCTCCTCAACAACGGCACCGCCATCTACGAGATGGGCCCGGTGGGGGCCGCCATGGAGCGACGCCTCGTCCTCTGGATGGCGCGCACGCTCGGCCTCGGCGACGCCGCCGACGGGATCTTCACCTCGGGCGGCTCGGCCGGCAACCTCACCGCGCTCCTCGCGGCGCGGCAGGCGGCCGCCGGCTTCGACATCTGGAGCCAGGGCGACCACGGCGGCCCCCCGCTCGCGCTCCTCGTCTCGGAGCAGGCGCACTACAGCGTCTCGCGCGCGGTCCAGATCATGGGCTGGGGCCAGGGCGGCGCCGTGCCCGTGCCCGTCGATGCGCAGTATCGCTTGCGCCCCGAGGCCCTGCCCGCGGCCCTCGCCGCCGCCGAGCGGGCCGGACGCCGCGTGGTGGCGGTGGTGGCCAGCGCCTGCTCTACCGCCACCGGCGCCTTCGATCCGCTCGAACCCATGGCCGACTTCTGCGCCGCGCGCGGCCTCTGGCTCCACGTCGACGGCGCGCACGGCGCGAGCGCGATCCTCTCGCCGCGCTACCGCGAGCTCCTGCGAGGCATCGAGCGCGCCGATTCGGTCGTGTGGGACGCCCACAAGATGATGCTCGTCCCCTCGCTCGTCACCGCCGTCCTGTTCCGCGAGGGGCGGCACTCCTATCAAACCTTCGCGCAGGAGGCCTCGTACCTCTTCGCCCCCGCGCATGAGCGCCCGCAGGAGTGGTTCAACCTCGGCGTGCGCACGCTCGAGTGCACCAAGGACGTCATGGTGGCCAAGCTCTACCTGTCGCTCCTCGTGCACGGCACGCGGCTCTTCGCCGACCACATCGACGCCACGTTCGACCTCGCGCGCCGCTTCGCCCGTCGCATCACCGAGACCCCCGGCTTCGAGCTCGCCACCTCCCCCGAGGCCAACATCGTGTGCTTCCGCTACGCGCCGGTCGGCCTCGCGCCCGCCGAGCGCGACGCGCTCCAGACCCGTATCCGCCAGCGTCTCGTCGAGTCGGGGCGCTTCTACCTCGTGCAGACCCGCCTCGCCGACGGCGTCTACCTCCGCACCACGCTCATCAACCCGCTCACGAGCGACGCCGACCTCGCCGCCCTCCTCGACGCCATCCGCGACGACGTGCGCTGAAGACGCGACGGCTGTCTACGCCGCCGCCCGCCGCGCCAGCAGCCAGCGCACGATGAGCCACAGGTTGAAGAGCATGAACAGCGCGAGCCCGCCGGCCAAGAACGGCATCCACTTGTAGTCCCACGGCATCTTGCCCTCGAGCAGGACCCACGAATCGGCGGGGATGCGCACCGGCGCCTCCACCTGCACCGAGACGATGCGGCTCCAGGGGTAGGTCGTGGCCTTCGCCCCCTCGGGCTGGAGCGCCAGCGTGTCGCCGAGCGTGGTGATGCCCGTGAGCGGCACCGTCAGGCGCTCGCGGTGCACGGCGAAGCTCGCCTTCAGGGGTTCGAGCTTGGTGAGATACGCGTCGCGCTTCTCGGCCGGCACCTCGACGACGTAGACGTACCCGTCCGTCGTCTCGCGCCCGGGCCCGCGGAGCGGCTGCCCCATGCGCTCGAGCTCGTGGCGCGCGTCCTCCTCGACCAGGAAACGATCGCGCGACAGCGTGATCGTGAGCTCATCGGGGAAGTCCACCACCCATAGGAGCGGCCGCGCGGGCTCGAGCCGCAGCGGCTCCCCCGTGGCGTCGCGCAGCGTGCTGCAATCGAGGAGCTTGGGCAGACACGCGCGCAGCGCCCCGACGTCGACGAAGCGGGTGACCTGCTGGCGGGCGTAGTAGTCGCGGATCTCGTCCGCGTAGGGCAGCGCATCGAACCGCCGCAGCCGCCCGACATACCGCTCGCTCAGCTCGTGGCGCGACGCCGTCTGATCCGCGTGCACGAGCAGACGATCCCCCGTGCCGAGCAGGCGGAAGAACGAGCGACGGTACTGATCTTCGCGGGGATCGAGCAGGAGCGCGTAGCGATAGTCGGGGATCCCGCGCACCGCCACCAGGCGGTTGTCCGGCAGCGCCATGCCCGGCGGCACCTTCTCGGGCAGCTCCATCGGCGTCGTGGGCGAGAGCGCATAGCGGATGTCCGTGCGCAGGTGCACGAGCAGCACCGTACCGATGAGGAGCACGGCCAGCGCCACGATCGGGCTGCGCGGCGGCCGCGGCGGAGGCAGCCGGACGAGCTCGGGATCGAGCTCCGGATCCTGCGGGGGATCCACTGGCGGCCCCGGTGGCGAGCCGCCGGACGAGCCGCCCTCGGAGGGCGGTGCTTTCGGGTCTTGTTCCTGATGTTCGGCCATTGCGTGTCTCTGACGTGGTCACTCTACCATTTCAGCCGCCCACCGAACCGCGGGGGGCCCGCTGCACATCCTTTCGACACCACCGCGGACCTGGGGTTCTCAGAGGGTGAAAGAAGCCCGTGGTACGCTCTCGCACAATGGACCTACGCGTGATGCTGGTGGTCGCGTTGGAGGCCGCCGCGGGGACCTGGAAGCCACGGCCACTGCCGGGAGATTGCACGGAAAACTACTCACGTTGCGTTGAAACACCTCTCGGGAGGCGGGGCTCGGCTGGGCCCAATATGACAATCTGTGGGCAATGTATCCATGCATGTACTACCGAAGGGCGCTGGCCCGATCAGGCAGGAGGTTATACCTGCCGATGGTGGGACTATGAAAAGCCACGATGACGCTGACTTCAACGAGCTGGTCATCGGCGACCTGTGCGATGACCTGACATATGTTTCCAAACATATGCGGAAGTGGACCTACGAGCGGCTGCTCGCTTCGCTCGATGAGGTCTATGAAAAATATCGCCCCGAGGTCGAAGGATCGCCTGCACGAGAACGCGAGCTCCGAAGGTGTGTCGCCTTTTGGCGATATCACTTCGCCCACGAGAAGGGCCAAGTGGATGACGCCGAACGGACGCTGCGCGAGCTGCTTGAGTTCGAGGTCGAGGTCGATTCGAACATAGACTTCCTGGGGTCCTTCGGGCGGCTCTGCCTTGACCAGGGCGACCCGGCACGCGGTCTACCGTATGTCGAGCAGGGGCTCTCTCTCGCCAGGACGACAACCAAGGACTACGTCGATCGCCCGGTCCAGATCACGAGCCTCCAAGAGATCATCGATCTGTGCCACGCCGCCCTCTCCCGCCCGAAGACCTGACCCCAACACAGCGGCGCTAGGGACAGGCG
>DATAGU010000184.1:0-3185 GCA_036263495.1 Polyangia bacterium | reverse complement strand
GGGGACCGTAGGTTCCCTCTCGCAGGGAGGGAGAGCGCGAGAGGGCAACCGTAGGTTCCCTCTCGCATGGGGGTCCTGGGGGCCCCGCCCCCGGTCGTCTTCAGTGAAGACAGAGAAGGGAAGACGTGTGCCGGCCGCAGGCGTCTAGAACGGCTTCCCACCCCGTGGCACGATACCGACGGGAGATAGAGAGCTCATGATCAAACCCACACGCCGCAGCCGCAGCCGCAGCCGCAGCCTGCCTGCGATGCCCGCGCTAGCCCTAGCGCTCAGCCTCGCGGCCTGCGCCGCCCTCGCCGGCTGCGCCGGCACCAACCGCAACATCAAGGAGTGGAGCAAAGCCGCCACGAGCGGCACCCTGGAGCAGTTCCAGAGAGAGATCCCGCAAGCGCGCAGCCTCATCGAGAGCCTGGGAGAGAAGCCCACCCTCGGCGAGGTCGTGCGCCAGGTGACCGACAACATCCTCCGCGCCGTCGCCGACTTCCTCTCCGGTCAGCCGCTCGACGAGGCCCTCGTCCGCCTGCGCGACCGCCTCATCACGGGCATCGACCTCACCCCGGTCGTGCGGCAGCTCCAGCCCCTCCTCGATCGCCTCGAGGCCGACCTCCCCCGGCTCCTGCGCACCTCCGGGCGGGAATTCGGCACCGGCTTCGGTGAAGGCGCCGGCCGCCCCCTCGGCCGGGGCTTCGCGCAGGAGGTCACGGCCCTCACCCGTGACAAGCAAGTGAAGGAGGCCATCGGCCAGCTCAGCAAGGAGGTAGGCCATCAGGTCGCGGCCGGCGTGGTCGAGGGCCTGGAGCAGTCCCTCCCCCGGATGCTCGCCCGCATCCAACCCCAGGTCGACGAGGGGTTCAAACGGGCCGGCCATCAGGTGACGCTCGGGGTGATCGCGGGAGGGCGCGAGGACATCGCGACTCATGCCCGGAACGACGAGCAGCGCTCCGGCGAGCGGGCGCTGGCCTACTACGTCGGAGGCGAGACGGCGCGCGGCACGCTCACCGCCTATCCCGTGGGGCAATGGCTCGTGTGGGGCGCGATCGGTCTCGGCGTCCTCCTCGTGCTCGGGCTCCTCAGCGCCAACCTCTACCTCGTCCTGCTCCTGCGCCGTCAGGCGCGCGGCGCGCCGCCCGCGGCGTGAGCCGGGCCCCTCGGTCCGGGTCTAGCGCGGCTCCTGGAGGGTGACGGTGAGGTTGCAGTCCATCAGGAGATCGAGGTGGAGGGGGTTGGCGATGTACGGCGAGAAGTTCCAGCTCGTGATCTCGCGCGTGGCGCAGCGCACCGCGGGCGCGTCCTTGCCGGGCACGTTGTACGGCGCCTTGCGCTGCTCCTCTTCGCTGCGCTTGTAGTCGAGCGTGACGAGGTGCGGCGTGACGCGCCGCACGCGGCCATGCCCGTCGATGGCCACCTCCCAGTTGCTGGTCAGGCCGACGGCCGCCGGGAGCTTCGCGAGCTCGGGCTGGAAGCAGCGGAGCAGGGCGGCGGCGTGGGCGTCGCGCATCTGGTTCATCTCGCCGCTCGAGACACCGCACGGGGTGCGGCGCTCGAGGCTCCGATCCGGGCCGGTGGCCTGCGGGCGCCGCGCGGACGGGGCGCGCGGGACGGGGGCCGCCGGCGCGTCCTTGGGGACCACGGCGGTAGGCTCGAGCGCGTTCGGCTCCTGGGGGGTCACCTCTCCCTCCGGCGGGATCACCGGGAGCCCCCGGACCCGGGCCCAGAGGTCCTCGACCGTCGTCCCCCGGGGAAGAAACGCGGCGGCGGCCAGACCCAGGCCGAGCACGAGACCCAGCACGAGGCCCACGCCCAGGGATCGCCCTCGCTGTCCACGTCGAAACGATGTGTTCGGTGCCATGGCTCAGTCTATGACGCCGGAGCGGCTACAAAAGGCAACTCCGCCGTAACCGACCACGCTCTCACCAGGGCGATCAGCCGGTCGATGTCGATGGGCTTGGTGAAGTGGGCGTCGAACCCCGCGGCGCGGCTGCGCTCGCGGTCGCCCTCCTGGCCGTAGCCGGTCGCGGCGATGAGGAGCACCCGCCGCGCGCCCGCCAGGTCCCGCAGCCGCCCGGCCAGCTCGTAGCCGTCCATGACGGGGAGCCCGATGTCGAGCAGGGCGACGTCGAAGGGGAAGTTCTGTACGCAGGCGATCGCCTGCGGGCCGTCGTAGGCGACGGCGGTCTGGTGGCCGAGGACGAGGAAGGTCTCGGCCAGGAGGTCGGCGGAGTCGGGGTTGTCGTCCACGATGAGGATGCGCGGCTGGCCGGCGGGGGCGCCTGCGGCCTGCGGCACGCCGGGGCGCGGCTCCTCGATGGGCTGGGGCTTCGGCTTCTGCGCCACGCCGGCCGTGGGCTGCGCCTTCACCCCGGGGGCCGGGATGGTCACGGTGAACTCGCTCCCGCGCTGCGGCCCTTCGCTCTTGGCCGAGACGCGGCCGCCGTGCAGCGCGACCAGACTCTTGACCAGGGCGAGGCCGAGGCCGAGGCCCCCCTGGGCCCGCACGAGCGTCCGATCCGCCTGGACAAAGGGCTCGAACAGCTTGGGCAGCATCTCGGAGCGGATGCCCATGCCGCTGTCCTTGACCGTGACCGTCACCTCGTCGCCCGCGAGGACGGCGGAGATGGAGATGTGGCCGCCCGGGTCGGTGTACTTGGCGGCGTTGCTGAGGAGGTTCGACAGGACCTGGGCGAACCGCACCTGATCGACCTCGACGACGAGGCCGTCGCGCGGCACGTCGACGGCGAGGTGGTGCGAGCGCTGCTCGAGGAGGGGGCTGGCCATCTCGATGGCGCGCGCGACCACGACGCCGAGCTCGACGGGCTCGCGCCGCAGCTCGATCTTGCCGCGGGTGATGCGCGCCACGTCGAGGAGATCGTCGACGAGGCGGATCATGTGCTCGATCTGGCGCTCGATGACCGCGCGCTCGGACTCGATGGCCGACTCGCCGCGCATCTTCATGAGGCGCAGCGCGGTCACGATGGGCGCGAGCGGGTTGCGCAGCTCGTGGCCGAGCAGGGCGAGGAACTCGTCCTTGCGGCGGTTGGCCTCGCGCAGCGCCTCCTCGGCGCGCCGGCGATCGGTGATGTCGCGGATGATGACGGTGTAGAACTTCTCGCCCGCGGCCTCGACCTGCGGCGAGATGGCGGCCTCGATGGGGAACTCGTTGCCGTCGGCGCGCCGGGCGACGAGGA
>DATAGU010000183.1:0-7005 GCA_036263495.1 Polyangia bacterium | reverse complement strand
GCTCGAGGAGTCGTTCCGGACCGGGCTCGTCTGGGAGCTGGAAGACGCGGCCTGGGTGGAGGCGCATGCGGGCACGCCGGACGATCAACCGGGCGAGGGCGGAAACTTCGCGGCCGACGCCAAGCTCGGCTATGCCGGGATCGGCCAGCGCTTTCCCCATCGCCTCCCGAGCCCCCGCGCGCTCCGTGCCTCGCCGTTCGGCGACGAGGCGCTCTTCCGCGCGGCGGTGGCGGCGCTCGACAGCGAGGCGGCGGGGCGGCGGCCCACGCTGCTCGCGCTGTCGCTCTCGGCCCACGATTTGATCGGCCACCTCTTTGGACCCGACTCGTGGGAGGCGTGGGACGAGCTGCACCGCCTGGACGGGATGCTCGGGCGCTTCCTCGCCGAGCTCGACCGCCGCCTGGGCGAACGCAACTACGCGGTGGTGCTGGCCGCGGACCACGGGAGCATCCACATGCCGGAGGCGTGTGGTGGCGCGGGGGCGGGCCTCGGCCTGGGCATGGACCGCTGGCAACGGCCCTGCAAGAGCGATGGTCATCGCCTCCTGCAGGATCGCCCGTCGGCGCGGCCCACGGGCGGGGACACGGTGCCAGGAGAGGTGAACGTCGAGCTGGTGGAGCTGCTCGAACGTCTGGCGGCCGAGGTGCCGGGGGGGAAGCGCGAGTGGATCCGGGGCATGGCCGATCCCTACGTCTATCTGAGCGCAGAGGCGCGGGCCCCGGCGAACCGTCGCCGTCTCCTCGAACTCCTGCAATCGCGCCGGCTGCCCGGCGTGCGCCGGGTGGTGGATCCCCTGGCCCTCGGCCCCTGCCCGCCGATCCTGGCGTCGGGCACCGATGAGAGTGAGGACGCGCTCCTGTGCCGCTCCGTGGTGCCGGGCGCGGGCGGGGATCTCTATCTCGTGCCCGAGCCGGGGAACTTCTTCGACCCGCGGCTCGAGCGCGGCTGCGGTTCGAGCCACGGGTCGCCGTATCTCTACGATCGCACCGTGCCGCTCCTCGTGCGCGCGCCGGGGCGCGTGAAGCCGCGCGTGGTCGAGGGCCCGGTGCCGTACTCGTCGTTCACGCGCACGGCGGCGGCGCTGCTCGGCATCTCCCCGCCGCGGGACGCCGCGCCGGCCCCGGAGCTGCTCGAAGGCCGGTGAGGGCCCCCGCCCGACCCCGCTCTCACTCACCCTTGCTCGCTCCCCCTGACTGAGGCGGCCTGGCCCGCCCACGGAGGAGCACACCCCTGGTTCGTATGTTAGAGTGCCGCGCATGTCTCGAGGAGAGCCGGCTCGGCGAGGGGCCGCACCGGAGTTCGTGCGGCGCTTTGGGCCTTGGCTGGTGGCCTTGCTGGCCTTGCTGTGGGTCTCGCGTTCGGTGCACTGGGACGAGGTCTGGAAGGCGTTCCAGGGGGTCTCGCTGGCGGGCTTCCTGCTCGCGTCGGTGGTGCTCATCGTCGTCAACTGCGCCGTCGACACGCTGGCGATGTATTACACGTTCGGCTGGTTCGGCTGCCGGCTCCGCTACCGCGACCTCTACGTGATCCGCGCCGCCACGTATCTCCTGGCGGTGGTGCAGTACTACGTGGGCCAGGCCGCGGTGATCGGTTTCCTGCGCCAGCGCCGTGGGGTGCCGCTCTGGCAGGGGGCGGGCTGGATCCTCTTCATCAGCGGCATCAACATGGGCGTGCTCGTGCTCCTGTCGACCACGGGGCTCCTCAAGGCCGAGGTGTCGCTCATGTGGCTGCGCTGGGTGCCGATCGGGGTCGGGGCGTCGGCGCTGCTCTACGCGGTCGTCCTCTGGATGAAGCCGCCGCGGCTCGCGCGGATGGCCGTGCTGGCGCCGATGTTCGAGATGGGGGTGCTCGGGCACGTCAAGGCCACGGTGGTGCGGCTGCCACACATCCTCGTGCTCGTGCTCTGGCACTTCATCGCGCTGCGCTGGTTCGGGGTGGCGGTGCCGCCGCTCGTGGCGCTCGCTTACTTGCCGGCGGTGTTCTTCTTCGCCGCGCTCCCGGTGAGCGTGCAGGGCCTCGGGCTGTCGCAGTGGGCGGCGGTGACGTTCTTCGCCGGCTATGCGGCGCGCGGGGCCTCGGCGGTGCTGGCCTACAGCCTCGCGACCACGGGGTCCTCGATCATCGTGCAGGTGGCGATGGGGATGCTGTTCCTGCGGCCGGCGCAGCGCCTCGGCCTGCGGCAGGAACCGATGGGGCTCGCGCAAGCCGAGCCGGCGGTCGAGATGACGGCGGGCTGAGCCTCGCCTGCGCCCGCGTCTACCAGGGGAGGCCGCGCACCTCGCGCGCGCGGCGGTAGGCGTCCTCGTAGTGCAGGGCCGAGCGGGCCCAGGAGTTGTCGGCCCGCATGGCGTTGTGCATGAGGCGGTACCAGGTGCCGGTGCGGAACACCTGCTGCGCCCAGCGCACGGTGCCGAGCAGCGACGCGGTGTTGAGGTCGTCGAAGCTGAAGCCGTTGGCGTGCTCGAGGTTCTCGCCGGTGTAGCCGATCACGGTGTCGGCCAGGCCGCCGGTGCGGCGCACGATGGGCAGGGTGCCGTAGGCGAGCGAGTACATCTGGTTGAGGCCGCAGGGCTCGAAGCGCGAGGGCATGAGGAAGGCGTCGGCGCCGGCCTCGATGAGGTGGGCGCGCCGCTCGTCATAGCCCACCCAGGCGCGGAAGCGCCGCCGCGCCCAGAGGTCGATGTGGCGCATGGCCTCCTCGAGCGCCGGCTCGCCCGAGCCGAGCATGACGATGCGCACCCCCGCGTCGAGGAGCTGCCAGATGGCGTCGAGCAGGACGTCGAAGCCCTTCTGCGAGGTGAGACGCCCGACTACGCCGATGATGAGGCCGGGGTCCTCGGCGTCGAAGCCCGAGGCCAGGCACAGCTCGCGGCGGCAGATGGCCTTGCCGTAGAGGTCCCACGAGGTGTAGTGCGCGGGCAGGTAGTGATCGCTCGCGGGGTTCCACTCCTCGATGTCGATGCCATTCAGGATGCCGACCAGGCGGTCGGCGCGCAGGCGCAGCACGGCGTCGAGGCCCGCGCCGCCCATGGGGGTCTGGATCTCCCGGGCGTAGGTGGGCGACACGGTGGTGACGATGTCGCTCGCCATGATGGCGCCCTTGAGGAGGTTGACCGTGCCGTGGAACTCGACGCCGGCCGAGCTCCAGGTCTCGTCGGGCAGGCCGAGCGCGGGGAAGAGCTCGCTGTCGTAGACGCCCTGGTGAGCCATGTTGTGGATGGTCAGCACCGAGGCCACGTCGTCGAACCAGGGATCGCGCCAGCTGCTCCAGGCGCCCAGCATGGGCGCGAGCCCCGGGTGCCAGTCGTGGCAGTGGAGGATCTGGGGCTTGCGGCCGAGCCACTTCATGGCCTTGAAGACCGCGCGCACGAACAGGGTGAAGCGCCACAGGCCATCGTCGGCGCCGTGCTCGTTGTTCGCGTAGATGGGGCCGCGGTGGAAGAAGGGGTCGTGGGCCACGAAGTAGACCGGCACACCGCTGCGCGGCAGGGTGCCGCGCAGGATGCCGACCGTGTAGTGCTGGCCCATGATGTCGATGGAGAGGGGCGGGGTGGCCGCCTCCGGCCACTGGTGGCGCTTGCGGTACCACTCAGCGGCCGGCAGGTGGAACGGGATCCAGATATCGGTGTCATGGCCCCGCGACGCCAGGGCCTTGGGCAAGGCCCCCAGCACGTCGCCCAGTCCGCCGGTCTTGGCGAAGGGGACGCATTCCGCGCTGAGGTGACTGATGATCATGCAAGCACCAGGGAGGTGAGCGTCGCGCGGCACGGCCGGCCGCCCTTGTCGGGCTTGATATGCAGGCGGACGTGCGTGACGCCGGCCTGGTTGAGGTTCCAGACCTCGCGCTCGAAGGTCGAGCCCGGGCTGAAGTTGAACTCCTGCCGGAGCACGTGGCGGAAGCTCTGGCCGCCGTCCTGCGACAGGAGGAGCTCGAGCTCCTGGGTGCGGGTCTCGTTCGGCTCCTCGATCTCCAGCTCCATGCGGTGGAGGTTCTGCGGCCGGTCGAAGGACAGCGTGAGGATCTGCTCGCCCGGGATCTCGGCCACCCAGCGGGTGCCGCCCGGGCCGCGGCGGTCGTCGAAGATGTTCTCTATAGGGTGGTCGGCGCTCTCCGAGGTGAGGACCGCGGTGGCGAGGGCCGGGATGTCGAGCTCATCGGGACGCCTGGTCGAGGGGGGAGCTGCCTGTCCGGTGATCTGTTTGCGCATCGAGTCGCCTTGCTACGTGCCCACGGGGGCGTCGCGATGTGCGACGGGAGGGGCGCGAAGTCCCGCATGGTAGCCCAAGCCCTGCTCTCCGCAAGCCCTCATCGAGGGGAGGGGGAGCGAGCGCGAGGGAGACGGCGCCCGCAGGGTCGCAGGCCGCCCCGGCAGGTGTAGCTACGCCGCGACGGCGGACAGCCAGGGACCGAGCGCGCTCTGGGCCCGCTCGGCGTGGAGCGCGCGCCGGTCGCGCTTGCGCGCGCGCAGCGCGAGCGGCGGCAGGAGGCCGAAGTTGATGTTGGTCGGCGCGAACGGCTCGCCCGGCTGCCGCGGCCTCGTCAGGTGGTAGTAGAGCCCGCCGAACGCCGTCTCGGGCGGCGGCGGCACCACGGGCTGGCCCGCGAGCCGCGCCGCCACGAACAGCGCCACCATGAGCCCCACCGCCGTCGATTCGATGTAGCCCTCGACGCCCGTGATCTGACCCGCGAAGCGCACCTCGGGCAGCTCGCGCAGGCGCAGCTCCGCGTCGAGGAGCCGGGGCGAGTCGATGTACGAGTTGCGGTGGATCGAGCCGTAGCGCAGAAACTCCGCGTCCTTGAGCGCCGGGATGAGCGAGAAGATGCGCTTCTGCTCGGGGTACGCGAGGCGGGTCTGGAACCCCACGAGGTTGTAGCTCGTGCCGTAGCGGTTCTCGGCCCGCAGCTGCACCACCGCGTAGGGCCGTCCCGCGCCGGGCCGCGGATCCTCGAGCCCCACCGGCTTCATCGGCCCGAAGGCGAGCACGTCGTCGCCGCGCTCGGCCATCACCTCGATGGGCAGGCACCCCTCGAAGTAGCGCGGCTCCTCGAAGGCGCGCGGCAGGATCTTGCGCCCCCGCCGCACCTCGTCCACGAACTGGCGATACTCCGCCTCGCTCATCGGGCAATTGACGTAGTCGCCCTCGACCGTCGCCCCCGCCTCCACCCCCACCTGGTCCTGCCGGTGCCGCTTGCCGTAGCGCGACGCGCGGAAGGCGCACGTCCAGTCGATGGTCTCGGCGTCGACGATGGGCGCGATCGCGTCATAGAAGTACAGCCGGTCGCCGGCCCGCTTGCGGATCTCGCGCGCCAGGCCCGCGCCCACGAGCGGCCCCCCGGCCACGATCACCGGCCCGCCCGGCACCTCGTCGAGCGCGCGCCGCTCGAGGCGGATGCGCGGGTGGAGCGCCACCTCGGTCGTCACCGCGCGCGCGAACGCGTGCCGATCCACGGCCAGCGCCTCGCCCGCCGGCACCCGCGTGCGGTCCGCGCATTGAATGACGAGCGACCCCACCTGCCGCAGCTCCGCCTTGAGCAGGCCCGCGGGCGTCTCGAGCGCGTCCGAGCGCAGCGAGTTCGAGCACACGAGCTCGGCGCAGAGCGGCGTCGTGTGGGCCGGCGACAGGTGCGCCGGCTTCATCTCCACGAGCGCCACGCGCACCCCGCGCCGCGCCAGCTGCCAGGCCGCCTCGCAGCCCGCCAGCCCGGCCCCCACCACCGTCACGTCCGGTGAGAACATCGCCCGCCTGCGCCCAGGTCGCCGCTCAGGCCGCGTCGCCCTCGGCCTCTTCCTTGCCCAGGCCCTCCTGCTGGAAGCCGCACCCCTCCTTCACGCAGCGGAGCTTCCCGCCCGAGCGGTTCTCCTTGCGCACCAGGAACTTGGCGCCGCACTGCGGGCACGGCTCGGGCACCGGGCGATCCCAGAGCACGAAGTCGCACTTCTTCTTCGAGTAGTTCGAGCACCCGTAGAACACCTTGCCGCGCTTGGAGCGCTTCTCGGTGAGGAAGCCGCCGCAGTCGTCCTTGGGGCAGGCCACGCCGAGCGACACCGGCCGCGTGCCCTTGCACTCGGGATAGCGCGAGCAGGCGAGGAACTGACCGAAGCGCCCGCGCTTGAGCACCATCTGCGCCCCGCAGTTGTCACACTTCTCGTCCACCGACACGGGCTGCGACTCGACGATCACCACCGCGCCCTCGTCGGTGCGCTTGAACTCCTTGGTGTTCTTGCACTCGGGGTACCCCGAGCAGGCGAGGAACTCGCCGTTGCGGCCCCACTTGATGACCATCGGCGCGCCGCACTTCTCGCACTTGTGCTCGGTCGGGATCTCCTCGCGCTTGAGATCCTTCATGTACTTCTCGGCGTTGCCGAGCACCTCCTTGAAGGGCCCGTAGAACTGCTCGAGGAGTTTGACCCAGTTCACCGCCCCGTCCTCGACCTTGTCGAGGTCGTCCTCCATCTGCGCGGTGAAGGTGACGTCCATGATCTGCGGGAAGGCATCGACGAGGAGGTCGTTCACCCGCGTGCCGAGGATCGTGGGGTGGAAGCGCCCTTCCTTCTTCTCCGCGTAGCCGCGGTCCTGGATGGTCGAGAGGATGGCCGCGTAGGTCGACGGCCGGCCGATCCCCTTCTCCTCCAGCTCCTTGACGAGCGACGCCTCGGTGAAACGCGGCGGCGGCTGGGTGAAGTGCTGCGCCGGCTCCACCGAGAGGAGCTCCACCGTCTCGCCCTCCTTGACGGCGGGGAGCGTCCGGTTGTCCTCGTCCTCGCCCGTGCCCGCGCCCTCGTCCGCGCTCTCGTCGTAGACCGCGGTGAAGCCCGCGAACTTCAGCACCTGGCCCGTGGCGCGCAGCGTCGCCTCGCCCGCCTGCACGTCGATCGTCGTCTGGTCGTAGACCGCCGGCTTCATCTGGCAGGCGATGAAGCGGTTCCAGATGAGCGTGTAGAGCCGCACGTAGTCCTCGGCGTCGCGCAGCTTCTCCCGATCGCCCTGCGCCGCATCGGAGAG
>DATAGU010000182.1:0-45036 GCA_036263495.1 Polyangia bacterium | reverse complement strand
GCCGCATCCGCCGCGCCCTGCCGGCGGCGAGCTACGTCCCACCGGCAGGCGCCCGCGTCCTCGACCTGCCAGGGCGCTACGTGACGCCCGGCTTCGTCGACATGCACGTGCACCTCCTCCTCCACCCCTGGGACGCGGAGGGCAACATCACCCCTCAGTACGATCGCGCGGCGGTGGTGAAGATCCTGCGCCTGCTCCTCGCCCACGGCGTCACCACCCTGCGCGATCCCGGGTCGCCCACCGAGGCGGCGGTGCAGTTCCGCCAGCTCGTGCGCGCCGGCACGCTCGTCGGCCCGAACATCGTGACCGCCGGCCGCATCCTCAACGCCAGCGACTTCCCCGTCGAGCCGTTCGTGCGCGTCGAGAGCGCCGCCGCGGTGCGCGAGGAGATCCGCTGGCAGGCACGCGTAGGCGTGGACCTCATCAAGATCTACAGCTCCATCGGCCCCGACCTCGCCCGCGTCGCCATCACCGAGGCGCACGCGCTCGGCCTGCCGGTCATCGGCCACCTCCAGCGCACCTCCTGGACCGAGGCCGCGGAGCTCGGCATCGACGGCCTGTGCCACGGCGCCCCCTGGTCGCCCGTCTACCTCGCCCCGGCCGACCGACCCGGCTACCCGCAGACCCTCGCCGGCCGCGCCTACTGGCTCGAGCACATCGACCTCGCCGGCCCGCCCCTCCGGCAGATGATCGCCACCCTCGCGCAGCGCCGCGTCCCCGTGGATCCCACGCTCATCGCCCTCCACACCAAGTTCTTCGGCGACCAGCCGCGCTGGCGAGCGCATCCCCGGCTCCACCTCATGCCCGAGAGCCATCGCCGCGGCTGGCCGCGCGGGAGCTTCACGGCCTCCTGGTCGGCGGCCGACTACGCACGCGCCCAGGCCGCCTGGCCGCGCATGCTGGCGTTCACGCGCGCCCTCTACCAGGGCGGCGTGCCGCTCGTCGTGGGCACCGACACCCCGGGACCGTGGATCATCCCCGGCGTGAGTCTTCACGAGGAGCTCGCGCTCCTCGGCGAGGCCGGCATCCCGCCGCGCGATCTCCTGCGCATGGCCACCGTCAACGCCGCGCGGGCGCTCCGCCGCGAGCGCGACCTCGGCGGCCTCGAGCCCGGCATGCGGGCGGACCTCGTGGTGCTCCGCGGCGATCCGCTGGCCGACATCGCCAACGCCGCGCGCATCGAACACGTCGTGCTGGGAGGCGTCCTGTACCGGCCCGAGGAGCTGCTGGGAGAGGAGGGGGCGCCGACGCCGGCGAAGTGAGGGCAGGGAAGGAACGAAGAGACGCAGGGGACCGCAGCCGGCCGGTCCCCCGCGATCGCTCGCGTCAGAGGAGGATTACTTGCTCAGCTTCGGCCAGTTCGCCTGGGCCTTCTTGTAGAAGCCCTCGGGATCCTTGTCCCAGAACGCCTTGGCGTCGTTCTTCGGGTCGCGATAGAAGACCAGCACCTTGCCGTCCTTCATGACGTAGTTGGTCGGGTCCGCCTCAACGCGCGCGTTCTCGCCGCCGATGGCAAAGGCGCACCAGCCGCCGTAGGCCGGGATGTACTTCTCCGGGCTCTTCTTGAAGAGCTCGAGGTTCTCCTTGCTGGCGAAGCGCCAGGTCACGCCGTCGTGCTCGGTCGTGACGTCGAACAGGCCCTTCTGCGGCTTGCCACCGCCCTCGGGGTAGTACGACACCGGGTCATAGCCCGCGAGGCCGATGGACTCGCCGGTGAGGTTGTAGGCGTGATACTTGTTCCCGCCCTTGGCATGGGCGAGCTGCGCCGCGCCCATCGTGAGCGTCAGACCGAGAAGCAGCGAACCGAGTGTCTTCTTCATGGGGAGTGCTCTCCTTGGGGACGGGCCGTGGCCCTCCCCGGCTGGGGAAACGAAGCGATACCGATAAGTTTCGTGTGCTGCTCGCGTCACTACTTCCACTAGATGCGCCGGCGCAGGCGATTCTTACCTCCGCCAGCGAGCGGCGAGCGGCACGCACTCCCTACCCCGGACCGGGGGACGGGCGCAAGACTTGACGGCCTCTCCCCCAGGGCTGCACAAAGGCGAGACCATGAAGAACGACAGCGCCCAGGCCCCGCAGGACCGTTTCCCGCAGGCCATCGCCCGTGCCGAGGAGGCCGCGCGCCAGCTCCTGCGCGGCGACCCCGCCCCCTTCCGCCAGCTCTACTCGCACAAGGACGACGTCACCCTCTACGGCGGCGAAGGCGGCCGCCTGCAGGGCTTCGCCGCGATCAGCCACCAGCTCGACTGGCTGGCGCAGAAGACCCAGCATGGCGGGGCCGCGGCGGTCGAGTTCGAGTACCTCCTCACCCACGCCGGCAGCGAGCTCGGCTACACCATCGGCACCCAGCACGTCCGCCCCCAGGGCAGCCCGACCGTCTTCTCCCTCCGCGTGACCCACATCTATCGCTACGAAGACGGCGACTGGCGCCTCGTCCACCGCCACGGCGACCCCCGCGTGGATATGGATCCGAGCAACTTCGATCAGGTCTACCGCCAGGAGTGAGTCCGGGCGGCCCCCCGCCAGCATTGGGCAAGGATCTCGCGCCACCCCCGAAGCGGAGGCAGCGCGAGGTCTGGTTCATCGTCTCTTCAGAGTCTCTTCGTGGAGGGCGGAGGACAGGAGGGACGGAGGGCAGGCAGGCGGGCGGCGGGGGAGCGGGCAGGAACTACCGGGCGATGACTACTGGTGGTTCTGGCTGAAGATGTTGCCGACGATCGTCGTGTGCTGCGGGCTCGCCAGCGACTTGAAGAGGCTCAGGTAGTCGGCCATCGTGTTGTGCTTGCCGTTGTTCAGGAACACCTTGGGCGGCGTGCCGGTGTGGACGAAGTAGATGGTGTCCTGGCCGTCGGCGAGCGAGTCGTAGAGGTCCCAGAACGTCGCCGCCACCCACAGCTCGTTCTTGTTCGTGGTGGTGCAGGCGCCGGCATTCTCGGGGTGCTCGAGGTTGAAGAAGCCGTTCGCCGACGGATCCTGGTTCTGACCGAGGTTCGCCCACACCTGCATGAAGTCGGCATAGCCTTCGGAGAGGGCGAGGCCGGTGGTGTAGCACTTGGTGAGCTTGTGCGACCCGCCGGCGTTGTCGGGAGAGCCGCCCCAGAACTTGTACATGAGCTGGTGTCCGAGCTCGTGCATGAGGACCGCGCCCTGGGCGTGCGCCGGGATGATCCAGATGTTGCCGTCGGGGTTGGCGCAGCTCCAGGGCTTGCCGGTGCCGTCGCCGCAGTCGTAGCTGTTGTTCGGGTAGTAGAGCGAGATGCTCTTGTCGCGCACCGGATCCAGGCTCTCGCCGCGGGTCTTGAGCGCGTTCCAGAAGGTCATGCCGTCGCGGTGCACCTCGCCGAGCCCGACGAGATCGCTGTTCGAGAGGTAGGCGGCCTGGGTGTACTCGTTGAGCACCTTGTTGTTGGCCGGGGTGTACTGCCCGCCCGACTTGAAGCGGTAGTAGGCGCCGGCCGTGTTCTTCAGCGTGAAGTAGATGTTGCGCGGCTCGTAGTGGATCTCGATCGGATAGACGTCCAGGACCGCGGGCAGGCTCATGCTCCAGTTGCCGTTCGTCCCGACGTTGGTCTTGGCCAGGGTGACGGCGCTGCTGCCGATGATCTGGCGGGCGTAGACGCGCCAGCCGTACGCCGGGTGGAGGAGCCCGTCGAGCCCGGTGTAGTCGAAGGTCCCCTGCGCGGTCATGCCCGAGACGAGGCCGGAGTAGTTCTGCGGCTGGAAGGTCGCCCCAGACGAGGGCGACTGCGTCCGCCCCTGCGCGGCCAGCGCCCGCTCGAGCCGTGCGCGCACCGCGTCCGGGGTGTACAGGGCGGCCTCGGGATCCACGGGCCGCGCCGACGTGAACGAGCGCGGCGGCGGCAGCGGGATCGTCGGCGACGTGAACGACCGGGGCGGCGGCAGCGGCAACGTGGGCGACTGCACCTCCTCGCCCGAGCCCGGCCCGATCTCGCGCACCGCCCCGTCCGTGGGCACCTCGAGCTCCTCGACGCTCAGGCGGGTGAGCCGGAAGTCGTCGCTGAGCGAGATGCTCGTGGGCGGGGGCGCGGCCGGGAAGACCAGCACCTCGTTGCCGTCCTCGTCGTCGATCGAGCGGTCGATGGGGTTCACGAACAGGGTCTCGTACTTCTCGACCGAGTAGCGGCCGTCGCGCACGAGCACGTCGAGGGTGCCGATGACGCGGCCGAAGACGCCGCCGTTCGGCCCGGCGAGGTCGACGGGGATGGTGACGTGATAGCGGCCGTCACCGCGGATGGACATGGCGAAGGGGATGCGCACGGTGTCCCCCGGCCGCGCCGTCACCGGCTCGCGGCTCGCATCGACGGCGTAGCCGAGCGGGCTCGTGAAGCTGCGCACCGAGGCGATGATGAGGTCGTCGTTCGTGTTCTCGATGAGGAGCGACCCGCGCATATCGATGCTGTAACCCGCGGACAGATCCAGCACCGGGGTGACGTTCGACACGACGGGGACATAGGCATGGACAGGACCGGCGAAGCAGGCGGCCACGAAGGCTCCTGCGGCAAGCGTACGGCGCATCATGATTCGACTCCCTGATTGTGGTGGGTTGCTGGGGGGCTCGGCGCTGGCGTTGCGTCGAGCCGGACGTCAGGCGGCTATTGCAGCTTGCTTGCCAGCGCAGAGAGCGCCGCGGACCGGCCGGGATGGGCGAGGTTCGGGCACGAGCGGGCTCCCGGCCGGCAAGGTTTGCAGCCCTGCGGCGGAGGGAGCGGCGAGAGATGCCGGCAAAGATTGCCAGGAAGGACGAGGGGGCTCGGGGAGGTGATGCGACGGGGGGCTCGGCTCAGCCGAGGCGGCCGTTCCGGTAGTCGGCGAAGGCCTGCAGGATCTCGTGCTGGTGGTTCATGACGAAGGGTCCATAGCGGGCCACGGGCTCGCGGAGGGGGACGCCGCCGATGAGGAGGAGATCGACGGGCCCGGTGGCCTCGGCCGGCGCCGCGAGCTGGATGCCCTCGCCATCGGCGCCAAAGAGCGCCATCTGGCCATCGACCACCCGGTGCGCCCCCGCGCCGAGCCGGCCCTCGCCGCCAAAGACGTAGGCGAACACCTGATGGTCCCGGGGCACGGGCTGCAGCACGCGGCCGCCCGGCTGGAGCGTGAAGTGGAGGTGGAAGATGGGGGTGCGGGTGTCGATGACCGCGCGCACGCCCAGGGCCTCCCCGGCGATCACGCGCGCGGTGACCAGGCCGTCGGCGCTCTTGGCCACGGGGATGCGGTCGGCCGGGATCTCCTGGTAGCGGGGCTCCATCATCTTGTCGCGGCGCGGCAGGTTGACCCACAGCTGGAAGCCGTGCATGCGGCCGCCGGTGCGGCGGAAGTCGGCCTCGGGCATCTCGGAGTGCACGATGCCGCGGCCGGCGGTCATCCATTGCACGTCGCCGGGGCCGAGCTGGCCGTGGTGGCCGCGGGAGTCGCGGTGCTCGAGCCGTCCCGAGAGCACGTAGGTGACGGTCTCGAAGCCGCGGTGCGGGTGGTCGGGCGCGCCCTGGGCCTCGCCCGGGCCGAGGGTCACGGGGCCCATCTCGTCGAGCAGGAGGAAGGGGTCGAAGTCGGCGAGGGCGTGGGTGGGGAAGGGGCGGCGCACTTCGAAGCCGGCGCCCTCCAGGGTGCGGGTGGCGGTGATGACGCGGGTGACGGTGCGGGAGGATTCCATGTCGCTCTCCTTGGGATGAACGCGGGAACTTCGAGGCCGCAGTATCGCAGGGAGTGGGCCAAGTCTGGCCAGGGGCGAAAGGCCGCGTCCGGCGCGGAGATCGAGGCGATCCGGGCCGCCGCCGCGCGGGGGCGGCCCATCAAAATGATGGCCCCTCGTCCAATTGGAAACGCCGGCCGGGGCTCGCCCGGCACGAGTCGCCTTCCCCGCAGCGGGGAAGGCCCCGCCCGCTCTGCTCATCGCGATCCGCGCCGCGGGAAAGTGGGCTGGCACACAAAAAGAGGAGGGCCCTGGGCCCAGGAGAGGCCTTGGGCGAGCGCCCATCGCGTTCCCCGCAGCGGGGAAGGCCGTTTGCCAGGCGCCAGCCGCGTTCCCCGCAGCGGGGAAGGCCGTTTGCCAGGCGCCAGCCGCGATCCGCGCCGCGGGAAAGTGGGCTGGCACACAAAACGGCGCGACCGCCACCGGGGGCGGCATCCGCTCCTTGGTCGAACCCGGGCCCGGGATGGAGGAATGGCCCGCGGGAGGGGCGCGCCGGGATATAACCAAGCCATGCCGTCTTATCGCTCCCTGGGCCTCATCGGCCTCTTGTTCGCGGGCGTCGCGCACGCCCAGGCCAGCCCGCCCTGGCTGGGCGTCGAGCTCCAATCCGGTCCCCAGGGCGGTGTCGTGGTCAAGCGCGTGATCCCCCATTCGCCTGCCGGCCGGGCCGGCATCCGGGTGGGCGAGGAGGTGGTCGAGTTCGCCGGTCAGAAGGTGACCTCGGGCGATGCCCTGGTCATGGCGGTGCAGCACACCCCGGCCGGCACGCGCGTCCCGGTCAAGCTCGCCCGCGGGCGCGGCAGCTCGCGCACGGTCGAGCTCGTGGTCGAGCCGCGCCCGGACCTCGATACGCTCCAGCGCGACACCCTGCTCGACCAATCGGCGCCCGACTTCATGCCCAAGGTGGTGGCGGGCGGCAAGCTCGGCCGCCTGTCCTCGCTGCGCGGCCGCGTGGTGCTGCTCGACTTCTTCGCCACCTGGTGCGGCCCGTGCCGGGCGTCCATGCCGCACATCACCGCGCTGCATCGGCGGCTCGCGTCGCGCGGGCTCCAGGTGATCGGCATCTCCAATGAGGAGCCCCAGGTGGTGGCCGGGGCGGCCGAGCGCTTCCAGCTCGACTACCCGCTCGCGGCGGACCCGGGCAGCGAGATCGGCGCGCAGTACTTCATCCACGCCCTGCCCACGGTGGTGCTCATCGACAAGCGCGGCCAGGTGCGTCATATCGGGGGGGCCGGCATCGCCCGCGTGGAGCAGGTGGTGACCGAGCTCCTCGACGAGAAGTGAGCCCTCCCCATGCTGGCGCGCCTGCAAGAATTCTTTGCCCTCCTGCGTAAGAACGGCGTGCCGGTGTCGGCGGCCGAGTCGCTCGATGCGCTGCGCGCGGTGGAGCTCGTGGGGATCGAGGACCCGCACACCTTCGGCGCGGCGCTCGGCGCGGCGCTCATCAAGCGCCCGGTGCACCAGGAGATCTTCGACGAGCTGTTCCCGCTCTTCTTCCTGCGGCGCGGCGAGATCGGCTTCCAGGACCGGGACCAGCCGCTCGTCGCGGGGCTCGCGGAGGCCGGCTTCAGCGAGGACGAGATCGAGTCGCTCCTGGCGGTGCTGGCGAGCCAGGCCGCGGAGATGGGCGCCACGGCGCGCATGGGGCTCGGGCTGCGGCAGGGACCGGTGGAGTCGCTCCTGCGCCTCAGCGGCGTGCAGATCGACTTCTCGCGGCTGCAGAACCCGCTCCAGATCGGCTTCTACACGCAGCAGCTCGTCACCCAGCTGCGCTTCCGCGAGGCCGAGGCCGAGGTGCAGGGGCTCGTGCGGCAGCTCGAGTCCAAGCTCGGCGCCGAGCGCGCGGCCCAGCTCGCGGCGGTGCTCCTGCGCCAGCTCGGCGCGCTCCGGCAGACGCTGCGGCGCTACGTGAGCGAGGAGTTCGAGCGCCAGAACGCGCGCTTTCGCGAGCGCTTCCGGCAGGAGACGCTGGCCGACAAGCCGTTCACCGCCATGACCGAGGAGGAGCTCACGCGGCTCACCGAGGAGGTGGCGCGGCTCGGGCGCAAGCTCAAGCAGATGGTGGTGCTGCGTCCGCGGCTCGGGCGGCGCGGGCGGCTCGACGCGCGGCGCACGGTGCGGCGGTCCATGCGCTCGGGCGGCGTGCCCTTCGATCTGTGCTTCAAACGGCGGCGCATCGACAAGCCGCGCCTCGTCGTGCTGTGTGACATCTCGGACTCGGTGCGGCAGGTGTCGCGGTTCATGCTGCAGTTCGCCTACACCCTGCAGGACCAGTTCTCGCAGGTGCGCTCGTTCGTGTTCGTCTCGGACATCGCCGAGGTGACGCAGCTGTTTCGCGACCACGAGCTGCGGACGGCGGTGGAGATGGCGTACCGGGGGGCGGCGGTGAACGTGTTCGCCAACTCGAACTACGGCCGCGCGTTCGTGCAGTTCCACGCGCGGCACCTCGAGACGGTCACGCCCAAGACCACGGTCATCCTGATCGGCGACGGGCGCAACAACTACAACCCGGACGAGGCGTGGGCGCTGGCGGAGGTCAAGGCGCGGGCCAAGCGCGTCCTGTGGCTCAACCCCGAGCCCCCCACCTCGTGGTCCTTTGGCGACAGCGTCATGCTGCGCTACGAGCCGCACTGCGACCGCGTCGAGGTGGTGCACAACCTGGCGTCGCTCAAGAAGGTGGTCGACGGGCTGGTGCTGTGACGGCGTGAGGCGGGCGGAAGTCTCGCCCGCGCGGCGGGGAGTGCGGTCTCCCTGGACAGGGGGGGCCCCATGGGGCAAAATCTTCTGCCATGCTCACCGAGCAACACGTCCAGGAAGGGCTGAGCCGCGCCTATGCGCTCGCCGTGGCCTACCGGGCCGGGCACTCCTGCAACCTCAAGTGGGACTTCGATTACGGCATCGACGGCAGCTTCCACGAGGTCACCACGCGCGGAGGACGGCGGATCGAGAGCGGCTTCCTCATCCAGTTCCAATGCAAGGCCAGCACGAACTGGGAGTTGACCGAGACGGAGCTGCTCTATGACCTCGAGGCCCGGACCTACAACGACCTGACCGAGAGGGCCGTGGGGAACCCGCGGATCCTCTTGTTGCTCGCGCTCCCCAAGGACAAGGCACAATGGCTCGCGCTGTCGGTCGATGAGCTGAGCCTGCGGCGCTGTATGTGGTGGCACTCGCTCCGGGGGCAGCCGCCGACCGCGCGCACGAGGACGGCGCGGGTGCGCATCCCCCGCAAGCAGCAATTCACCGTCGAGGCGCTGCATGCGCTGATGGCACGGGTGAGAGGAGGGACTTTATGATGTCGATGATGATGGTCGATCAACGGCTCCTGGACACCATCCGCGTCATGGACGTGACCAGGTATCTCGGGCAGAAGGGCTGGCGGCGACGCGAGGCCTTTCCCCGGCACGAGCTGCTCGTCTTCGATGGGCCGCTCGACGATGCCGGCGAGCCGATCGTGGCCACGCTGCCGGCGAGCGATCAGTTCAAGGATTTCCAGCCGGGGCTGGTGAATCTCCTGCGGCTGCTGTCGCAGCTCGAGGAGCGCCCGCCGGCGGAGATCGCGGACGAGCTGGTGACGCTGCGGGGCGAGCGACTCGGCGCGCTCCCGCCTGTCGTCGACGGATGGTCGCGAGCCCCCAAGACCGAGGGCTGTGGTGTCGAGCCGCTCGTGTTGACGGCGCGGGATGCGTCGGCGGACCGGGAGTTGCGCGGGATCGTCGTGCGGCTCGAGCGGGCTGAGACGGCGGGCGGGGAGATCCTGCTGCGCTTCGAGATGGGTGGCAGGCGGCAGCATGCCCGGGTGCAGCTCGAGGCGGCAGACTATCGCCGGGCTTGCGATGCGCACCGCGACGGTCAGGGGGTGCGGGTGCGGGGGTACCTCGAGCGCGAGGGCAAGGAGTGGCGGCTCATGAGCCCGAGCGATTTCCAGGTCGGCGCTTGATCTCGCCCCAAGCAGCCAGGCCAGGCCCTACTGTGCCCTGATCCCAGGGGCTTCTCTTGGCCCCGGCGCCTGCCGGGCGCTCCCTGGACCTCCTCCTGTCTCCCCCGGAAGCCGAACAAATGCTTGCACAGCGAACGATCCTGGGCGTTCATCTGGCCGATGCCGGCGCCAGCCCCAGAACCAGGGCGCCGGCTTTCAGGGAAGAAAGGACGCGATGTCGCTCGACATCTTCGAGTACCCGCTGCTCGCTATCTATGGCGTGGCCCTCGTACTCTTGTTCGCTTATGGCACCAACTGCTACGTCCTCATGTTCTATCATCGCCGCGGTCGCCGCCGGGCCGCGCCGGTGCCCGAGCTCCGACCGGACGATCCCCATCCGCACGTCACGGTCCAGCTGCCGCTCTACAATGAGCAGTACGTGGCGCGCCGCGTGATCGAGGCCGCGGGCCGCCTCCGCTACCCCAAGGACCGGCTGCAGATCCAGGTGCTCGACGACTCCACGGACGAGACGTCGGGGATCGTGGCCGAGGCGGTGGCCGAGTTGCAGAAACGCGGGCTCGACGTGGAGCATCTGCGGCGGAGCGACCGCACCGGGTTCAAGGCGGGCGCCCTGGCCGCGGGCCTGCTCTGCGCCAAGGGCGAGTTCATCGCCATCTTCGATGCGGACTTCGTGCCGCCCGAGGACTTTCTGGAGAAGACCATCGCCGGGTTTCGCGATCCCCGCGTGGCCGTGGTGCAGACGCGCTGGGGGCACCTCAATCGCGACTACTCGCTGCTCACCCGCGCCCAGGCCATTGGCATCGATGGCCACTTCAGCGTGGAGCAGGGGGCGCGCTGCTGGGGCGGGCTCCTGCTCAACTTCAACGGCACGGCCGGGGTGTGGCGCAAGGCGGCGATCGACGATGCCGGGGGCTGGACCCACGACACCCTGACCGAGGATTTGGATCTCAGCTACCGGGCGCAGCTGCGGGGCTGGCGCATCCTGTTCTTGCCGGACGTCGTGTGCCCGGCGGAGCTGCCGGTGCAGGTGGCGGGGTTCAAGGCGCAGCAGCGGCGCTGGGCCACGGGCACGATCCAGACGGCCAAGAAGCTCATCCCCGAGCTCCTGCGCGCCCCGCTGCCGGCCTGGGTCAAGCTCCAGGCCATCCTGCACCTCACCCATTATCTCGTGCACCCGCTCATGCTCTCGGTGGTGCTGCTCTCGGTGCCGCTCCTCTATCTCGGAGGCACGGCGCGCAGCCCGGGGATGCTGTTCCTCATGGTGACCCTGGTGGCGGCCTCGACCTGTGGGCCGTCGAGTCTCTATGTGTATGGTCAGCGTCAGCTCGGGCCGGGCTGGGCCCGGCGGCTCCGGGGGATGCCGTTCATGATGGTGATCGGCGTGGGCATCGCGGTGAGCAACAGCGCGGCCATCTTGCGCGCGCTCGTGGCGCGCTCGCCCCAGTTCGTGCGCACGCCCAAGTTCGGCATCAGTGGTCGGAGCGGGACCTGGAGGGGCAAGGCGTATCGCCTGCGCGGGGCCTGGGAGGCGATCGGCGAGCTCGGTCTCGGGCTGTATGCCCTGATCGGCACCTGGCTGTTCCTGCACACCACGCGTTGGATGATCCTGCCGTTCCTCGTGCTCTACACGCTCGGGTTCCTGTGGGTGGGGGTGCTCACCATGCTCGAGGCCGCGCTGGCCATGCGCGGGGGCGCCGCCCCGGGCACGCCCGATTCCCACGCCTGAAGCGCCCGCGGGGCGGCATCGACGCTGCCGGCGCTGCTCCGCGCAATAAACGCCGCCTTCGCCTCACCTGAAGGCGAATTTTTCGCGAAATGGATCCCCCGGGCCCGCGGCGCGAGGCCCTTCCGGCCGCCTCCACGACCCGCCCAGCGACGGGACACCCGTTCGACCTCGGAGTCCGCTGCGTTCCGGCATCGACGATGCACTGACATCGGGTGCCGGGCCTCTTGCGCCACGGCGTTGAAGCCTGCTGCAGGAGAGGAGACCGCCATGCTCCGGGTCATCCACGTGAGCGATCTGCACTTTCACAGGAACGACAACGACAACAAGGGCGCGCTCCGGCTCCTCGAGCGGATCGGGAAGAGCTATGAGTTCAGTCCGAGCGCCCGGAACCACCTGATGATCACCGGCGATGTCGTCGACGATGGCCGTCCGGAGCAATACGCCCGCGCGCGCGAGGCGCTCCTGCCGTTTCGCGGGTACCTCCTGATCGTGCCGGGCAACCACTGCTACGGGAAGCTCGGCAACTTCTACGATGTTCGCAACGCCCAGTTCTTCGACCAGGAGTTCCTCCCGAGCCTCGGCGTCCGGCACAAGTTCATCGACAAGGAACCGGCCGTCGACGTGCTCGACGATGGCAGATCCACGAAGCTCGTGGCCATCGGCCTGAACTCGAACCTGCCCACCCCGAGCACGGCCGATGCCGCCCGCGGCCAGGTCGGGTTCGCGCAGTTGAAGAAGCTCGACGAGCTCCTCGCCACGCCGGATTACGCGGGAGCGATCAAGCTGGTCTATCTCCATCATCGCCCGCAGCGCTGCGGCTGGTTCCTCGAGCTCACCGACTCCGAGGAGCTGATGGCCGTCGTGCACAATCGCGCGCAGGTGCTCGCGTTCGGGCACTCCGGCGGGGCCGAGGGGGCCAAGGAGCCGCCGCAGGCGAGGGAGATGCACACGGCGCCGCGCCCGTTCGGCGTCAAATACCTCCTCAATGCCAACAGCTGCGTCGAGACGCAGAAGTTCTACGAGATCGCCTGCGAGGGCGAGGATGTCTCCGTGACGCTGCGCTGACGGCGCGGCAGGCGCGGCCGGCGGGCCCATCGGTCTCCATGGGCCGCCCTGGGTCCGCCAGCGATGCCCCATCGTCCCCGGCGGGGCGTGGGGTATGGTCGGACGACATGGAACGTGCCGATCCCGTCCTCATCCTGGCGGCCAATGGCAGCGCCCAGATCCTCGTCTCGTCGCTGCTCGGCGTCTTCATGCTGGTCCCGCTCCAGCCCTGGGCCAAGGCCAAGGGATCTCTCCTCTGGGCGCGCGGGAACGCCAAGGCGCTCCTGGCCGTGCACCTCGACCTCCTCATGCTCGCCTTCATGCAGTTCGCCGCGGCCTTCGTGCTCGGCCGCTGGCCGCTCGCCCGCGGGCACACCATCGCCTGGCTGCTGGTCTTTGGCGGCTGGGTGAACCCGAGCCCTTATCTGTTCCGAGCCCTCGGCATCAACGCCTTCGTGCTCGGCGGTCCGTGGCCGCAGCGGCTCGCGGCAGGGCTCGGCGGCGTGAGCGTGCTCTCCATCCTCACCGCCTGGACGCTGGTGCTCGCCGCGCTGCTCCCGCTGCTCGGGTGAAGATCCCAAGAGGGCCTACGCGGGTCAGCGCCTCTCTTCGAGCCTGCGCCCTCACCCCGTGGCGCGCCGCCGGGACGGCAGGAGCTTGGCGAGGAACTGCCCCGTGAACGATCGCTCGATGGTCGCCAGCTGCTCCGGCGTGCCCGCGCCGACGATCTCCCCCCCCTTGATGCCCCCCTCGGGCCCGACGTCGATCACCCAGTCCGCGCGCTTGATCACATCGAGGTTGTGCTCGATCACCACCACGCTGTTGCCGGCCTCGACCAGGCGGTCGAGCATGGCGGTCAGGCGCTTGACGTCGGCGAAGTGCAGGCCGGTGGTCGGCTCGTCGAGCACGTAGAGCGTCTTGCCGGTCTCGCGCCGGGCGAGCTCGCGCGCGAGCTTGATGCGCTGCGCCTCGCCGCCCGAGAGCGTGGTGGCCGGCTGCCCGAGCTGGATGTAACCGAGGCCGACGTCGTCGAGCGTGCGCAGGATGTGGAGGATGTGCGGCTGGTTGGCGAAGAGCTCGAGCCCCTCGGAGATGCTGGTGGCGAGCACCTGGGCGATGGATTTCCCCTTCCACGCCACGCGCAGGGTCGCGTCGTTGTAGCGCTTGCTCTTGCACACCTCGCAGGTGACGTGGACGTTGGGCAGAAAGTGCATCTCCACTTCGCGCACGCCCGCGCCCTCGCACGCCTCGCAGCGCCCGCCCTTGACGTTGAACGAGAAGCGGCCCGCGCCGTAGCCGAAGGCGCGCGCTTCGGGCGTGGCCGCGAACAGCTCGCGGATGTGGTCGAAGCACTTGGTGTAGGTGGCCGGGTTCGAGCGCGGCGTGCGGCCGATGGGGTTCTGGTCGATGTCGATGACCTTGTCGATCTGATCGATGCCGCGGAGGGCCCGGTGCGCGCCGACGCGCAGCTTGGCGTCGTGCAGGACGTGCGCGAGCGCCGGGTAGAGGATGCCGTTCACCAGGCTCGACTTGCCCGCGCCCGAGACGCCCGTGACCGCGCACAGGACGCCGAGCGGGATGCGCGCGTCGACGTTCTTGAGGTTGTTCTCCTTGGCCCCCAGGATCTCGAGGAAGCCGCGCGGCTTTCGTCGCCGCTCCGGCACCTCGATGCGATCCACGCCGCAGAGGAAGCGGCCCGTGGGCGAGCGCGGATCCTTGGCGATCTCCTTGGGCGTGCCTTGGGCCACGATCTTCCCGCCCTCGCGGCCGGCGCCGGGGCCGAAGTCGAGCACGTAGTCGGCGGCCTCGATCGTCTCCTGGTCGTGCTCGACCACGAGCACGCTGTTGCCGAGGTCGCGCAGCCGCTCGAGCGTCTTCACGAGGCGCATGTTGTCGCGCTGGTGCAGGCCGATCGAGGGCTCGTCGAGCACGTACATGACGCCCGAGAGCTCCGAGCCGAGCTGCGAGGCGAGGCGGATGCGCTGCGCCTCGCCGCCCGAGAGCGTGCCGGCGGCGCGATCGAGCGTGAGGTACTCGAGCCCGACGTCGAGGAGGAAGCCGAGCCGGGCGTGCACCTCCTTCAGGATCTCGGCGGCGATCTGCGCCTGCGCGCCGGCGAGCTGGAGGTTCTCGAAGTGCTCGGCCGCCTGCTCCACGGTGAGCGCGACCGCGTCGGTGATCGACTTGCCGCCAAGGAAGACGGTGCGCGCCTCGGGCCGCAGCCGCAGGCCCTTGCAGTCGCCGCAGGTCTTGCCCACGCGCTGCCAGCCCTCGCCCTTCTCGTGCTCCCAGCCGAGGTCGACCTGGCCGAGGCCGTGGCAGGTCTCGCACATGCCGAGCGGGGAGTTGAAGCTGAGGAGCTGCGGCGAGAGCTCGGGCAGGCCGACGCCGCACTTGGGGCAGCCGCGCGCCTCGGAGTACGAGCGCGGCCGGTCCTCCCCGTCCACCTGCACGCGCAGCTGCCCGCCGCCGGCGCGGAGCGCGGTCTCCACCGAATCGGTGAGGCGCGCGCGCACGGACGAGTCGAGCGTGAGCCGGTCGATGACGAGCTCGATGGTGTGTTTCTTGAGCTTCTCGAGCCCCTGCACGTCCTCGAGGCGCACCACCATGCCGTCGATGCGCGCGCGGGCGAAGCCGGCCTTGCGCGCGTCGTCGAGGACGTCGCGGAACTCGCCCTTGCGCGCCTCGACCTTGGGCGCGAGGAGCAGGATTTTGGCGCCCGCGGGCAGGGTGCAGAGCTCATCGACGATCTCGGCGGCGGAGCGGGCGGCGATGGGCCCGTTGCAGCGGTGACAGCGCTGCTCGCCGGCGCGCGCATAGAGGACGCGCAGGTAGTCGTAGATCTCGGTCACCGTCCCGACCGTCGAGCGCGGGTTCGATGACGCGGACTTCTGCTGGATGGCGATGGTCGGCGAGAGGCCGCGCAGGTGCTCGTAGTGCGGCTTCTCCATCTGGCCGAGGAACTGGCGCGCGTAGCTCGACAGCGACTCGACGTAGCGGCGCTGGCCCTCGGCGTAGAGGGTGTCGAACGCCAGCGAGGACTTGCCCGAGCCGGAGACGCCGGTGAAGACGACCAGCTTGTGCTTGGGGATCTCGAGGTAGGGGACGTCCAGGTTGTGCTCGCGCGCGCCCTGGACGACGATGCACTCGGTCTCGGCGGAGAGATTTTTCTTCTTCATGGGTCCGGTTCGTCTTTGGGAGCCCGGAGTCTAGCGCAAGCGCGAGCCGATGCGATACGTTCCGTACCGCCAGGCAAGAGGGAGCGGCGGATCCGGCCCGATGGCGTCGATCTTCCTTCGTTCGTTTCGTGATATGCCGATCCGGCTGCGATGTCCCTCGACGATCCTGAATCCGACGATCTCGTCACCCATCACGGCCACGATCGCCATTTCCTCGAGCGTCTCGAGCGGGTCCACTGGCGCGAGACCGACGTCGCGCTGCGCCTCTACCACGAGCCCGCCCTGGTGCGCATGCTCCTCGACGACCCCTCGGTCTCCGAGCGGGCCGAACGGCTCGCCATCGCCATCGCCCCCGGCCAGACGCCGCCGCATGTCCTGGTCACGCGCGGCGGCCGCTTCATCACCTGCCTCGGCGCCGGCATGGACATCGGCAACCTGCCCGTGCTCACCTGGGAGCGGGTCGAGAGCCACCTCCAGCGCGTCGATCGCAGCGTGTCGCGCCTCGAACGCGCCCTCACGACCTTCCGCGAACACGACGCCGAGCAGCTCGCGCGCATGATCGTCGATTCGGGGGCGCGGCTCCGGCGCGAGGAGTTCCAGAAGCTCGCGGCCATCGCGCCGATCATCCATCGCCCCCTGTTCCGCTCGATGGTCCGCGTGTTCGACTCGCTCCGCAAGACCATGCCGTTCATCGCCCGCATCAAGCGGCCGCACACCGAGGTGTCCCTCCTGCGGGGCCAGTGGAACGCCATGCATCGCCTCGGCCATCTCCTCCTCCTCACCAGCCACGACGGGCGACGCAGCTTCGCCGACATCGAGAGCGGCTTCTGGAGCAAACGCGACCTGTTCCAGTACATCTACGGATACATCCCGATCCTCGCCTATGGCCCGGTGGTGCTCCGCGTGCTGTGGGCCCTCGGCCGCGCCGGGAAGCTCGCGTTGCCGTCGCTCAAGCGCATGATCGCCGACCCCGAGCGGGACTCGGTGCAGACCTGGTGCATCCCGGCGCTCGGCCTGATGGCGATCGCCATGCGCCACCAGCGGCTCCGCGCCGAGGCGCTCGGCGCCATCAGCGTGGCGCGAATGCCCGAGGCCCTGCGCGAGACCGACTGGGGACGGCAGTTCGTTTCCCATATCCACAAGTTCGCGGAGAATGGCCCGCTCAACGGGAGCTACGGCCCTGTCGAGCGTCAGGGGGCGGCGCGCATCCTCGCCGGTTCCCTCATGGACGAGCTCACCGGTCGGCCGCGCCGCGAGCACACGGAGCTCGAGCTCGACGAGCTGGCGCTCCCGCGGATCGCCAATTTCCCGTGTGATTTCTATTCCCATCCCGTGCACGTGCGCACGCTCCTCGTGGGCGTCGCGGCGCTCGCGGCGCGGCCGGCGGAGGAGTTCTACTTCCCCGCCGCGCACGTGGACGAGGCCCCGGCGTTCACGCCCGAAGCCGCGCTCGCGATGGCCGAGAGCTATCGCCCCGGGGACCCGGTCCGGGCCGAGGAGAAGCCGGGGCGCAATGAGCCTTGTCCTTGCGGCAGCGGCAAGAAGTACAAGAAGTGCTGCGGGCTCGCCGAATAGCCGCCGGACCGCGCCCGCGCTCCTTGATCTAGAGATAGATAGACAGGTTCAGCGTCCTCGGCCGCCCGGTCTTGCGCCGAGCCGCTCGAGCGTCCGCCGCGATTCGCCGAACTCCCATTCGAGGAGGGGGTTTTGCTGCATCGCCTGGCCGAGCTCGACCTGCGCGGCTTGCACGAGGGCGAGGCGCTGCCCATTCTCTTGGGCGGTCTCTTCGGTGCTCGCGGCGTCCAGGCCGGAGAGAACCGCGTGGAGGGCCCGGGCCAGCGCCAGGCCGGGGTTGCGATCGAGCGCGCGCTCGATCTGTCCGAGCCCTTCGGCGATCACGGCCGCCCGGGCCGGAGGGGGCAGGGATTCGGCCAGCCGCCATGCCACGCGGCCGAACTCCACCTGGGCATGGACGTAGTCCTGGAGCGAGACCGCCCGCCGTGCCACGGCCAGCGCCCGCTCGAGGAGAAGGCGATCGGGTTGGCCGCGGTGCCGCCTCGCCGCGGCCTCGACCTCGTCGAGCTGCGCCTCCACGATCAAACACTCGATGCAGGCGGGCTTTTGCCGGTACACGTCGGCGAGCGCGCCGCGCCCTGCTTCCACCAGAGGGCCCGGATCCTGGCCGGCGCGGAGCGCGCGCAGGGCCGCGATGTGATCGGCCATGGCGCGGTAGAGCGACGTGGAAGACTGCCGCGGGTTGAGGCTGCGTGAGCGGTCGAGCCGGCCGCGCGCCCGGGTCAGCTCGGCCTCGGGATCCTGCCCGGTCTCGACGAGGTAGCGTGCGCGCACGAGCTCCGCCTCCGCCAGCTGGTCGAGCAGGTCCGGAAAGCTCGGGTTGATGGCCAGGCCCTGCTCGCCGACGGCCGTAGCCTGGGCCACGTGGGGCCGGGGATCGTGCCCGCGCGAGAGCTCGTACGTGGCCATGGCGCCATAGAGGCCGACCAGGTTCGAGTAGGCGAAGAGGTAGTTGGGATCGGCGGCCACGGCGCGGCGATAGCTCTCCACGGCGGCGGCATAGTCGGCGAGCGGGTCCTGGCCATGCTGCTCGCGATAGGTCCCCCGCCAGCGCTGCACGAGGCCGAGATCGTTGTGCCCCCACGGGTAGTCCGGACGCAGCGAGAGCGCCACCCGCAGCTTCTCGATGGCCGTGGTCCACGCGGGCGCCGGGTCGTGGCCCTGCCGGATCTCGTGGAGGCCGAGGTAGAAGTAGCCGTTGCCGAGGGCGTCGTAGGCCGACACGTCACGCGGGTCGAGGGCGACGGCGCGCGTGGCCGTGGCGATCCAGTCATCGAGGAGGGCGCGCTGGTCCTGGGCATGGGCGGCCCCGGCCCGGACCTCGGGCGCGCGATAGCGCTGCAGGAGGACGTAAGCCTTGCGGGTATACCCCGAGGCGGATCCAGGCGCGGCCCGGAGGGTCCGCTCGCAGGCCGCGAGCGCCTGATCGAGCGCCTCCTTGCGGGATCGACCCTGCCGCCGGTCGAGCTCCGCCCGTTCGAGCCAGGCCTTGACCACGGCCTCGTGCACCTGGGCGTCGCTGCGTCCGATCTCGGCGGCGGCCTGGTAGCGCTCGAGCGCGAGGCCCAGGCCCGCGCGGGCCGGCTCGTGGCGGCCATGCTCGAGGTCCTCGAGCGCGCGGGCATAGGCGGCATCCCCCGCGAGCTTGTGGGCCTCGTAGAGCCAGGGTGCCTGGCCGAGCGCCTGGGCGGCCTTGGCCTCGGCCTCGGCGTACTGCCGGCGATAGAGGGCGATGAGGCCCTCGAGATAATGAGGGGAAACGAGCTCGAGCCCGCGGCTGCGCTCGAGCGAGCGCAGGGCCGGCTCGAGGTACTGCTTCTCGATCGCCGCCCGCCGGGCCGCCAGCCAGGCGGCATCGCCGCTGTGACGCGCCTCCTCGACCTCGTGGTGATAGAGCTCCCCGAGCGCGCGGCCGAGGGCATAGTGCAGCTCGGGCGAGTCGATGTCCTGGGCCCGCGCCCGGCCGAGCTCTTTGTGAGCCGCGGCGAAGTCTTGCAAGGCGAGGTGACCGGCGCCGAGGGCGTAATGCACGGACCCCTCTGTAAACGACGCCCAGGCCCCACGGTCCCCGTGGCTCCCACGATCAAGAGGCCCAGCACGATCCATGGACTCGGCGGCGATGCGCGCCATGCGCTCGCGGATGAGGCGCTGCTCGTAGCTCGTATCGTGGAGCGGCAGCTCGTGCACCGAGCGCAGGAACCACTCGATCTCCTTGATGTCTTGCCCGAGGCGCTGGGCCAGCCGGGTGCGCTCGGCGGCGCTCCGTTCCTCGCGCCGCGCCGCGAGCCAACTCTGCAGGCCAAAGAGCGCGAGCGCGGTCATGCACACGAGCGAGCCGAGCGAGACCGCGACCAGGGCGCGGTTCTTGCGGGCGCGCCGGCGCAGCCGGTAGAGCAGGCTCGGACGGCGTCCGAGGATCGGTTCGCCGTCGATGTAGCGCCCGAGGTCCTCGGCCAGCGCCCGCGCCGAGGCGTAGCGCTGATTCGCATCCTTCTGCAGGCACTTGAGGACGATGGTCTCGAGATCCACGGGCAGGCTGGGCACCGCATTGCGCGGCGGCGGCGGCTCGAGGTTCATGACCTGACCGAGCAGCTCCATCATGGAGCCGCTCGTGAAGGGAGGGCGGCCCACGCACAGCTCGTAGAGCGTCGCGCCCAGGCTGTAGACGTCCGAGCGCCGATCGATGCTGCGGACATCGCCCGATGCCTGCTCGGGCGCCATGTAGGCGGGCGTCCCCATGAGCGCTCCGGTCTGGGTGAGGCCGAGATCGCCGGTGAGCTCGCGCGCGACGCCGAAGTCCATCACGACTGGGAAGCAGCAGCCGTCCTCACGGCGCTCGATGAGGATGTTGGAGGGTTTGATGTCGCGGTGGATGATGCCGAGCCGGTGCGCCTCGTGGATGGCGGCGGCCACCTCGCGCATCACCTCCACCTTCTCGGGCAGGGACATGCTCGTGGCCGCGTGGTCCAGGCGCTGGCCGGACACGAACTGCATGGCGATGAAGGGCCGGCCCTTGAGCTCGCCGACCTCGTAGACCTTGCAGACGTGCGGGTGATCGATGCGGGCCTGCGCGCGCGCCTCCTGGAGGAAGCGCATGGCCTGCTCGGGCTCGGCGCCGCGGATGAACTTGAGCGCCACGACGCGGCCGAGGCGGCGATCGCGCGCCTTGTAGACCAGCCCCATGCCGCCCTGGCCGAGGAGCTCGAGGAGCTCGTAGTGGCCGGAGGATTGCGGCGAGAACGTCTCCATCTCCTGGCCCGCCGGGCGCCGGACCACGGGGACGGAGGGTGGTGCCGTGGCCATCGCGTCCGCGGGCGACGCGGCGCCCACGGACACTGTCGACTGGGCGAGGGGCGAGGGCGGGCCCTGTCGGTACGGAGGGACGGGCGTGGCCGCGTTCGTGGCCACCTGTGCGGCGTCCTCATGAGAGGAGGGCGCCGGCTGCGGCAGGATGTCCTCGGAGGACAGCTCCTCGATCAATTCCGCCAGCACCGCCTCGGTCAGCCGGCCTCTGCTAAGGAGGCCATCGAGCCGGCTGCCCCAGCGTACGGCGGAGAGCTTCGTCCGATGGACCGACAGCGTCGCCCCCGGGTCCTCGAGGTCCGCGGGCGTGATGAGACCGCGGGCCAGCGCCCGGGCCAGGATTTCATCCTCTGCGCGCCGGCTCAGCATGGGGGAAGGAGATCGAACGCGTATGTTAGCCTGCTCCCTTGAACAGTCACGGACTGGAAACGCTTATGAGGACCTCACGGTTGGGGGTGGCGGGAAGGGCGGTTGTGCAGCAGGGCGCAAACGATGGTGGAGTAGGTCGCAAACGGTGGTGGAGTAGGGCGTAAGCGGTGATCGTCTGGGCATAAGCTGGAGCCATCATCGCAGGCCCTCGCAGGGAGTCATTCCATGAGCTCGTTCCTCGACAAGGCGCATACCGTCGCTCCTCCCGGCTACTCTCGGTTCCTCGTGCCGCCGGCAGCGCTGGCCGTTCACCTGTCCATCGGGCAGGCCTACGCCTTCTCGACCTTCAATCTGCCCCTCTCCAAGGTCCTCGGCGTCACCAAGTCGGCGCCAGGCGACTGGAAGCTGACCGAGCTCGGCTGGATCTTCTCCCTCGCCATCGCCTTCCTCGGCATCTCCGCCGCCTTGTTCGGCCGCTGGGTGGAGGAGGGGGGACCGCGCCGCGCCATGTTCACCTCAGCGCTCTGTTTCTCGGGCGGTTTCTTGGTTGCCGCCCTCGGGGTGAAGTGGCACATGCTCGGCCTGCTCTATCTCGGCTACGGCGTGCTCGGCGGGTGCGGCCTCGGCATCGGCTACATCTCGCCGGTATCGACGCTCCTCAAATGGTTCCCCGATCGGCCGGGTATGGCCACGGGCATGGCCATCATGGGCTTTGGCGGCGGCGCGCTCATCGCGGCGCCGCTCTCGGTGGCGCTCATGAACCACTTCAAGACGCCGGACTCGGTCGGCGTCTACGAGACGTTCCTGGTCATGGGCGCGCTCTACCTCGTCCTCATGATGGTCGGCGCCTTCACCGTGAGGATCCCGGCGCCCGGCTGGCAACCGGCCGACTGGAGCCCGCCGACCACCCCGCAGAAGCGCATCACGACGGCCCAGGTGCGCGTGGATCAGGCGATGAGGACGCCACAGTTCTTCTTCCTGTGGGGGGTCCTGTGCATGAACGTCACCGCCGGCATCGGCGTCCTCGGCCAGGCCTCGCCGATGATCCAGGAGATGTTTCCGGGCCGGATCACGGCCACCGAGGCGGCCGGCTTCGTCAGCCTCCTCAGCCTGTTCAACATGGGCGGCCGCTTCTTCTGGTCATCGATCTCCGACTACATTGGCCGGCGCTCGACCTATACGATCTTCTTCCTGCTCGGCATCGTCCTCTATGCCCTGGTGCCGACCACGGGACACCGCGGCTCGGTGGCGCTGTTCGTCACCGGCTTCGCCATCATCCTCACGATGTATGGCGGGGGCTTTGCCACCATCCCGGCCTACCTGCGCGACCTCTATGGCACCATGCACGTGGGGGCCATCCACGGCCGCCTCCTGACCGCTTGGTCCACCGCCGGTGTCCTCGGCCCGGTGCTGGTCAACTATCTCCGCGAGCACCAGATCCGGGCCGGCGTCCCCAAGGCCGACGCCTACACCATCACGATGTACATCATGGCGAGCCTCCTCTTCGTGGGCTTCCTGTGCAACCTCCGGGTGTCGCCGGTGGACGAGCGACATCATCACGTTTGAGCCGATGCCGGCCGGCTTGCGCGTCGAGTACGACGTGGACATCCCTGTTAGTTAGATCGCCAGCGCCTCGTACAGCGCGAGGACGACGTCGGGCTCGTTCTGGGCCGGGGCCTGGAGTACGGCGCGCCACGTCACGACCAGCGATGGGACCAGCACCGCCAGGTGCCTTGCAGAGCGACCTCACGCCCTGCGCGGTTCAGGCCTAACGCAACTAGGGGGCCACCCCGCCATCGCCTCGGGGGCACGCGTTGCCTCCTCTCACGGCCAAGCCCCGGCGTGCAGCGCTTGCGCCGTATGGTTGCAAGGGCGCGAACTCTTCGTCATGCCCCACAGCGGCCAGGGGCGCCGGGCGGTTCACGGAGGAAAATCGAGGAAGACGCAGAAGGAAGAAGGAGTGCTGCCGGGGGGCGGGCGGTGCGGAGGTTACGGCTCGGTCAGGCTGCGCAGCAGGGAATCGCGGGCCCGCTTCATGCGCAGGCGCACGAGCGCCAGGGAGGAATGTTCATCGAAGATCACCACCAGCGCGGCCTTGGGGCCGAGCGGCGCGGCGCAGGCCGACAGGGCATCCACCTGGGCCACGAGATCGTCTCCTTCCTGGATCTCGCTGCGGGTGGACGCGGCCAGGACATTGGCGATGAGGTCCGCGGCGGCATCCACGATGCCATCGGGGAGACGGCCGAGCAGGCCGGAGTGACCGAGGAGACCCTCTTCGCTGGACACCATGACCCCAAGAGCATTGGAATCTCGCTGGAGGCGCTCGCATTGCTCGTCGAGCATCAAAGTGGATGAATCGTTGATCATGGTGCCTCATGATGCCATGGCGGGCCTTGCTCCGCCAACGGGGAAGCGACACAAGGGAACGAACGCATGGCCTCCGATGAATCGCAAGGTCGCTGTCCCCGCTGCGGCGATGCGCGGACCTCACCGAGCGGTCTGGGGCCGGACGCGGCCTGCGCGCGCTGCGGGCTGCTCCAGAGCCGCTGGGCCAGCTTCGAATACCCCCCCGAGTCGCCGGCGTTGATCGCGGCCTGGCAGGCCTGTGAGGCGGACTGGTCCAACCCGGCCCGCCACGATGCCCTGCTCGATCTCGCTCTGAGGTCCCACGGCCCCCAGGACGCACAGGAACCTGGCGGACACCCGCTGGCCGCCCTGGCTCGCCGCTATCATGAGCGCCCGGGCGATCCCGTCGCCACGGCGCGCCTCGGGCGCATCCGGACCCTGCTCGAGACCGCGGCGCGAGTCCAGATCGGTCCTGCCGGCGCGCCGCTCGGCCACACGATCACCTGGTGGCTCCGGGTCGCGACCTACGCCGCGGCCCTCGTCCTCCTCGGCGCCGCGCTCTGGTTTCTCGGTCGGGCCTGGTCGGGCCTCGTGTCCCCAGGCCCGCTGTACTAATATTTGGGTGGCGTGGGCACTCCACGTTAAGATTGAGAGCTAAACGAGCTTTTTGATACCGGCGACCTGGTGCAGACGGACTTCCAGAGGCGGGAGATCGCCATCAAGCTGGTCTATTACGGCCCTCCGCACAGCGGCAAGACCACCAACTTGCAGAAGCTGTTCGAGCGGATCGATCCCCACATGCGCGGGCGCCTGCTCACGCTCGATACCCGGGACGACCGGACCCTCTATTTCGACCTGCTCCCCATCCTGCTGCGGTCGCAGGGGGGCATGACGATCAAGTTCAAGGTCTACACCGTGCCGGGCCAGGCGCTGCATCACGCCACGCGCCGCCTGGTGCTGCAGGGTGCCGATGGGGTGGCCTTCATCGCCGACTCGCGCATCAGCGAGACCCGCAACAACAATTTGAGCTTCGCCGATCTCAAGTCCAACCTGAAGGAGAACGGCATCGATCCCGCCGCGATCCCTCTGGTGATCCAGTTCAACAAGCGCGATCTGCCCGG
This sequence comes from Polyangia bacterium, assembly GCA_036263495.1. Taxonomy (GTDB): domain Bacteria; phylum Myxococcota_A; class Polyangia; order Palsa-1104; family SHYY01; genus DATAGU01. The sequence goes on along the minus strand of DATAGU010000182.1, from coordinate 20,723 downwards.
GGTGCGCAGCGAGGAGGAGATCGAGCAGCTGGCGCAGCGCGGCCGCCAGCTCATGTTCCGGGCCTCGGCCATCCAGGGGGAGGGCGTGGCCGAGACCTTCCTCGGCCTCGTGCAGCACACCTGGGACCATCTCGAGGCGCGGCTGCAGCTCGAACAACGCTATGGCCTAAGTGGCCAGCAGCTCCTCGGCCAGCTCCGGCACCAGCTGCTCGAAGCGGGGCGGACCTCATGAACGGACCGTTCGAGCTGCCGGGCGCCGAGCTGCCGGGGGGAGACGATGACGCGCTGATCGAACTGCCGGTGCCCGCGGCACTCGAACCGTTATCGGGAAGAGAGGCGGACGCCCTCGACTTCCAGGTGCAGCTCAGCGATCTGCTCGAGTCGCGTTGCCGGCGCATCCTCACCCAGATGGCCAGCGACCTCCATTTGCCGGTCCAGATCCTCGACCCCCAGGGTCAGTCCATCTTCGCCACCGGCTTTGCCCCCGGCTTCGCCACTGGCTTTGGCACCGGGACCGTACCCGTGCCCGAGGTGCTGCGGGCCGTGGCTCGGCCGGAGCTCAAGTCCCTGACCGCGCCCGCGCCCGGCGCCGGCGCCAGCACCGGCGAATTCTGGCTCATACAGCAGCTCCTCCATGAGGGCGATCCCATCGGCGTCCTGGCCATCGGTCCCCTCGCCAAGGAGCGCCGGGACGCGGCGGGGCGGGACGGCCAGCACTTCGCCCACGTGCTCGACGAGCTCCTCGGCGCGGGGCTCGAGAAGCTGCTCGCCTCGCGCATGCACACGGCCTCGATGGCCACGGCCTACGAGGAGCTGCAGCAGAAGAACATGCGCCTGGCCGCGGCGGTCGAGCGGCTCCAGCAGCTCGACAAGATGAAGTCGAGCTTCCTGGCCACGGTCTCGCACGAGCTCCGCACGCCGCTCACGTCGGTGATCGGCTACTCGGAGATGCTCCTCGAGGGGCTCGCCGGCCCGCTCAACGAGGAGCAGAGCGAGTACGTGCGCACGGTCATGGAGAAGGGCGAGCAGCTCCTCAGCATCATCTCCAGCATCCTCGACATCTCGCGTATCGAGGCGGGCGGGGTGCGGCTCGATCGCGCGCCCTGCCGCCTCGAGGACATCGTCGACGTCGCCCTCAGCACCGTGGCGCCCGCGGCGCGGCGCAAGGGCCTGACGATGACCAAACACCTCCCCCCCGAGCTGCGCCTGCTCTACGCCGATCGCGACAAGGTGCGGCAGGTGCTCATCAACCTGCTCAGCAACGCGGTCAAGTTCACGCCCGAGGGCGGGCACGTATGGATCGAGGCCGAGCTCAGCGTGCTCGGGCGCCCTTCGGCCTGCGAGGGCGAGGGCGGCGCCAACGACAAGACACCGGCCGTGCGGGTCATCGTCGGCGACTCGGGGATCGGCATCCCGACCGACGCGCTCGGCCGGCTGTTCGAACCCTTCTTCCAGGTGGACAGCTCATCCACCCGGGAGTACGGCGGCACCGGGCTCGGCCTGGCGATCGTCAAGAGCTTCGTCCTGGCGCACGGCGGGTCCGTGTGGGTGGAATCGTTCCTCGGCCAGGGCAGCCGGTTCTACATTACCCTGCCCGTGACCCCCTGAGGCGATGGCCGCGATGTCCCCGATGGTTCTGATGTCCCCGATGGTCTGATGGTCTCATGGAGCCCTCTGCCTCACATCGCTCCCCTTCACCGATGTCGTCAGGCCCACGCGCCTCACGAGACAGGCGCCGCGCGCCGGGAGCGCAGGACGGATGACCCTCGGCTGGATCGAACGGCTCATCCTGGTCGGCGTCCTGCTCGCGTGCTCGGGCCTGTTCTCGGGGAGTGAGACCGCGCTGTTCTCGCTCTCGCGCGTCAAGCGCGAGGCCATGGGCACGCGCAACGATCAGCGGGACCGCGCCGTGCTGCGCCTGCTCGGCCACCCGCGCCGCCTCATCGTGACCCTCATCCTGTGCAATGAGCTCGTCAACGTGGGCATCTCCACGCTCATGGCCGGCCTCGGCGAGCACTGGATCATGCGGCTCGGCATCGTGCGGCCGGCCCTCGTCACCATCCTCACCGCCTTCGTCACCGTCCCGCTCATCGTCCTCGTCGGCGACATGACGCCCAAGACCCTGGCCATCCGCTCCTCGGAGCAATGGGCGCGGGTCGTGGCACGGCCGCTCGAGCTCATGGCCTACGTGGTGGCGCCGCTCCGCGAGGTGCTGCGGCTCGTGGCCGAGGGGGTCCTGCGCGTGCTCGGGGCCCGCCTGTCCACGCACCAGGAGGATCTCAAGGAGGAGGAGTTCCGCGCGCTCATCGACGTCGGCGAGAAGGAGGGCGAGGTCGAGGGCGCGGAGCGGCGCCTCATCCACAACGTGTTCGAGTTTGGCGACCGCACGGTGGGCGAGGTGATGACGCCCGCGGACCGCGTGTTCGCGCTGCCCTACGAGATGCCGCTCCGGCGGATGGTCGATGCCATCGCCGACTCGCGCTACAGCCGCGTGCCCATCTACCGCAAGGGCACCAAGGGGCGCTCGGGCGAGGTGGTGGGCATCCTCCACGCCAAGGATCTCGTGGGCTACGGCTACAACCACCTCGAGGGCCACACCATCCGCGAGCTCCTCAAGCCGCCCTTCTTCGTGCCGCGGGCGATCAAGTGCGACACCCTGTTCCGCGAGTTCCAGCGCCGCAAGACACACCTCGCCCTGGTGGTGGACGAGTATGGCCGGCTGGCCGGCCTCGTGACGATGGAGGACCTCCTCGAGGAGCTCTTCGGCGAGATCGTCGACGAGAAGGAGGCCACCAACCAGACCGTGCTCCCGCCCGAGCCGCCCGAAGCCCGTGAGGAGCGCACCTCGCAGGAGCTCCCCACGTCCCCGTCCACGGCCGCGACCGGGCCCGAGGAGCCGTCCAAGGAGACCGTATGAAGACGGCCCTCATCGTGGCCGCGGTGTGCCTGGCCATGGAAGCGTTCTTCTCGGGCTCGGAGATCGCGGTCATCTCGGCCGACCGCATCAAGATCCGGCAGGGGGTGGGGATGAGCGCGCGGGCGCGGGCGCTCCTCCAGCGCTTCCTGTCCACGCCGCAGCGGCTCCTGGCCACCACCCTCATCGGCACCCAGATCGCGGTCGTCACCTCGACCGTGACCCTGACCCTGGCGCTGGCCGACCACTTGGCCGGAGGCAGCGGCGAGGCGGAGCTGCTCGTGCTCCTCGCCCTCACCCCGATCCTGGTCATCTTCGGCGAGATCGTGCCCAAGTCCTTCGCGCAGCAGCATGCCGACCGGCTCGCGCCGATCCTGGTCTACCCCCTGCGCGTGGCCTCGATCGTGTTCGCCCCGGCCGTGGCCGTGGCCGGCAGCTTCACCGGCTGGATCGCGCGCCGGCTCGGGCTCGAGGCCACCCACAAGCTCGTCAGTCGCGAGGACCTCGAGCTCATCGTCAAGGGCGCGGGCGGCCAGATGAGCGACGGCGAGCGCAAGATGATCTCGCGCATCTTCGACTTCGGCGAGCGCACGGCCTACGACGTGATGGTGCCGCTGTCCTCAGTGGTGGCGCTCAGCGAGGACACGCCCCTCGACGACGTGGTGCGCTTCATCGAAGAGCACCGCTTCACCCGCTTCCCGGTGTACCGCGAGCGCATCGACCGCATCGTCGGCATCGCGCACTCCTTCGCCGTGTTCAAGGCTGGGCACACCGCGAAGACGGTGGGCGAGGTCATGAATCCGCCGATCTACGTCCCCGAGAACCAGCCGGCGGTGGACCTGCTCGTGCGGCTGCAGCGGCAACGCCAGGGCATGGCGGTGGTGGTGGACGAGTACGGCGGCGCCGTGGGCGTGGTGACGATCGAGGACATCCTCGAGGAGATCGTCGGCGAGATCGAAGATGAGTACGACGTGGGCCCGGCGGCCATCCGCAAGGAGGCCGAGGGCGTGTGGCGGATCCGGGCGACCACGCCCATCGCCGAGGTCAACCGGCAGCTCAAGGTGGATCTGCCCGAGGGCGAGGACTACGAGACGCTGGCCGGCCTCATGCTCGACCGGCTCAAGCACATCCCGCGTTCCGGCGAGACGGTGCGTTTTCCGAACTGCGTCCTGACGGTGACCGGGGCCTCGGAGCGGGCGGTAGAAGAAGTCCAGCTGCGAATGCCGCGCCGGCGCACACGGACCGAGGAGCCGCGCAGCGGGAGCCGGTGACGGTATGAAACAACCCAACTTGGAGGTCGGCTTCTCGACCGTGACTTGGATTATTGAATACCGTCACCAAGGAGCCTGATTCATGGATCCGATGAAGTTGCGCGCGCTGCTCGAGTCGGTGGCGGGCGGAAAGAGCACGGTCGAAGACGCGCTCGCGGAGCTGCGCCACCTGCCGTTCCGTGACCTCGGCTTTGCCCACGTGGACCATCACCGCCACCTGCGCCACGGGTTCCCCGAGGTCGTGCTCGGCGCGGGCAAGACCGCCGAGCAGATCGTCGGGATCCTGCGTGAGCTCGCTCGGGGCGGCGCCAACCTCCTGGCCACGCGCGTGGATCCGGCCAAGGCCGAGGTCGTGCTGGCCGGCGTGCCCGGGGCGCGCTACGAGGAGGCGGCGCGCGCCATCGTGGTCGAGCAACGGCCCATCGAGAAGGTGGGACGGGGCCTCATCCTGGTTGTGAGCGCCGGCACCTCCGACCTGCCGGTGGCCGAAGAGGCGGCGCTCACCGCGACCCTGCTCGGCAACGACGTGGACCGGATCCACGACGTGGGCGTGGCCGGGCTGCACCGGCTCCTCGCGCACCGCGAGCGCCTCGACCGCGCGGCCGTGCTGATCGTGGTGGCCGGGATGGAGGGGGCCCTGCCCTCGGTCGTGGCCGGGCTCGTCGGGCGTCCGGTGATCGCCGTGCCCACGTCGATCGGTTATGGCGCGAGCTTCGGCGGCATCGCCGCGCTGCTGGGCATGCTCAACTCCTGCGCCGCCGGGGTGACGGTGGTCAACATCGACAATGGCTTTGGCGCGGGCTACGCCGCCGCGCTCATGAACCGGCGGGAGTAGGCGGGATCAGCTCTGACCGGGCAGGCGGCGGAGGAAACGGATCGTGTCGTCGAGCGTCTCGGCCGGGTCGCGCATGGTGAAGCCCAGCTCGCGCTCCGCCTTGGAAGAATCGCAGTACCAGTACACCTCGCCCATCTCCACCGAGATGCGATCGACCGGCGGTTCGCCGCGCCCCGCCTTCTTGTAGAGCTCCTCGAGCACCACGGCGCCCGCGCGCGACACCCGGCGCGGCACGCGCAACCACGGCCCGCGCACCTTGGAGGCGCGCTCGAGTCGGCCAAAGAACTCGGCGCAGCTCCAGTTGGGCCCCCCGAGGAGATAGCGCTCCCCCGCCCGCCCCTTGCGCATCGCCACCGCCGTGGCCCGCGCCGCGTCGCGCACGTCGACGAAGTTCACGCCGCCCGACGGCACCGCCGGGATCTCGCGGCGTAGAAAGCGCGCCACGTCGCCGGTCGAGGACATGCGGTAGTCCCCGGGCCCGAGGAGGAGCGAGGGGTTCACCGCCACGACCTCGATCCCGGCCTTGTGCCCGTGCCCCTGGCCATGCTCGAAGGCCAGCTTCTCCTGGTAGATCTTCGACAGGTAATACGGCCAGCCGCCCACGAGGCGCGTGGCGTACGGCCAGGTCTCGTCTGGGATCGGCTCCGGCTCCTCGGACACCGCCACCGTCCCCGAGGACGAGGCCAGGACCACCCGGCGCACCCCGGCCGCGACCGCCGCCTGCAGGAGATGGCGCGTCCCATCGACGTGCAGGCGCATCATCTTCTGGCCGTCCTCGGGTCGCCGCGACACGAGCCCGGCCAGGTGATAGATGCCCTCGCAGCCCGCCATCGCCGCCCCCAGCGTCTCGTGCGCTTCCAGGTCGCCCGTCACCATCTCCACGCCGAGCTCGCGCAGGCGCTTCGTCGGCCGCCGCACGAGCGCGCGCACCTCGACGTCACCGGCCTCGACCAGCGCCTCGACCAGATGCTCGCCGAGAAAGCCCGTCGCCCCCGTGATGAACACCCTCACTTTCGTTCCTCCGCCGTGTGCAGCGCCTCACCCAGACCCCCGGTCGGCCGCAGATCCCCTCCCGCCGCCGCCTCCGCCACCTCGGCCACTCCGGCCGGCGGCGCCTGCGACACGTCCTCGACCAGGATCCGACCGTGCGCGCCTCCATGACCGTGGGCTCCCCCGCCGGCTGCCGTGGGCCCAGCAGGGCGCTCGCTGACCACCCCTACCCGCCGTTCCGTCTCTCGGACGAGCGGCCGGTAATTCACTGAGCCCTGGGGTGCGAGCGACCGCACCACCGCCTCGACATAGTGCGCCGCTGCGCGATTGTGCTCGCCGCGCGGATGTGGGGCCACGATCTCGAGCAGGCGCTCATAAGAGATGAACGGCCCGATGTGCACGCCCAGCTTCCGCTGCTTGGGGAGCACGCTCCCCTTGGGTAGGGCGCCGTGCGTCCCTTCCAGGTACATCGGCAGGATCCCCACCCGGTTCTGGAGGGCGAGATATCCCACCGACGGCTTGAAGTCGGTCATCACCCCGCTCACCGAGCGCGTCCCCTCGGGGAAGATAAGGAGCACGTAGCCCTCGCGCAGCACCTCGCTGGCCAGGCGCAGGGACTCGCGCAGCGAGCCATAGCGGTCCATCGGCACGAGGTTCGTAAAATTCTCGAAGTAGGCCCGGCGCACCGGGTCCTCGAAGAAGTAGTCCTTGGCCGCGAGCGCCACCAGGTTCTGCCCCCAGTCGCCGAGGGCGTGCTTGACGAGCCCCATGTCGAGGTGGCTGGCGTGGTTCGCGACCACGAGGAAGCTGCGGTCCTGGGGGATGTGGGCGCGGCCCGTCACCCGCGTCTCGAACAGCCGCTCGTACGTCATGCGCTGGCCGAAGTCGAGCGCGGCGTTGCCCACGGTGACCAGGCCGCGCGGGATGCGGATCTCCTCGGCCTCGCCCTCGCGCCGCGCCTCTTTCCCCCGTCTCCCGCCGTGCTCCTTGGCTCGGACCTTGTCCTTGTCCTTCTCCTTACGCCGCCCCCAGCTCCCGACCATCCGCTGGAAGTCGGCCAGCGAGGCCACACCTGTCAGGTCCACGCCCTCGGGCACGGCCACCCCGGCGGCCTCGAGCGCCACCCCGAGCTCGGTGTACATGAGCGAGTCGAAGCCAAGCTCGTCGAGCCGCGCGGCCGATTGCACACGCTCGAGCGGCTTGCCCGATACCGCCGCCAGGACCTCCTGGAGCCAGTCGCCGACGTCGGTCCCAGAGGCCCCGGCCGCGCCGGCCTTGCCCGCCGCCCGCGCCTCCTGGCCCTTCTGCCGCAGCCGCTCGAGCTTCCGCAGCTCCTCCACCACCACCTTGCGCTTGACCTTGCGCGTCGCCGTCTTGGGCAGCTCGAGATCGGTGAGGTGGAGCACCTTGACGCGCTTGTAGTGCGGCAGCTTGGCCGACACGTCGCCCACGTGCTCGCGCAGCCGCTCGCGGATCTCCTCGCGGCCGAGATCCTTCCGGTCCTCACGCTGCTCGTACTCGGGCACCGCCAGGCAGGCCACCAGCTCGCCGCCGCCATGCTCGTCCGGCAGCCCCACGATGGACAGCTCCTTCACGTAGGGCGAGTCGCGATACAGCTCCTCGAGCTCGTCGGGATAGACGTTCTCGCCGTTGGCGGCGATGATCACGTCCTTCTGCCGGCCCACGATGTAGAGCCGCTTGTCCTCGTCGAAGCGGCCGAGGTCGCCGGTGTGCAGCCAGCCGTCCCGCAGCGTCGCCGCCGTGGCGTCCGGGTCCTCGTAGTAGCCCATCATCACGTTCGGCCCGCTCGCGATCACCTCGCCCACGCCTGTGGCGTCGGGCGAATCGATGCGCACCTCGATGCCCGGCAGCGGCTCGCCCACCGAGCCCGGGATCACCTTGCGCCCCGGCCGGCTCACCGTCAGCACCGGCGCCGACTCGGTGAGCCCGTAGCCCTCGAAGAGGTCGAAGCCGAGGCCGCGGAAGGCCTTCATGGTCTCGGGCGCGAGCGCCGAGCCGCCGCTGATGAGGAGCCGCAAACGCCCGCCGAAGCGGCTGTGCACCGGCCAGAAGAGGAGCTTGCCGAGGTTGAGCTGGACCGGCGCGCTGTCGCGCAGGCGGCGGTGCAGCTCGACCACCGCCTCGAAGACGCGCAGCCACAGCGACCCGCGGTCGGCCAGCGTCTTGGTGATCTTGCGGTGCAGGAGCTGCCACAGCGCCGGCACGCCGATCATGCCCGACACCGTCACCTCGTCGAACGCCGCCTGCAGCGCGTCGGCGTTCACCTCGTCGAGGTACGTGATCTGCGCGCCGCGCATGAGCGGCATGAGCAGCCCGGCCGTGAACTCGAAGGTGTGGTGCAGCGGCAACACCGAGAGCATGCCGTCGTGGCGGTCGAGCTCGAAGACGCCCGCCAGCTTGGACAGGAGCGAGGTGAAGTTGCGGTGCGACAGCATCACGCCCTTGGGCCGCCCGGTCGTACCCGAGGTGAAGATGAGCGAGGCCAAGTCGTCGCCCTTGGGCTGGTGCACGAGCGACCAGGTGGCCTGCGCCGGCGCGATCGAGATGTTCGGCAGGACATGGGGCGCGGCGAGCAGCTCCTCGAAGCCGAGGACCGGCACCGCCGGTGCCGACGGCGCCTGCGCCCCGGCCACCTCGCCGGACGCCGCGCCTCCTCGCGCCCCCCGATCCTCCATCGTGAGCGCGCCGTGCAGCCCGAGCCGCTCGGCTTGCCGCTCGGACACCACGAGCACGCGCGCGTGCGACCAGCGCACGAGGTTCACGACCTCCTCGCGGGTCGCCTGGTGATCCACCGGCACCGCCGCCGCGCCCCGCTTGAGGATGCCGAAGTACGTGATGCCCCACTCCGGACGGTTCTCCGACACGAGCAGGACCTTGTCGCCCGGCTGGACCCCGTGCCGGCCCAGCCCCTCGGCCACGCGGCCCGCCAGCTCCTGCAGATCGCCGTAGGTGTAGCGCTGCGGCTCCTGCGCCTGCCCCGGCTCTCCGCTCGGCGGCAAGAGGCGCATGGCCGTGCGGTTGCGGTGGTGCTTGGTCGTGGCGTCGAACAGCTCGATGAGGTCCTTGTAGGTGTAGACCGACTTCGGCTTGGCCTTGAACTCCTCCTCGAGCTCGGGGAACACCCACTTCTCGAGCCCCGGCAGGTGCACGTCGAGCCAGTAGGTGCGCCAGTTGATGGCCTCCGGGTCCCAGCGCAGGGCCGCGCGGTCCTGCGGCGGGAGCCGCGCGAACATCGCGCGCGTGTTGTCGCAGCGATAGACGTACTTGCGCTCATAGATGAAGGGCATGAAGAGCTCGATGAGCTCGATCGTCTGCCCCGACAGATCGCTGAAGTTCTGCAGCTTCTCCTTGGCGCGGTCGGCCAGCGCCGACAGCCGCGGCGCCCCCCAGCGCGGCGTGAGGTCGTCGATGGCGCGGATGAGGCCATCGGTCGCCGCCTTCCAGAGGGGCGACGAGGTGCGCTCGAACCGCTCGCGCGTGACCGGGATGGCTTCGAGGCGGGCGTTGAGCTCGTTGAGGAAGCGGTTCCCCTCCCCCTCCTTGATGCGGCGCTGATAGTAGATGCGCTTGTAGTGACCGACGAGCTCGATGGCGCGGCGCTGGTAGAGCGGGTTCATGTCGCCCGAGGCCAGCTGGTAGACGAAGGCGTTGGTCCCCTGGATCGTCGCCGCCGTGGCCGCGACCAGCCCCGCGCACACCTGGTCCACCGGGATGAGATCGAGGATCACCTTGTCGCCGGCCGGGACATTGCGATGCCCCATGAGCGACAGCATGGCCAGCGGCGCCGTGGTGTTGAACCCCTCGTTCCAGCCCGGGAAGGGATAGCGCACCGAGGACTCGACGATGCTCGGCCGCACGATGCACGAGCGCACCGCGTCGGGCCCGGTGAGCGCCTGGGCGCACAGCTGCTCGCCGAGCGACTTCGTGTACGTGTAGGTGTTGGGCCAGCCCCAGTGCTTGGCGCGCTCCATGCCGAGCGCCACCAGCTCCTCGTTCACCCAGCGCTTGCGCTCGCGCTGCACCGCGATGCGCAGGGTGCGCTCGTCGTCGGGGTCGCGGCCCTCGTCGCGCAGCCGCGCCGCGCCCTTGTCGCGGAACTCCGAGACGTGGGCGCGGTCGTCGGCGCGCGCGCGCACCTGCTCGATGAGGCGCTGGCAGTCGGCGATCTCCGCCTCCACCGAGAAGTCATCGTCGCGCAGCTCGCCCTGGCGGGGGAAGAACCCGCCGACCGGCTCGTCCTCCCAGATCTCCCCGTCGCGGTTCCCGGCCACGAAGCAGGTCGAGATGTGCACGAGCCCGGCCCCCGTGCGGCGGCACACGTCGAGCACGTTCTTCACGCCGAGCGTGTTGATGCGCAGGGCCGACTCGAGCGAGGGGTTGAAGGACACGAGGCCCGCGCTGTTGACCACCGCGTCGAGCCGGCCGAGGGTCTCGAACTCGGCCGGGCCGAAGTTCACGTCCGGGCGCGAGACGTCGCCCGGCAGCGGCACCACCTTCTCGCGCAGGAACGCCTCGGTGCCCTCGCCCCAGACCTCGCGGATGGGGTCGAACACCGGCGAGCCGACGATCTTACGGAAGAAGCGCTCCTCGGCTGAGGACCCAGCGCCGGGTCGGACCAGCACGAACACCTTGCCGAGGCCCGGGTAGTTGCGCAGGAGCAGGGACAGCGCCACCTTGCCGACGAAGCCGGTGGCCCCGATGAAGAGGAGACGCCGACCGGCGAAGGTCTGGGCGATGTCGAGAGGCGGAGCATCGAGCAGGGGGTGGGTCATGGCCCGGCGACGATATCGGCGATCAGCTGTGGCGACAAGTACATGGGTAAGAGGCGGGTGATGATATGAACGGAGTCGGTCGGCTCCGGTTCTGCTGGAGACCCGTTGTCTTCCCTGCCGTTTCCCCACGTGCTCCAAGGAGGCGCCATGTCCCGCTGCGTTGTCGCCATCGACCAAGGCACCACCGGCACCACCGTGCTGGTCCTCGACGAGACCCTCGCCCTGCGCGGCCGCGGCTATCGCGAGTTCCCGCAGATCTACCCGCAGCCGGGCTGGGTCGAGCACGACCCCGAGGAGATCTGGCGCTCGGTCGCGGCCGCGCTCGGCGAGGCCCTGGCCCACGCCCGCGTCTCGCCGGACGAGATCGCGGCCATCGGCATCACCAACCAGCGCGAGACCACGCTCCTCTGGGACCGCGCCACGCAGAAGCCGCTGGCCAACGCCATCGTCTGGCAGGACCGCCGCACCGCCGATCGCTGCGCGGCGCTGCGCGCCGCCGGTCACCTCGAACGCGTGCGCCACAAGACCGGCCTCGTCCTGGATCCCTACTTCTCGGGCACCAAGCTCGCCTGGCTGCTCGAACACGTCCCCAACCTCCGCCCGCAGGCATCGAGCGGCGCGGCCTGCTTCGGCACGGTCGACAGCTTCCTCGTCGCGCGCCTGTGCGGCGGGGTGCACGTGACCGACGTCTCGAACGCCTCGCGCACCCTCCTCTTCGACCTGCACACGCTCGACTGGGACCCCGAGCTGTGCGCGCTCTTCGGCGTGCAGCGCGAGTGCCTGCCGGCCGTGCGCGGCTCGGCCGAGGTCTACGGCACGACGCGCGGCCTCGGCGCGCTCGGCCTGCCCGACGGCATCCCGGTGGCCGGCATGGCGGGCGACCAGCAGGCGGCCCTGTTCGGTCAGGCCTGCTTCTCCCCGGGCGAGGCCAAGTGCACCTACGGCACCGGCGCCTTCCTGCTAATGAACACCGGCGACCGGCCGGTGGCCTCGACGCGCGGCCTCCTCACCACCGTGGCCTGGCGTATCGGCGGCGAGGTGGCCTATGCGCTCGAAGGCTCGGCGTTCATCGCCGGGGCCATGGTGCAGTGGCTGCGCGACGGGCTCGGCATCATCGAGAAGGCCGCCGACATCGAGGCGCTCGCGCGCTCGGTGCCGGACTCGGGCGGGGTGGTGGCGGTGCCGGCCCTCTCGGGGCTCGGCGCGCCCCACTGGCGGCCCGAGGCGCGCGGCCTCCTCACCGGCCTCACCCGCGGCACCGGGCGCGGCCACCTGGCCCGCGCCGTGCTCGAGGGGATCGCGCTCCAGAACTACGACATCCTCACGGCCATGCAGGAGGACGCCGGCCGCCGGCTCACCTCGCTCAAGGTGGACGGCGGCGCGTCGGCCAACGATCTCCTCATGCAGTTCCAGGCCGACGTGCTCGGGGTGGAGATCGTCCGCCCGGCGCTCATCGAGACCACGGCCCTCGGCGCGGCCTTCCTGGCCGGGATCGGCGCCGGGGTCTGGCGCGGCCTGGACGACGCGCGGCGGGCCTGGCGCGAGGGGTGGCGCTTCCGGCCGGCGATGCCCCAGCGCGAGGTGGCCCAGCACCTCGAACGTTGGCGCGCCGCGGTGGCCAAGGCCTGACAGGGCGTCTCGCGCCTGCTCTAATGTGATGCTTCTTACGACGCCCTCGGGACCGGCGCGTCCTGGCTCGGACTCCCCCCGTTCCCCAAAACCCCTTTAGGCATCAACACTTCATTCTCGACATCGAGGCCTTGGGCAGTCGAGGTCGACTGCCCAGGCAGTCGATGTCGACATCCCGGAACTCGACCTCGACATCCCGGAACTCGACATCGACATCCCGGAACTCGACCTCGACATCCTGGAACTCGACCTCGACATCCCGGAACTCGACCTCGACATTCCCGAACTCGTCCTCGACGTCTCTAAGGACAGCGCCCTGCAGACGTGCCCACCTGACCGTCCTTGACCTCGCACAAGGGGCGCTTGCGCCGAGCGAAGCGAGCTTGCCCTTGACTGAGGCGAGGACCCCGGCACCCCACCGCCGCCTCGACCTCGGGTTCTTCGCCTTTTGCGGTGCCCTGGCCGGTTGCGTTCACACTGGCCGCTTCATCCCATCTGAGCGCGCTTCCGCAGGCATGGGCAGTAGGGTCAGCCCTGGGCCCTCAGCGTGGGCCGAGGAGCCCGAGCGCGGAGCGGCCCTGCGCAGAAGGTCCCTCGCGGTGGTCACCAAGTTGCGGGGCGCTTTACTGAGGCCGGCCCTGGCTGACTGTAGCGTTGACGCCCCGGTGCTACGCTCGAGGCATGGTCAGGACGAGCTGGCTCGGACGCGTACGGCACGATCTCCTCAAGCACGCGCTATGGTGCGCCCGCGATCTGCGCGCCCTCACCGAAGGCGGCGCCGCGCCCCGCCCCGCCGACATCGCCGAGCTCGAGCGACGCCTGCTCGCCGTGCCCGATGCCGAAGGTCAGCCGGTGTCGCTCGGCGTGAGGTGGCGTGAGCTGCGGGCCGAGCTGGAGGAGACCGGCGCCCTCGCCTCGGAGGCGGTGGCGGCGCTCGACGCCTTCACCCGCGGAGTGGACGCGGCCGAGGCCGCCGCGCGGCGTCTCGCCGCTCACCCGTCCGAGTGGGCCACGGCACTCGAGGCCGTCTTCGCGCTCGAGGGCGCGTTCCAGACTCTGTCCCAGGCGGGGCTGGAACGCTCCTGACCGCTCCCGCCCCGCCCCTGCGCGAGCAGCCCCCCGCCGCCAGAGCAGGCCCACACGATCGCCGGTACCCTTCTTGACCAGGCCCGGGCGCCACGGGTTATGTTCCCCCGGTGCAGCCACCGCCGCGGCATCCGCTCGTCGATCTCCAGCCCCTCCGCCCGCGCATCCTGGCGCTGCGCACCATCCCATACGTCGACGAGAGCCTCGCCGCCGAGCTGCACCTGCCGGAAGGGCTGCGCGCGCTCGGCATGCTCACCTGCACCTCCGACGACGCCCTCTACGTCGCCCTCGACGAGGGCACCAAGGCCGCGCCGGTCGAGGTGGTCTACGCGCGGTCCTTTTACGCCGGGTCCTCCTATCCCTCGGGCCCGCTCTCGGGCGAGGCGATCGGCATCTACGCCGCCCGCGACCCCGACGAGATCGACGAGGCCCTCGCCGCCTGCCGCCGCTCCCTCGAAGAAGACGCCTGGTTCTACGCCGCCGACGAGCGCGGCCAGCTCGCCTTCTTCCCCCACGTGGTGCGCGCCACAGGCCGGTACCTCGCGCCCCTGGCCGGCATCGCGCCCGGCCAGTCCATGGCCTACCTCATCGCCCCGCCGCTCGAGTCCGTGATCGCCCTCGACGCCGCGCTCAAGGCCGCGCCGGTGCGCCTCGCCAAGTGGTTCGGCCCCCCCTCGGAGACCAACTACGGCGGCGCCTACCTCACCGGCGCGCTCGAGGACTGCGAGGCCGCGGCCCTCGCCTTCGCCGCCGCCGTGGTCGACATTGCGCGCGCCCCCCTCGACGGACACCGCTCCGTACGCGCCGCGGGTGAGGCCCCGGGCGCGAGGCCCCCTGGACCCGGCGGCCCGGGCGGCGCCGCCCGCTACAAGGTGCTGGCCACAGGCGAGCGCCTCTCACAGAAACCCGAGCACCTCACCCACCTCCACGATGACCAGTCGCTCGTGGACAAGAGCCACCCGCGCATCGCGCTGCGCGGCAAGCTCGACACCCTGCAGGGCCTGGTCCTCGACGCCCAGCTCGCGGCGCACGCCGAAGGCGCGCTCGGGCTCGTTGGCGAGCTCGGGGAGGCCCTCGATCTCGTGCGCACCCTCGTCGGCGCCGAGGTGATGGACCGCCCGCTCGGCCCGTGGAAGCTCTGCGGCATGGATGCCGCGGCGCTGCGCCACGCCTCGCACCACACCTTCGAGCTCTACGGCGTCCCCTTCATGTACCCCTCGGTGCATCAGGGACCGGTCGTGGCCAAGCTGTACCTCGCGCGCGCCTATGCCCGCGAAGCCGAGCTGGCGCTCTACGACGCCTTCCCCGGCGAGGAGCGCGACGACCTCAAGCTCGCGCTCAACCGCCTCTCCTCGGCGCTCTACCTCATGACCACCAAGTACGTCGGGGGTCATTACCAGGGCGAGCGCCGCCGCCTCGGCCCGGTCAAGGGCTGGCGCCCGCCGGCGTAGTCGGAGGTTCGGGGTAGGTCAGGGGGAAGACGGAACGGAGGGAGAAGGCGCGGGCGCGGGCGACGTCGGAGGCGCGGGCCCCACCGGGTCATGGCGATACGGATCCCCCGGGAACGGCTTGTAGGTCTCGCGCAGGCTGGGCGGCATCTCCACGGGCGGCGGATGCTCCACCACCTGCACCGGCTTGACGTCGGCGGGCAGCTCCGCCACCCGCACGCCCTGCCCCTCGAGCAGCTCGATCAGGCCGTCGATCGCGTCGCCGCCCAGACGCGCCCGCTCGACCGGCGCGATGTCGCGCGCGCCCACCAGATCCGGGAACACCGCGACATATCCCCCCTCGGGCAGGCGCCGCGCCCACTTGAGGTACGCCAGCTGCTGCTCGGGCGTCTGTCCGGCGAGGAGCGGGATGAGCGACGCCACCGGATCGTGCAGGTTCTCGCGCCGGCTGCGCTCGTCATCGTCGATCGCCTCCGGGCCCGCCGCCGCGGCAGGACGCTCCGGCGCCTGGGCCCGCGCCACGGCCGCAGCGTGCGCATTGGCCAGCGACCGCAGCCGTTCGATCGCGGCCGCGTGCTCCGACGGCTGCGCCGGCTTCTCCGGACGCGCCTCCGGCACCGGCTCCTTGCGGCCGAACCGCAGGATCACGAGCCCCACCAGCGCGACCATCGCCACCATCACCCACCACCCGCGCCCCGGCCGTGATGGCGGGGGCGCGGGGGTCTTGGGGAGGGCCGCGCGCTGCCGTTCGCGAGTTGACCGACTTGCCATGGCCCCGATTCTCTCACTAAACGCCGGCCCCATGCATGGATCCGCTCAGGCCTTCCGGCCTTCGCTCACCGCGGGCTTCGCCCGCATCTTGTCCCATCGATGCATGGGGCCGGCGGAGTATCTCGTTGCCGATTCACCCCACCGGCTACCGGTAGATGGTCACGAAGTAATCGAGCGTGTTGCCGTTCGGCCAGTAGTTCGTGCACACGCCATTGGTGGCGCGGAACGAACGGTTGGTGACCGTGCGATAGACCGTCCCGGCCACGCCCCTGCCATCCCACGAGTAGCGTAGGCCGTCGGGGTTCGGCTGCGTCGTGCCCGAGTCATAGGGCGTGTAGTAGGACTCCGTGCCGGTGCAGTCGGCCCCGGTGAAGTGGCTGCCATTCTTGGCGCCCGCCACCGCCACGCACGCGGCCTCGCCACAGGCCGTGCTCACGCTGAAGAACGTGGTGTCCACCTTGGTCGACAGACCGTCGCTGCACTCGGTCTCCGCGTGCGACGAATAGTAACAGTTGCCATCGCTCGTGCGGCCGGCGCACTCCCAGCCGCAGAAGTTGTTGTACGGCGCGACGTTGTTCCAGTACTCGCGGTTCGTCGTGCCGTGCCCCACGTCGAACACCGAGTAGGCCGTACTGCCCGACACGTTGAGCACCAGCGAGTTCCAGCGCTCGGGCGCCGGACCGCCGACGTTGCGCCCCGCGTAGACGGGCTGATAGCGTCCGCCGTAGTAGGCCGACTGGATGCTGCCGTCAAAGCAGTCATTGTAGAAACTGTCCTCGGGGCCGGCGCAGTCCTGCGAATCGATCGCCCGGCCCGGCCAGGAGCCGTGCCCGTCCTGGTCCGAGGCCACGATCGGATACGACGAGCCGATCGCCTGCGCCAGGTTGCCGATATAGGTGCCCGAGAAGTCGTGATACGGCGACGTGTGGTGCCAGTAGCGGCCGTTGTAGAGGTACCAGGTGCGGAGGTCGTAGCTGTAGAACAGGAACTCCACCTTCTCGGAGTCGCCCTGGTGACCGCCCGCCACGATGTAGCTCTGGCAGTCGTGGGGCATGAGCAGGAAGTACGTCACGTTGACCCACCGGGCCACGCCCCCCGGCTGCCAGTCGCCGATGCGCTCCGAGGACTGCGGACGCGGCCGCACCTGGAAGAAGTCCTTGCGGCTGTAATGCAGCGACGAGTCCTGGTAGTTGCAGCTCTCGTCCTCGTCATAGAAGACGTTGGGCCGGAACGCCGTGGCCAGCGCCCCCTCCACCGAATCGTCGAGGCAATCGCCGTCGACGTCGCCCGCGCAGCCGGCCTTCTTGAGTTCACTCGGCAGCGTCGCCGCCAGCGTCCCCGCCGCGGCCACGCGCGCGGTCAGGAGCATCAGACCCAGGGTCCCAAGGCTCAGTATTCGTTTCATCGCCACACTCTCCTGCACAGGTTTCGGATCGAAGAACGGTCCTCATGAAGGATTACGGCGCTCACGGGGCGGCCCGTTACTGCCCGGGCCCTGCTTCGTCGACCTTGCGTGGTGGCAGGAGGAGAAGCGGGAGAGGAGGGGTGCGCCCGGGGAGAGGGTCTCTCGTGACGGGCGGCCGCGGCTGGCCCTACAGCGTGAACGCCGTCTTGTCCACCTTGGAGTCGAGCGAACTGCTGCACTCGGTCTGGCTGTGCGACGAAGTGCTGCAGTTGCCATCGCTCGCGCGGCTGGGGCACTCCCAGCCGCAGAAGGGGGCGTACGGCGCGGTGTTGGTCCAGTACTCGCGGTTGCTCGTCCCGTGGCCCACATCGAACACCGAGTACGCGGCACCGCCTGTGGTCACCGTCAGGACCAACGAGTTCCAGCGCTCGGGCGAGGGGCCGCCGACGTTGCGCCCGGCGTACACCGGCTGATAGCGGCCGTTGACGTAGTCGGACTGGAGGCCGCCGATGAAGCAGTCATTGAACGAGTTGTCCTCGGGGCCGGCGCAGTCCGAGGAGCTCAGCGACAGCCCCGGCCACGAGCCATGCCCGTCTTCGTCCGAGGCCACGATCGGGTAGGGCGAGCCGAGCCCCTGCGACAGGTTCGCGAGGTAGCTGCCGGAGAAGTCGTGATACGGCGACGTGTGGTGCCAGTAGCGGCCGTTGTAGACGTACCAGGTGCGGAGATCGTAGCTGTAGAGCAGGTATTCCACCTTCTCCGAGTCCCCCTGGTGGCCGCCAAAGAGGCCGAGGACGTAGCTCTGGCAATCGTGGGGCATGTTCAGGAAGAACGTCACGTTGACCCACTTGGCCGCGCCGCCCGACGCCCAGGCCGAGATCCGCTCGGTCGACGATTGCGGGCGCGGCCGCACCTGGTAGAAGTCCTTGCGGCTATAGTGGAGCGACGAGTCCTGGTAGTTGCAGTCCTCGTCCTCGTCATAGAAGACGTTGGGCCGGATCGCGGTGGCCAGCGCCCCCTCCACCGCATCGTCGAGGCAGTCCCCATCGGTGTCGCCCGAGCAGCCCGCCTTCTTGAGGTCACTCGGCAGCGTCGCCGCCAGCGTCGCCGCCGCGGCCGTGTGTCCGAAGAGGCCGATCAGACAGAGGGACCCGACACAGACGAATCGTTTCATGACCACCTCCTGCGCAGCGCTCGATTGCGAAGAGGGCAAGGTAGCGCAGCCCACGACGCCGGACGACTGGGGCCTTACTCACCATCCCGTGGGAGTCCAAACCCCACCACGCCCTCGCGGCCCCTCCACTACAACGCCCCCGCCTCTATGGCTTGACCCCCACCAACCAACAGAAGAGCATCCCTGCCCATCCCCACCACCGAGGCCCGCGCATGCACCTCAAGCATCACCCCGTGCTCCGTTTCCTCCTCCTGCGCCTCCTCCCAGCGCTCCTCCTCCTCCTCTTCGTCCTCGGCGTCTGGGGCTACCGGCGCGCGGTGCAGCGCTTCAAGGGCCCCTCCGTGGCCATGTGTCAGCTCCCGCCCCTCGCGCGCAAGAGCTTCGAACCACCCCATCAGCTCTCGAGCGCCACCACCCCGGGAGCCCTCCTCTACGACGTCGAGCCGGCCGCGGCGCTGCTCCCGGACGGCGCGCTGGCCGTGGCCTTCAACGCCCGCGCCCGCTTCTTCTCCGGCGACAGCAGCCTCATCGTGGGCCGCATGGAACCCGACGGCCGCGCCACCCTGCACCCCTACCCCACCGACCGCCGCCACACCTTCGACGCCTGGATGAGCGACGGCCCGGACGGCAAGGCGCGCCTCGTATGGCTCGGCCACGACGGCGGGGCCCCCGAGCGCAACATGAAGGTGGGCTACGCCGAGACCCGCGACGGCCTCACCTGGACCACCCCGCCCGGCACGGCCCACGCCCCCGCCGACTGCCCCGAGGGCACCCGCGGCTGCATCGACAAGACCATGGTCGCCGCGGGACCGGGCGGCATCTACTCCATCTACTACAGCGAGCCCGGTGAAGGGCTCATGGTCGCGCGGAGCGAGCTCGGCGCCCCCCACTTCGCCACCAGCGTCAAGACCCCCCTCGGCGCCTACGGCGACGTCTTCCTCGCCCCCTCGGGCGCGCTGCACCTCGTCGCGGTCAGCGGCGAGGACCACGTCGAGAGCCGCTACGGCGACCCGGCCATGCGCGTGCTCTACACCCGCAGCGACGACGGCGGCAAGACCTTCAGCCCCCCGTCCCTCGTGTCCGAGGGGCAGCCCGTCCCCTTCTACTTCTCCAACCCCCAGGTCACCATGGACGAGGCGCGCGGCTTCCTCTACGTCGCCTGGCCGAGCGGCACCCCCGACGGCCGCTGGGACATCTACCTCGGCACCTCACGCGACCAGGGCAAGACCTGGACCCGCATCAAAGTCAACGACGACGCCACCTGCGCCACCCACATGACCCCGCAGACCGCGCTCGACCCCAGGACCGGCGCGCTGCACGTCACCTGGCTCGACAACCGCGACGGCGGCGGGGCGCTCGCCTACGCCGCGTGCGAACCCGGCGGCGCGCGCTGCAGCGCCAACGAGGCCGTGAGCGACAAGCCCTTCGCCAGCTACAGCTTCGAGCGGCACCTGCCGGCCTGGCTGAGCGAATACGGCGTCCTCCTCGTGGACGCCGAGCGCCGCCTCCTGCACGCGTTCTGGACCCAGCCCGTCGACGAGGACGGCCGCCCCACCTCGCGCATCTTCCACGCCCGGAAGCGCCTGCCCTAGATCCCTCGACTGAAGAGACCGAAGGCCCCTCAGACCCGCGGCCCCCACCACGTGATGTAGCCCCCGTAGATCTCGTAGAGGACCAGGATGAGCATGTTGGCGCCGAGGAGCCGGAGCAGCACCTCGCCGAGCGGCGCCGACGGCTGCTCGCGCTCATCGAGCCCCAGGATGAGGGGCAGGCTGACGAAGAACACCGTGCCGTAGCACACCGACCCCCAGGCCAGCATGAAGCCGCGGTCGCGGTAACGGAAGAACGGCGCCATCACCTCGCTGCCCATGAAGAAGGTCTCCGCGAACGCCGTGGCGTAGCAGAGCCCCGCCCGCACGAGCAGCCGCGACCCGCGCGGCGCCGCCGGGAAGCGGCGGTCACACTCGCCCAGCACCCGCTGGAACACCGCGTAATAGGTGCTGAAGTAGCAGATGGTCAGGAAGTAGAGGAACACCGGCGAGCGGTTGAGCTCCCAGGCGGTGCGGAAGTGGTACTCCATGCCGAGTCGGTCGAAGAACAGGATCGAGCCGAAGTACATCTGGAGGAAGGTGTGGACCGCGATCCACAGGCTCCAGCGGATGCCGTGGCGCTCGAGCAGGGGGCGGCCCCGGTCCGCGGGCGCCGGCCAGAGGAGCGGACCGAGCCAGAGCGGCAAGGCGAGGCCGACGCCGAGCGCGAGGTGCCCCGGATCCTCCCAGCGCCCGAGCCAGGGGCCAAACATGCAGGCCGCCACCGCGGCGATCCAGACCGGGGTGTAGAAGAGGACGAAGCGCTCGTGCCAGCGTTTGGCCGCGGGCGCGGCGGAAGTGGTGGAAGGTGCCGGGGA
>DATAGU010000181.1:0-45852 GCA_036263495.1 Polyangia bacterium | reverse complement strand
GAACTCGCGCACGAAGGCTTCGGAGTGGGGACTCTTGAGGAGGCGCGCCAGGGTGTATTGCCACTCGCTGCGGAGGGTGGCGAGGGTGTCGTCGGTGCCGAAGGTTTGTATTGTAGCCATGTCGAAATATTACGACACAGGCGGTCCTTGGGCAAGCGCTTGGGGCGGAGGGGCGGACCCGCAGGCTCCGCGACCTCCGGAATCCAAGTGCAACATGTGACCGAGCGATCTCGACCTCGGGATCGCTCGGTCCTGCGCATGACGAAGCGATCTCGACGGTCGAATCGTGATGGGGGGACCTGGCAGGGCGATCTCGACGTCGGGATCGAGGGGGTGGATCTCCTCGGGTCGATCTCGACGTCGGAATCGTAAGTGGATGAGATCGACAGGGCGATCTCGACGGTCGGATCGCGATGGTGGGGATCCGACAGGTCGATCTCGGCGGCGGGATGAGAGTGGTCGACGGCGACAGATCGATCTCGGCCGCCGCGATCGCGGTGCCAGTTTTTGAGGACGCAATGTGTCCGGACGGATCGCCGCATCAGCTGCGGAGGGGCGAGGATCGACCATGGGGACGCTCCTGCGTATGCTCACTGGGCCGCTCTTGAAGGTCGCATCCCTGTCGAGGGCGCCGATGAGCCGGTAGACTCTCGCCGAAACGGAGCGGCAGGAGGCGAGCGGTGGACCGAATGTTTCGCGGGCGGACTACGAGCATGAGATCGAGTATGCGCGGAGTCCTGCGGCGCCCGAACTGTCGACGGTCGGCGCCGCTGCCTCGCAGAAGTGAGCGCCGCCCAAACCGCCGCGTGTTTCATAAAGGGCTCAGCCTCGGCCAGGCGGGGTGGGCCAAGGCGTTGTCGTTAGTATGGGCGAGGGGGAGGGGGAGGGCGAGGTCGCTTCAGGGCCGGGACATACCCCCAGGCACAATGGCGGCGGATGGGGCAGAGACGCTGGCGCCAGAGGCGACCGCAGGGGGTGAGCCGATCGCGGCTACGGGCAGAGCGCTCACGGCGCCGGTGGAGAAGACGCCGGTCCATGAGGCGCCCGCGGCAACAATCAAAAACTGAACCCGTCAAGACCGAACCGTCCATACAGGAGGTACGCGGTCGGTGCTACTCGGATCCAGAGGAAGTATATGCCATATATCGAAATCCCCGGCGGCACGCTGGTCGGTGATTTTGGATACCATAATGTGATCTTGCGACCCCATTAGATCGAGTTCGTTGAGGCAGCCTATTACAGACCCGATCAAGGGGAAGACAAGTAGGGGGGACAAAATGGAGGGGATAAATGGGAAGGGGACGAATGAAAGGAAGGGGACGTCCTTCACAAATACTCCGCCGTGTATTTGCCCGCCTTTTTTTCAATCCTTTAATTTCTTAATTATGGACCTGGCACCCGACTCACATGTTTTGGGCTTCACACCGATCGGCATACTCTAACACGCAGGGCGAATCCCACTGGTCGGCTCACACACGTTTACGGTCACACAGTTATCACGGCCGGCAACACAACGACTGCAGCAGAAGCACGCCCAACTTACTGAGGATTTCCATGCGCAACTGGAATCAACTACGCATGTTTTGTTTTGGCATGCCGCTGGTTCAATATCCGACTGAGGAGTAACCGATATCGGTTCTTGCAACGATTGGTTTTCGGAAACGCACATTATTGAGGCGGAATCGTCCAAGGGTGGTGCAATCCCAGCGAAAGCGTGTGTGAGCTTCAGCAGGCTGAGGCACAGGAAAAGAAGAAACGTCCGCGTCATGTTGTTCATGAGGCCTCCTTTGGGAACCACTGCCCTAACCTCCTCTACACCTTTTACCTACTCTCTGTCCATCTTCCTTCCTACATCGCTCAAGCGCCACGAGCAGTCGCTCGCGTAACCCCATGTCCAGCCCCCCTGAACCCCATCTCCAGACCCCTGGCGCGCGGAGATGCCCTGGAAGATAACGGCCCC
Source organism: Polyangia bacterium (assembly GCA_036263495.1). Taxonomy (GTDB): domain Bacteria; phylum Myxococcota_A; class Polyangia; order Palsa-1104; family SHYY01; genus DATAGU01. The sequence continues at coordinate 43,892 of DATAGU010000181.1, read as the reverse complement.
GGATGATGACAGGCGGTCCTGCGCTATTCTGGCTTCCGTCTTCCCGCGGGCATGGTAATATTGGGATGCTCATAGAGCGAGGCAAGAGAACTCGACGAACAAGATTGGAGGGGTATCGATGCCGATTGCTCGTATTTCGGTTTGGAGGCGCTCTGGTTCGGCTCATCTTGAGTTCGAGCTTCAGAATGGCGAATGGACCATTGGGGGAAACGGCGCAGTAGAAGCCGAACCTGGGTTGCCGATCTATCTGGACAACTGGCGAGTGGGTGCCCAATCGTGCAAGATCCGGCAATTCGGATTCAGTGGCAAACTGCTGATTGTCGATTCAGATTATGGTGAGACACTCCAGTGGAGGCTCTACCTCGGGGCCAATATCCCATCTGGAGAGCCCGTCCGCCTCCTTGTTCGCACCAAGGAACAAAGAGGAGAGGGGAGGGTGCGATTTCAGACGGGCGCCGACCTTCAGGACCTTGATATCGGCAACGGTGACTGGGTTAGCCCGATAATCTCGCTCTCCGTCTGACCCTCCCCCCGGTTGTATTCCGGACGTCGCGCTGGGCCGCAGTCGCGCAGGACATCAACGTAGGTGCGAGACTCTCCCAGCGGGAGCGTGATCAAGAGTTCCGAGGCCCTCATCAGACCGGAAATGCCCCCTCCTGCGCCACATGAGAGCGAAGAGAGTTTCAGGGTGAAATGACGAATGGGACAGATCTACCTTTCTGCCTTTCGTCCCGCCTGAAGAAAGACAGAAAGACAAACCTGTCACCCCTCTCGCACAGGGCGATCTCGACGTCCGGATCGCGAGCGGATGCATCTAATGAGGCGATCTCGGCGTCCGGATCGCGATCGTGAGGATCTGACGGTCGATCTCGGCGTCCGGATCGCGAGTGGATGATCCGACAGATCGATCTCGGCTGCCGCGATCGCGCTGCGAGTTCTTGCAGGCGCGATTCTTCCAGTGGGAGGGTGGCGAGGGCATCGCAGCGATGAGATGGTATGGGCGGAGCCCCGAAACGTATCGGCGCCACCGAGCCGAGGAGACTCGCGGAGGGTCAGACCTTGGAAAAGCCCCCCAGACCGCCGCCCCCACCTGAGGACACGCCCCCCGAGCCCGACGACCTCCTCACCCACCGGGGCCACGACCTCCACTTCCTCGCCCGTCTCGAGCGCGTCACCCGGCGGGAGACCGAGATCGCGCTCCGCCTCTACCACGAGCCCGACCTCGTGCGAGCCCTCCTCCGCGATCCCGCCTTGCCCACCCCCACCGAGCGCTGCGCCATCCCCCTCGCCCCCGGGGACGCCCCGCCCCACGTGCTCGTCACCCACGAAGGCCGCTTCGTCACCTGCCTCGGCGCCGGCATGCACCTCGGCCCCCTCCCCGTCCTCCCCTGGGAGCGCGTCGAGCACCACCTCCGGCGCGCCGATCGCGACGAGGCGCTCGTCGCCCAGGCCCTCTCCACGCTGCGCGACCAGGACCTCGACCACCTCATCCACCAGCTCGACCACGCCGGCTCGCGGCTCCCGCGAGAAGACCTCCAGCGGCTCCTCGCCATCGCCCCGCTCATCCACGGCCAGCTCGTCAGCCAGCTCCTCGATGAACTGGGCGCGATCGTCAAGCACATGCCGCTGGTCGCGCGCATCAAGCGCCCCCACACCGAAGCCCCGTACCTGCGCGCCTACTGGAACGCCCTCCACCGCCTCGGCCATCTCCTCGTCCTCACCAGCCACACCGGCCGCCGCGGCTTCGTGCACGTCGAGCGCAAGATCTTCGGTGACGCCGACCTCTTCGAAAAGGTGTACCTGCCCATCCTGGCCATCGGCTACGGCCCCCTCAGCCTGCGCGCCCTCTGGGCCATCGCCCGCGCCGGCAAGCTCGCGCTCCCCGCGCTCAAGCGCGCCCTGCAAGATCGCGAGTCCCTCCCCGGCTGGAGCGGCCCCGCCCTCGGCCTCGTCGCCGTCGCCCTGCGCCACCAGCGACTGCGCGCCGAGGCCCTCGGCGCCCTCAGCCTCGCGCGCATGCCCGCCACCGTGCGCGAAGACCCGCGGGCCGAGCCCCTCCTCGCCTGCATCCATGAGTCGATGGAGCACCCCAAGCTGAGCGGCGCTCTCGGCCCCATCGAACGCCGTGTCTTCGCGCACATGATGGCCTGCATCGTCGTCGACCGTGCCACCGGCCGCCCCCAGCGCACCCAAGAAGAGATGTTCCAGGACGAGCACGCCCTGGCGCGCCTCGCCAACCTACCGTTCGAACACCTCTTCGCCCGGGGCCACCTCACCACCCTCCTGCAGGGCGTCATGACCCTCGTCCCACGACCCGCCGAAGAGCTCTACCTCCCCGCGGCCCACATCCAAGACGCCCCCACCTTCTCGCCCGCCGCCGCCGCCGGGCTGGCCCGCATCGCCCGGCCCCCCGATCCCGTCCGCGCCCCCGAAAGACCCGGCCGCAACGCCCCCTGCCCCTGCGGCAGCGGCAAGAAATACAAAAAATGTTGCGGCGTCAACGCATAGCGAAGAAGAACAAAGAGCAGGGGACGTAGGAGACAACGACATGAGCGTGATCGGGAGATTCGCGGCGGCCACGGATGAGGAGGTCGCGAGCATGGTGAGAGACCCGCAAAGAATCATCGCGTTCCTGTACGACGAGGGCGGCGCCTCCGAGCCCGAACGACGGCTCGACATCGACAAGTCCTGGCACGGGATGCATTTCCTCCTGACCGGCGAGGTCTGGACAGGGACGATGCCGCTCGGCTTCCTCATCGCGGGCGGGGTCACCATTGGCGATATCAATGTCGGCTATGGACCGGCCCGTGCCTTCACGAGCGGCGACGTGCGCGACATCGATGCCGCGCTCCGCCCGATCAGTCGCGCGGACCTCATGGCGCGCTGGGATGTCGAACGGATCCGCGCCGCCGACCTCTACGCCGTCGATGCGGACGACGTCGAAACCGAAGACAGCTATGTCGGCGTGTACTTCGAACAGGTGAAGCATTTCGTCTCCGAGCTTGTCCGCGACGGTCTCGGCATGCTCGTCTACATGACGTGACGCCCCCTCCAATGCCCTCCCGCCCCCCTCATCGCTCGTAGAACCCTGCGCTCGGCGTGGGCCTCGGCGCGGGCGGGAACGTGTGCCGGGTGGCCACGTCGGTGGCGGTGAGCGCGATGAGGATCCCGAGCAGCGTCACCGAGACCAGCACCACCAGGCGGTTGGCGAAGCGCTGCTCGGCGAGGTGCATGAAGAACCACAGCACGAGGAACGCCTTCACGGCGGCGATGCCGATGGCCACGGCGAGGCTGGCAGCGCCGCCGCCCAGGCCCGACCGCTTGAACACCCAGGACAGGACGAGCGTCAGCGTGGCCAGGACGAGGAGCGCCACGTAGGTGAGCACGTAGGCCTTGCCCGAGATGTGCCGTTTCGCCATGCGTCCGCCTCAGCTCAGGTACAGGAGCGGCCAGAGGAAGATCCACACCACATCGACGAGGTGCCAGTAGAGCGTCCCCATCTCCAGCATCACGTGGCGCTCGGCGGTGTACGCCCGCCGCGCGGCCCGCACCATCATCCACAGGAGGACGCCGATGCCCGCGGTCACGTGCAGCGCGTGCAGCCCGGTCGCCACCCAGTACAGGGTGTAGAACCGGTTGGCGCCAAAGGTGGGTAACTCCGCCCAATGATAGAACGGGCCCGGCAGCGCCCCCTCTTTGATGTGCTCGCGGTACTCGAAGCCCTTGAGCACGAGGAACGCCATCCCCTGGAGCGCGGTCGCGAGGAGGAGCCACGGCGCCCAGCGCGCCCGGCGATGGCGCACGGCCCACACGGTGAGCGCCACGGTGAAGGAGCTCGTGAGGAGGATGTACGTGTTGACCGTGCCGTAGGCGACGGTGTTGTGCCGGATGGCCTCCTCGAACGCCGCCGGGTACATCGTCCGGTAGCCGGCGTAGAGGGTGAAGAGGCCGCCGAAGAGCAGGATCTCGCTGGCCAGGAAGGTCCACATCCCGAACCGCAGCGCGTGCTCGCGCCGCGCCCAGCTCGAGTATTGTTCGTCGAGGACGAGGGGCATGGCCATCTCACTCGCGCGGCAGGCGCGCGTCGGTGGGGGAGGTTCTCGACGGGAGGGTGGCGGTCTCGAGCGCGCCGATCGGGACCGGTCCTTCCTGACCGCGCGCGGCCGCTCGCGCCGCGGCCTCCTCCTCCGAGAGGGTGTAGTCGTAGGGGCTGTAGTCGAGCCGCGGCGTCTCGGGGAAGTTGTGCTGGATGGGCGGCGAGGACGTGAGCCACTCGAAGCTGCGCGAGTGCCAGGGGTTCGGGCCGGCCTTCTCCCCCCACTTGAGGGAGATGACGAGGTGGCCGAGCGAGACGAGCAGGCTCGCGCCGAGGAGCCACGCGCCCCCGGTCGACAGCACGTTCAGCCACTGGTACTCGGGCGGATAGCTGTAGTAGCGCCGCGGCATGCCCGCGTTGCCGAGGAGGAACTGGGGCAGGAAGGTGAGGTTGAAGCCGATGAACACCGCGGTCGCCGAGAGGAGCCCCATGCGCTCGGAGTACATGCGGCCGAACATCTTGGGGAACCAGTAGTGCGCGGCGGCGAGGAAGGCGGTGAGCGAGCCGCCCACCATGATGAAGTGGAAGTGGGCCACGACGAAGTAGGTGTCGTGCCAGTGCACGTCGAGGGACTGGGTGGCCACGGCCACGCCGGTCATGCCGCCGAAGGTGAAGAGGAACAGGAAGCCGAAGAAGTAGAGGAGCGGGGTGTTGAAGTGGATGGACCCGCGGTAGAGCGAGGCGGTCCAGGTGAAGACCTTGATGGCCGAGAAGATGGCCACGAACATGGACAGGATGCCGAAGACGCCGGCGTCGAACTCCGACATGCCGGCGACGAACATGTGGTGTCCCCAGGTGAGGAAGCCGACGAAGGCGATGCCGAGCGTGGAGATGGCGATGAGGGTGTAGGAGCTCGGCCGGCGCTGCGCGAAGGTCGGCACGACCTCGCTGATGACGCCCATGGCCGGCAGGATCATGATGTAGACCGCCGGGTGCGAGTAGAACCAGAAGAGGTGCTGGAACAGGACCGGGTCGCCGCCCACGCCGGGATCGAAGAGGCCGAGGTGCAGGCCGTGATCGAGGCCGACGAGGAGGAGGGCCAGGCCGAGGACCGGGGTGGCGAGGAGCATGATGATGCTCGTGCCGTAGATGGCCCACACGAAGAGCGGCATGCGCATCCACGTCATCCCCTCGGCGCGCAGGGTGTGCACGGTGACGATGAAGTTGATGGCGGTGAAGATGGACGACATGCCGAGGATGAAGATGCCGATGACCACGGGCTCGACGGCGAGCGGGGTGGAGTTCGCGTAGGGGGGGTAGAAGGTCCAGCCGGTGTCCACGCCGCCGGCGACGAGGCTGCCGAGGGTCACCACGGCGCCGAGCACGTAGAGGTAGAAGCTCGCCAGGTTGAGCCGCGGGAAGGCGAGGTCGCGCGCGCCCAGCATGATGGGCAGGACGAAGTTGCCGAACACGGTGGGGATGCTCGGGATGAGGAAGAGCCACACCATGACCACGCCGTGGAGCGTGAACATGCGGTTGTAGGTGATCGCGTCCATCACCGTGCGTTCGGGGGTGAGGAGCTCGGTGCGCAGGGCCAGGGCGAAGAGCCCGCCGAGGCCGAGCGAGAGCAGCACGGAGACGTAGAACATAAGGGCGATGCGCTTGTGGTCCTTGGTCCCGAGCCACGACCACACGCCGCTCTCGGCGCGCAGGTAATCGGGCTCGGGCGCGAGGACGGGCAGAGGCTGCTGGGAGGTGGCGCTCATGGGGTCTCGGCTCCTCGAGAGGGCGCTGGGCTCGGCCGGCGGGCGCCGGTGGCCCCGGGGCCCTCGGGGATGATCGGGATGGCGGGCTCGGCCGGGGCCGGTGGTGGGTGCGCGTCGCGCAGCGACTTGATGAGCTCGACGATGGCGGCGGTCTGGCCGGGTTCGAGGATGCCGAAGTAGGTCGGCATGACGGGCGGATAGCCGGCGTGCAGCCGCGCGAGCGGATCCATCATCGACTCGGTGAGGTAGGCCTCGTCGGCGACCACGGTGCCGCCGCCGGCGAGCGGCACCACGCTGCGGTAGAGCCCGGCCCAGGTCGGCCCGATGTGCGGCGTGCCGTCGAGCGTGTGGCAGCGCAGGCAGCCCTGCTCGGCGGCCACCAGCTGGCCCGTGAGCACGGGATCGAGCGGCTCGCGGGGGTTGAACTCGTCGACGGTGGCCGGGGGCACGTACGAGGGGCCGGCGAGGCCGGGGGCCTGGAGCGCGGCCTGTGTCTTGCGATCGCCGCTCCGCCCCGGCAGCCAGCCGCGGCCGGGCTGGGGCTCGGCGCCCTCGCCGCCGCTCGACAGCCAGCGCGTATGATCCGCGGGCGAGAGCACCACGACCTCGCCGCGCATGGTCGAGTGCCCGGCGCCGCAGTACTCGGCGCACAGGATGCGATAGGTGCCGGGCGTATGAGCGGTGAACCACAGGGTGGTGTAGCGGCCCGGGAGCACGTCCTGCTTCACCCGGAACTCGCGCACGTAGAAGCTGTGGATGACGTCGCGCGAGGTCATGATGAGCTTCACCGGCCGCCCCGCGGGCACGTACAGCTTGGCGATGGTGTGGTGGCCGTCGGGATAGGCGAACTTCCACATCCACTGCTTGGCGGTGACGTAGACGTCCATCGTGTCCGTCGGGGGCACGCGGATGCGCACGTACTGGCGAAAGCCGATCATCCACCACAGGCAGAACAGGCCGAGGAGAAAGGAGATGACCATGACCTCGAGCCACAGCGGGGGCTTCGGGGCCGGCCGCTCGCGCTGGATGCCGCCATCGACGCTGGGGCGGCGGTACTTGAAGACCAGCAGGCCGCCCAGGATGGTGATGAGCGTCGCCCCGGCCATGGTGGTCAGGATGACGAAGTAGTGCAGGTGGTCGATGTCCGCCGCGAGCGTCGTGCCTTGCGCCGGCAAAAACAGGATGCGGCGCAGGGCCTCGTTGAACCAGCCGCCATCGGCGGTGACGGCGGGGTCGGCCAGCATCTGGCCCGCGTGGCTCGCCATCGTGCCCGTCATCTCGACCTCCCAGAGCCAGAGCCAGGGCCCGTGACTCGAGGCGCCCGCCGCCTCGTGCGCTCGTGCAGCCAGAGGAAGCCGACGAGGCCCGCCACCATCAGCAGGAGCAGCGCCGCTCCGCCCTTCATCACGCCGAGCACGAGCAGGCCGTAGCGCCGCGTGCTCGGGTCATAGCGGAAGCAGGTGAGGAGCACGCGGCCGGCGATGCCGCCGATGCGCCCCTGGCTGGCCTCGATGAGCGCGAGCCCGAGGTCGCCGGCCGGGAACTCGACGCCGTAGAGGTACCGCGCGATGCGACCGTCGGGCGCCACCACCACGGCGCAGGCGGGGTGCGCATACTGGTCGCTCTTCGGGTCGTGGACATAGCGAAACCCCACCCGGTCCGCGAGGGCGCGGATGTCTGCCTCCTCCCCGACGAGGAAGGGCCAAGCCGCGCGGGCCTCGACGTGCCCCACGGCCTGGAGGAGGCGCGTCTGGGCGAGCGCCGCGCCGGCCGGACGATCCTGTGGATCGATGCTCACCGTGAGCGCGCGGTAGCGGGCGCCAATCTCCCAGCCGAGCCGCTGCATGGCCTTGGCCGTGCTTCGCAGGACGAGATCGCACAACATGGGGCAGCGGAAGTAGCCGAGCACGAGCACCACCGGCTTGCCGTCGCGGAAGTAGTCGCCGAGGCGCACCGTGGCGCCGCTCGGGTCGCGAAAGCGCAGATCGAGCGGCAGGCGCTGGCCGAGGTGCTCGTCGATGTCCACCTCGCGCATGACCTCGGGCAGGGCCGTCCGCCTGCCCGCAGGGGACCCCTCCGCGTGCGCGAGCCTCAGGCTCCCCGCGCTCCATGACCCGAGCCCGAGGAGACAGGCGAGCGCGCCAGCGCGCATCCTGCCCACCACCCCGCGCCCCACCCCGCCTGCCCGCACGTTCGTCATCGCGCTCCTTCGGCCACCACCAGCCCTATCGCCACGTCGATAGGCACGGCCACCACGCCGGCGTTCCGATCGATCCAGCGGTAGCGACGCAGCCCTTCGCCCTGCTCCTCGAGCAGGCTGGGCCGCGGGCGCGGCACCTCGAAGGGCTCCGCGCGCACGCTCGCACGCTCGCGCGGCGGCGGCAGCTCTCGCTCGGGAAATTCCCTCTGGGACCGGAGCTCCAGCTCACTGAACAGGAGCAGCCCGTAGGCCACCGCGCACAGGAGGCCGCCCAGGGCCACCGTGCTCACCAGCGTGACGAGGATCGTCCGCGAGGGCAGGACGTCCTCGTCCTCATGGATCTCGGGATGGATCTCCTCGGTCATCGTCATCGGGTCTTCCATGTCTCCTGGCATGGCTCCTGGCATCGGTCCTGATCTCTGGCCTGACATCGGGCGGGCTCCCCTTCGGCGATTCCTAATGGCTCTCGTAGGCGAGCGCTCGTTCGAGGTCCGGGTCACCGACCGGCACGAGCGGATGCCCCTTCTGCCGCCACAAGCCCCAGGCCACGCACGCGCCCCCCAGCCCGAGGAGGGCCGCCAGATCGACCCAGGCCGATCCTGGGCGGTCGCCGGTCTCCGGCGCGATGAGCCAGTGCACGTCGAAGTAATGCGCGACCAGCAGCCAGAGCGAGATCGCGGCCAGGAGCCACCCCCGCCGCTTGACCCGATAGGGCAGGAGCGCGAGGAACGGCAGGAAGAAGTGGCCCACGACGAGCAGCTGGCTCACCAGGCGCGGGCCCGGGTGGCTCCGCGCCAGGCGCGCGAGGTACCACGGGACCTCGGTCGGCTTGTTGGCGATCCACACGAGGAAGAACTGGAAGTAGGCGATGTACGCCCAGAAGATCACGAAGGAGAGGAGTAGCCGGCCGAGCGCGTAGTAGTGCGGCCGGCCGACCTGCTCGAGGTGCCCGGCGCGCTGCCCGGCCCACAGCAGCACCGTGAGCAGCGCGAGCGCCCCGAGGAAGCTGCCGGCGAAGTAGTACACGCCGAACATCGTCGAGTACCAGTCGGGCGAGAGCGTCATCCACCAGTCGAAGGCGGCGAAGGTGATGGTGAGGCCCATGGGCACGAGCAGGACCGCGCTCCGCACGCGCAGCCGGCGCTTGAGCTCCTCGCGCATCGCCCGCGCGGCCCCGTCCCCGTCGGCGCCCCCGGCTCCAGCGCCGTCCCGGTCCCGGTCCATGTCCAGCGACGCGCGGCGGAGGAGCGCGCACGCCACCACCCAGAACGCCAGGTAGACGATCGAGCGGATGGCGAAGAAGGGCAGGTTCAGCCAGGGCGCGCGGTGTTCGAGCAGCTCCCGCACCCGCGCCTCGGTCACGCGCTCAGGGTGCATCCAGGGATAGAGGTGCCCGTAGCCGAAGAAGATCGGCAGGTAGAGCACGGCGAGGAGCGGCATGACCGCGAGCACCGCATCGCCAAGGCGCCGCACGGCCATCGGCCAGGTGGCGTTCATGGCGTAGCAGATCATGAGGAAGATCGCGGCGCCGTGCACCAGGCTGAGGGCGAAGGTGTAGCCCGTGAAGTAGGCGTAGAAGGTGCGCCCCGGGTCGAGGAGGAAGGCGAGGAGGAGCCCCACGACACCGGCCGCGCCCAGGGTCAGCGATGCGACGAGCGCCCGACGCCCGCCGGTCATGACGCGCACCCCGGGTCTCATGGCAGCGCCCTCCGGGCGGTCTCGCGCTGGGGGGCCGGCAGCGCATCGATCCGCACCCCGGCCTGGCTGAGCTGCAGGGCCCGGAGGTAGGCCACCACCGCCCAGCGGTCTTCCACGGACAAGGCGTACGCGTAGCTCGGCATGAGGCCGTAGCCCTCGCTGATCACCTGATAGATCCGCCCCGGCGGAAAGCCGAGCACCGGCTGGGTGAGGAGCGAGGGCGGGTGGCGCAAGTCCATGTTGTGCGCCACAGCCGACACGCCGCTGCCGTTCGCGCCGTGGCACACGGCGCAGTAGACGTTGAACTCGTCCCGCCCATGCTCGACGAAGACGCGGCTGAGCGGGAGCGGGATGTGGGTCGTGTACCGTCCGTCCACCCGGCCCTCGCGCTGCTCGACCGAGTAGGGCTCACGGGAGCTGTAGGGGACGACCCCGGCCGGCGGTGACCGCATGGCCCGCTCGTCGTCGAAGTAGGGGCTCGCCTCGTAGGGCTCGGCCTTGCGCTGATCCTTCATCCGCTCGAGATCGATGTCCGGCAGGATGCCCTCACAGCCCGCGGCGAGCAGGCCCCCGAGGACCACGAGACCGTGCACGCGCCTCCCCCCCCTCATGCGCCCTCCTCGCCGACGTGGCGCACCCGCAGCGCCCCGAGCGCGTCCAGCTCGCGCGACGTACGCAGCGCGTCGTAATAGGGATCGCGGGCGTCGATGCCGAGCCAGAAGCGGTCGTTCGACGCGCTCTCGAACCCCTCGGCCTGGAACACCGGGTGCGCGAGGCGCGGCAGGCGCAGGAGCCACCACAACCCGAAGAACGCGGCGAACGCGGACAGGAGCACCGTCATCTCGAAGGTGATGGGGATGAACGCCGGGAGCGCGAAGGGCGGCCTGCCGCCGACGTTGATGTCGTAGTCCCAGGCGTTGGCGAACCACTGGATGAAGAGGGCCCCCGCGGCCCCGGCCGCGCCGATGGGGAAGACCGCCCAGTTGAGCCCCGAGCGCCGCAGCCCGAGCGCCTCCTCGAGCCCGCGCACGGGAAAGGGCGTGAACGCGTCCATCCGCTCGTAGCCGCGCCGGCGGCACGCCCGCACCGCCTGGAGCAACGCCTCGGCCGAGGCGAACTCGGCCAGCAGGGCCTGACGCATCACCTCTTCTCCTCATCGCGCAGGGGCTCGCCCGCGGACTCATGCTCGAGCTCGTGCTTGAGCTCCTTCACCTCGGTCACCGGCACGAAGGGCACGAAGCGCAGGAAGAGCACGAACAGGAAGCCGAAGAAGCAGATCGTGCCGACGAGGATCGACCCATCGACCCAGGTCGGCGAGTAGCTGTGCCAGGACGAAGGCAGGAAGTCCTCCTCCAGGGACAGGACGATGATCGAGAACCGCTCGCCCCACATGCCGACGTTGATGAAGATCGAGATGAACCAGGCGATGAGCGGCGTCGTGCGCGCCATGCGCGACCAGTAGAGCTGCGGCACCACCACGTTGCAGAAGAGGGAGAGCCAGAAGACCCACGAGTTCGGCCCCCTCGTGAAGGTGTGCAGCATGGTGTGCATCTCGGCGTGCTCGCCGCTGTACCAGGCGAGGAAGAACTCGCAGAGGTACGAGTAGGCGACGATGAGGCCGGTCACGAGCGTGAGCTTGGCGATGTTGTCGAGGTGGCGCGTGGTAATGACGTTCTCGAACCCGAACAGCCGCCGCACCGGCACGAGCAGGGTCATCACCATGGCGAAGCCCGAGAAGATGGCCCCGGCCACGAAGTACGGCGGGAAGATGGTCGAGTGCCAACCGGGCAGGAGGGTGATGGCGAAGTCGCTCGACACGATGCTGTGCACCGAGACCACGAGCGGTGTGGCCAGCCCGGCGAGGAGGCCGTAGGCGATGCGGTAGTGCCGGTAGTGGCGGGCCGAGCCGCGCCAGCCGAGCGAGAGGACGCCGTAGACGATGCGCTGCCACTTCCGCGGCGAGCGGTCGCGCAGCGACGCCAGATCGGGCACGAGGCCGAGGTACCAGAAGAGGAGCGACACCGTGCCGTAGGTGGCGATGGCCGCCGCGTCCCAGGGCAGTGCGCTCTTGAACTGCGGCCACACCCGCATGGTCGAGGGATAGGGCACGACCCAGTAGGCGAACCACGGCCGCCCGAGGTGCAGGATCGGGAAGAGCGCCGCCTGCAGCACGGCAAACAGGGTCATCGCCTCGGCGAAGCGGTTGATGGAGGTACGCCAGCGCTGCTCGAGGAGCAGCAGGATGGCAGAGATGAACGTCCCGGCGTGACCGATCCCGATCCACCAGACGAAGTTGATGATGCCGAAGGCCCAGGCGACGGGGATGTTGTTGCCCCACACGCCGATGCCCGTCGTGACCGTGTAGGTGACCGAGACGAGGAGGAGGAGCGTCCCGAGGCCGGTGAGGGCCAAGGCCGGCAGCCACACCCGGCTCTTCGGGCGCCACATCGGCGAGAGCAGCTGGTCGTTGAGCTCCGCATCGCTCGGGCGGCCGAGCAGCACAGGGTCCGAGGCCATGCTCTACTCCGCGGTCCGGATGGTGAGGGGGGGATGCGGCGCTCTCGTCTGCCGCGCTGTCGTGCTCGCTCGCCGACTCCACGGCCGAGCGCCCTCGCTGCGAAACACCCGCTTGCTCATGGCTCTCGTCGAGGAGTTAGACAGGGCCGGGATCCGCACCAGCGCGAGGCCCCTAACGGACTGAAATCGCGTCATTCCCCCGGCCGGGCGCGTGCTCCGGGGTGGCCCGCACACCGTCTCGCACGCGGACCGGGCCGCCCCCCTCTAGAGCGATCTCGTACGGGGTGAAACAAGACAGCGGTTTTGTGGGAGGATGCCGAACGGCAGACAAGTTCCGGCTCCCCACCTGGCGAGGAGGCTTCATGCGGGCAGGTGACGTCATTGCAGAGCGGTACGAGATCGAGCAGCTGGCGGGCGTCGGCGGCATGGGGGCCGTCTACCGCGCCCGCGAACGGGGCACGGGCGCCACGGTGGCGCTCAAGGTGTTGCGCGGGGGCGGGCGCGAGGACGAGCTGCGCCTGGCGCGGGAGGCGCGGCTGCTCGCGGATCTGGACCACCCCTCGGTCGTCCGCTACCTCGGCCAGGGCCTCACGTCCTCCGGCGAGTTCTACCTGGTCATGGAATGGCTCGAGGGCGAGAACCTCGACCAGCGCCTGACGCGCTCAGGCCTCTCCATGGAGGAGAGCCTGACCATGGCGCGCCACGTGGCCGAGGCGCTCGGCGCGGCGCACGCGCGCGGTTTCGTCCACCGTGACATCAAGCCGGCCAACGTGTTCCTGGTCGGGGGGCGGGTGGATGACGTCCGCGTCCTCGACTTCGGCATCGCCCGCTCGCTCGCGGCCACCGGGGTCGTGACCCGCACCGGCGCGCTCGTCGGCACGCTCGGCTACATCGCGCCCGAGCAGGCGCGCAGCGGCGCCCCGGTAGACGTCCGCTCGGACGTGTTCGCCCTCGGCTGCATCCTGTTCGAGTGCCTCACCGGCCGCCCGGCCTTCTCCGGCGACGGCGTGATGGCCGTGCTGGTGAAGGTCCTGTTCGAGCCCGCGCCGCGCGTGGCCGCGCTGTGCCCGGACGTGCCGGCGGCGCTCGACGACCTGGTGGCGCGCATGATGGCCAAGGATCCCGCCGAGCGGCCGCAGAACGCGTTCGAGCTGGCGCGCGAGCTGGAGTCGATCCGCCGGTCCGACGAGCTGCGCGCCCAGCCGGCCACCGCCCGGCCCTCCACGCTGACGGACGCGGAGCGGCGCCTCATCAGCGTGGTGGTGGCGACGTCCGGCACCCCTTCGGTCGAGTTCCTGCAGGGGGAGACGCAACCCATGACCGGCGCCATCCTCGACGTGAGCGACCTCGAGGCCGCGGTGGCGCCGTTCGGGGCGCGGCTCGAACGGCTCCACGACGGCTCGATGGTGGCCACGCTGATGGCCAGAGGCAGCGCCAGCGAGCAGGCGCTGCGGGCGGCGCGGACCGCGCTCGCCATGCGGGCGCTCTTCCCCCGGCCCGAGGTCGCCATCGGCCTCGCCACGGGGCGCGGCTCGGCCCCGAGCAGCCACACCCGCGACGAGTTGCCTGCCGGAGGGGTGCCGATCGGAGAGGTGATCGATCGCGCCGTCCGGCTCCTCGTCCCGGGCGGCGCGCCCCCCGATCCCCGGAGCGACGCCGCGCCCATCTACCTCGACGCCGTCACCGCCGGGTTCCTCGAGGCGCGCTTCCAGGTGACGCAGATCTCCCCGGGGCGGTTCGAGCTCGGCGAAGAGCGGGAGGTGCTCCCCGCCGAGGGGACGGCGCGCCGGTTGCTCGGACGAGCGACGTCCTGCGTGGGCCGGGATCTCGAGCTGGCGACGCTCGCCTCCTACTTCGACGAGTGCGTGGAGACGCCGGTGCCGCGCGCCCTCCTGGTCACGGGCGCGCCGGGCATGGGCAAGTCCCGGCTGGGCTACGAGTTCCTGCGCAGGGCCCGGCAGGAGAAACCCGCCGTGGAGATCTGGGTCGCGCACGGCGCTCCCATGAGCGCCGACTCCCCGCTCGGCCTGCTCGGGCAGCTCCTGCGGCACGCCACCGGCGTACAGGAGGGCGAGCCGCTCGAGCGGCGGCGGACCCAGGTGCGAGAGTGCGTCCGGCGCCATGCTCCGGGCCCGGCAGAGGCGCGGGTGGCCGAGTTCCTCGGCGAGCTGGCCGGCGTGCCGTTCGACGACACCGAGAGCCTGCAGCTGCGCGCCGCGCGCCGCAACCCACAGCTCATGGGCGATCAGATGCGCCAGGCGTGGCTCGACCTCCTCGCCGCCGCCACCGCGCAGCACCCGGTGATCCTCGTCCTCGAAGACCTGCAGTGGGGGGACGCGCCCTCGGTGCAGTGGCTGGACGGGGCGCTGCGCGATCTCCCCGAGCGCCCCTTGTTCGTGCTGGCGCTCGGCCGTCCCGAGGTGCACGACCGGTTCCCCCGGCTATGGGCCGAACGCGGACCACAGGAGGTCCGGCTCGGCGAGCTGTCCCGCAAGGCGAGCGAGCGGCTCGTGCGCCAGGTGCTCGGCCCTTCGGTCTCGCCGCAGACGCTCGATCAGGTGGTGCGGCAGGCCGCGGGCAACGCCTTCTTCCTCGAGGAGCTCATCCGCGCCGTGGCCGAGGGCAAGGAGCACGCGCTCCCGGAGACGGTGCTGGCGATGTTGCAGGTGCGCCTCGAGGAGCTCGACGCGGACCTGCGGCGCGTCATCCGGGCGGCCAGCCTCTTCGGCGAGAACTTCTGGGCCGGCGGGCTGTATGCCCTCCTGGAGGGCGATCGGTCGTCCTCGCGCCCGGCCCCCGGCATCGAGTCCTCGCTCCGGCAGCTGGTGGCGCGGGAGCTGATCGCGATCCGCACCGAGAGCCGGTTCACCGGTGAGAAGGAGTACTGCTTCCGTCATGCCTTCGTGCGTGAGGCCGCCTACGCCATGCTGACCGAGGGCGATCGTGTCCTCGGGCACCGGCTCGCTGGCCAGTGGCTCGAGGCGGCGGGCGAGCAGGATGCGCTGGTCCTCGCCGGGCACTTCGAGCGCGGCCAGGAGGCGGTCCGGGCCGCCGTGTACCACGAGCGCGCGGCCACGCAGGCCTCGCTCGTGGGCGACTTCGGCGCCGCCATCGAGCGCGCCGAGCGCATCGTCGCGAGCGGCGCCGAGGGCGCGCAGCTCGGCAGGGCCCGGCTCATCCAGGCCGAGGCGTACCGCTGGCGTAGCGAGTTCGGGATCGCCGAGCAGCATAGTGAAGAGGCGAAGCGCCTCTTGCCTCCGCACAGCCCCTCCTGGTTCCACGCCATGGCCGAGGCCGTCGAGATCGCGTTCCTGCGCGGCGACCATCGGCGCGCCGTGGGCTTCGTCGAGGAGCTGCGCCGCCCGGTCGAGGGCGCGCCGGCGCTGGCCTCGCAGTTCATCGTGCTCGCCTCGGTCACCGAGACCCTGCTGCGCATCGGCCGGCTGGCGTCGGCCCTGGAGCTCTGCCGGCAGCTCGAGCCCGCGCTCGCGGGAGCGTCCGACGGCGATCCCCTGGTCACCGGACACGTACGGAAGATCCTCGCCATGCGCCATGCGGCCCTCGGCGACCCCGCCGCGGCCCACGACACGCTCCTCCCGGCGCGCGCCGACTTCGAGCGCGCCGGAGACGTGCGCCAGGTCGAGTACGTGCGCCTGATGACCGCGGTGGTGATGATCCGCCTCGGCCGGCTCGAAGAGGCGATCCCCGCGCTGCGCGAGAGCGAGACGGTCATGAACCGCCTCGGCGCGACCCTCCAGGCGCGCTGGGCGCGCTTCAGCCTGTGCAACGCGCTCGTCACACACGGCGCGCTGGCCGAGGCGGAGGAGATCATGAAAGAGCACATCCTCCATCGCCGGGCCCAGGCGAACCCCGTGTTCCTCGGCAAGGCGCTCTGGATCCTCTCCACCCTCCTGCTCCGGATGGGGCGCCTCGACGAGGCGGAGGCAGCGGCGCGGGAGGCGATGGCCCAGCGCGGCCATGCCTCGAGCGTGGTGGCCACGCTGGCGCACATCCTCCTGCGGCGGGAGCACCCGGAGCAGGCGCTCCCACTCGCGCAGCAGGCGGTTCGCATGCGCGAAGAGATGGGGCTCGGTCTGGAAGAGAAGGACCGGCTCGTGCCGCTCACCCTGGCCGAGGCGCTGTGGGCCACCGGAGACGCGGCCGGCGCCCGCGCGGCGATCGCGGCGGCCCGAGACGGGCTGCTCGCCACCGCCGGGCGACTGCCCGAAGCAACCTGGCAGCGCAGCTTCCTCGCCCTCCCCGAGAACGCCCGCACGCTGGCGCTCGCCGAGGAGTGGTTGGGAGGCTAACAAGAAAGAGCAGCAGCGCGTCAGAAAGGTTCGTCCAATCTGCGGCCTTTCATCTCGATGGGGTGGGGCCGAAGGCCCAGAGAACAACTGAGCAGAAATACATCAGGTTGAAGGCTTACGGCCGCATGGTCTCACTGAATCAAGGCCAGTGGGCCGTCCCCGCTCGACGAGGAACGATCGCCGCCCCTTGACGGGTCGTCTGCCGGAACCCCTTCCGGACTCGCTCGAAGGCGTCATCCAGCGGCAGGCGTTCTACCGGCGGCGCCCCGCCTATCATCTCCCCCGTCCACCACTCGAAGATCGGCGCCAAGAACGCCGAGCACCAAGTGTCACCGCGCCGCGCCGACCAGACCTCCGTGTCGTCACATGCGGTGAGGACAGCGCGCCGCTGCTCCTGTGCAATGCGGCAGAACATGCCGCTGTAGCAGGCGCCGATGAGGAGGATCTGCTGCCCCGCGATGCTATCGAGACACGAAGCGAGCGCCTCTGGGGTCAGTGGCTCTGGATCTTCCGTCAGCTCGTCGTGCAGCAGCGGGTCGGGTGGTGGGGTGGAGACGATCAAGCCGAGTCCCCTGTCTCCGTGATTGGCTCCAACGAACAAGAGCGCATCCCCCGGCGAGGATACCCGCGCGATCGCCCCCGCCACCTGGCGCAACTCGGCAACCGTGGCATCACGATGCTGTGCGGGAGGGAAGCCCTGCGGCAAAAGATCGTGGTGCCGCGAGACGAAGGCCCACAGCTCCGTCGGCGGAACACCGAGCCGACGCGCCGCGCGGCAAGCCAGCTCCACGTCCTGCACGCACACTGGAAAGCCATTCTCCCGACCATCCCCTCGCACCTGACCGCACCAGATGAAAGCCCTCCGGGTCACGGTTCCTCGGCGGAAATGAGGCGGACCAGACCGCGCGGATGCTCGGGCAGGCTCGTGTCCAGGAACTCGACCGCCGCATCTTCGTCATAGGCGCCACGCGCCGGAACGAAGGCCCAGTGCGCGGGATGCCCCCACATCGCGCCCGCGGACGGATCGACGAGCCCAACGAAGCACATATCGTAGCGACGATCCGTCTCGTGCGGGAACGGCACGCGCTGTCCGGCCAGGTCGAACAGCGCCCCGCGTCTCACGGGCCCATCGGAGAGGAGCAGTCGCTCGCAGGGAATCTGCCGCTCGTGGAGCGCACGCAGTATCCGGTTGGCCGCTGTTCGGCGAGTGATCGTCGGCGACGCCGGCAGATCGAAGCCCACCCGGGCCACCCCGACCAAGCCGTGCGAGTCGTTCCGCAGGATCCCGATCTTCTTACGCGCCATACTCGTCCCAGTCGCCGATCTTGACGAGATCGTCCTCTGCCGAGGCGGCCAGGCTCACCGACTGTGTCGTGATGATAAATTGCGCCGTCGGTGCGAGGGCCACCAGCGCGTCGAGGATGTCACGCTGCCAGCGTGGATGGAGGTGCTGCTCCAGCTCGTCGATGAGCACGACGCCGTGCTCGGGATTGCGCAGCGCGATCTCGCCGAGCAGCAGGAGGACGGCCCGCTCGCCATCGGAGAGTTCGGACAGGCCGACCTGTGCGCGGCGCTGGTTGTCGAACAGGAGCGTGAGCCCCCGCACACCGACCGGCCGTGGCATGTTCGGGAGATATTGCGCGAGGACAGCCCACAGCCGTTTCACCAGGCCGTCGCGATCGTTGTCCCTGGGCGACACGTAGGCGAGCGCGAGGCGTGCGGCGAGGGTGCGGAAGCGAGCACGACCCGGCGCGAGGCAGTCCACCTTGGGATCGAAGTCCGCCAGCTCAGGCGCGCTCACGTCGGCAGGAGCGGCCAGCGTGCCACGATCCGCCACGAGATAGACACAGGGCGCGCCGCGCGATTCGAGGAGCGCAGCCCGCACCGGCGCGGTGAAGGTGTCGTCCCGGACGCTCTCCGAGCTGGCGAGGCTGTCTAAGAGGGCCTGCGCGGTAAATGACCGGTCGCGCGCCGGCATGGAGCCGATCTCGCGCCGCAGAGGTCCGTGCTCGGGCACGTCGGGAAAGTAGGCGCGGATGGACTGTCGCTCCTCGAAGACGAGGTTCGCCTCGATCTCCACGAGACCGGTCGGCGATACTTCCCCGGGGCCCGGCTGCGGGGTCGAGGTGCGGCGGAGATCGGCGGCGGTCACCGATCGCGCGCCCAGGCGCTCGTCGAACTGCCCATAGATGTGCGCGATGGCGTCCAGGGTCGTGGTCTTGCCGAAACCATTGGCGGCCAGAATCACCGTACGCCGGCGAGGACGACCATCCGCCGTCGACAGGTCGAGCTCGACGCTATCGATCGCGCGCAGATTCTCGAGGGTCAGCCGGAGGATCTGCATGGAGTGCCTAGCCCGCCACCAAGGGGGCGTCGAGGTGGGTGAACACGGCCGCCTCGAGCGCGCCGTTCATCGCGCGAGCGGCGTCAGAATATTGAGAGAACGCATAGATGAAGGCGACGCGGGCATCCTGCAAGTCGGGCGTGGAAGGAGCCTGCTGGAGCGCCCGGCGGTAGCTCTGAAGGCAGGCCCACAGACCCGTACTGCAGAGCGATGCAACGAAGGGGATTTCGTCTCGCCTGCAGGGTAGGTGCAAGATCTGTCGGACGTCCGTGAGCACGGCGAACCCGACGATGAAGCTCTCGTCCTTGCCGCACCCAAGCAAGTTGGCCAGCGAGCCCGCGCTTCGCGGGTCCAACTGATGAAGGAGGTTGTCCAGACCGCGCAGGAGAGCCGTCCGCAAGGGCACCCAGGAAGGCGGCCAGTCCTGCGGCTCCAGCAGCTTGGCGACGACGGCCGCCAAGAGGAGTCGCGCATCGGGCGGAAGCCGCTCGCTCAAGTCCAAGGCGCGCTCGAGATGGGCCCGGGAGGACCCGGCGGCCAGGTGACGGAACTCGCGCCAAAGTCGTTCAGCGCGTTCATGGTCCAACGCCTCCCGAGATACTTCCTTGAGGAAGCTCGTCCAGTCCGTCGTCACCGGACCACTGTAGTTGCCACGCCGGACCTCGTCAAAACCCTGCCAACCAGGACGACTCAGCGCCACTGCGTGAGACTGTAACTGAGGTGTTTGCTTTACCTACCCCCCGCCGTAGCGCTCGGCTTGCCGCCGCACGAGCGTCACCACCGCGTCCGCCCAGGCCGGGCTCGAATTGAGCGACGGCACGAGCGTGAGCGACGCCCCGCCCGCATCGAGGAACAGCTGGCGCCCGCGGATGCCGATCTCCTCCAGCGTCTCCAGGCAATCGGCCACGAACGCCGGGCAGTACACGAGCAGCCGCCGCACGCCCCGCCGCGCCAGCTCGGGGATCACGACGTCCGTGTAGGGACGGATCCACGGCGTCCGCCCGAGCCGCGACTGAAAGCTCACGCTCCAGCGGTCGTCCGCGAGCCCGAGCCGCGCCGCCAGCCCCCGCGCGGTCACGAAACACTGCGCCCGGTAGCAGTCACGGTTCGCCGGCCCGATGGCGTCGCAGCAGCGCTCCGAGCGCAGGCAGTGCGCCCCGCTGTGATCCGCCTTGATCATGTGCCGCTCGGGCAGCCCGTGAAAGCTGAACAGGACGTGATCCGGCCGCTCGTCCTCCCGCTCGTTCTCGATGAACGGCGCGCCCTGCGCCGCGAACGCGTCGAGGAACGCGGGGTCCGCGTAGAACGGCTCGACCAGGGACAAGTTCGGCGTCACCCACAGCCGCCCCGCCACCCGGAACACCTCCTCCACCGCCGTGCCCGTCGAGGCCGACGAGTACTGCGGGTAGAGCGGGAACACCACGACGCGATCGAGGTCCTTTTGCCGCCAGCGCTCGAGCACCGAGGTGATCGACGGTTCGCCGTAGCGCATGGCCAGGTCCACGACCCACCCCGGCCCCATGCGTTCACGCACCCGCTCCACCAGATCCTGGCTGTGATAGAGGAGCGGCGAGCCGCGATCGCTCCAGATCTGGCGGTACGCCGCCGCGCTCCGGCGCGGGCGCAGCGGCAGGATGATGAGGTACAAGAGCGCCGCCCGGCCGAGCGGATGGATGTCGAGCACGCGCGGATCCGACAGGAACTCGCGCAGGTACCGTCGCACCGCCGGCGTCGAAGGAGCCTCCGGCGTTCCCAGATTGATGAGGAGCAGTCCGTTCATGGGCGCATCGCGTCGCGCCGCTCCGGGCGGCGCGGGGTGACATCAAGCCACGCCCCCCCCGATGAGGCAAGCGGCGATCGCGGCGAAAGACAAGGACGGCCCACCGCGGACGGGCGCCGAGTTGCGGCTATACTCCGCGCACATAGAGCGAGGAGCCTTGAATGAAACGATACGGAAGGAGAGTGCTTCTGCCCCTGCTCGTCTGGTTCGCCGGATGCGTGCCCACGCTCGCCGTCGCCGGCGCCCGGACCGAGACCCCGGGCCTGGCCCGCGTCGAGGTGCGCCAGCAGCAGGGGGAATGGTTCACCTTGATCGTGCGCAACCTGTCGACCTCGCCGCTCACCGTCGAATACGACGGCTTCGTCCTGGTCTCGGGCGGGAGCACGCGGCGGCAAGAGGCGCCGCCCCCGGGCAAGGTCGAGACCGTGGGCCCGGGCAGCGACAAGGAGCTGCAGCTGCGCTTCAACGTCGCCGGCATCCGCCGCGGCCAGACGGCCCAGATCGTCTTTCCCCGCGCCCTCCACATCAACAACCAGACCGTGCCCGTGACCCCCATCGAGCTGCGCGCGGAATAGCCCGTGGCCACCCCCTCCCCTACCCCGCCTGCCGAACTCCCGGCCTCCGCCTCCGCCCCGCCTCCCGGCGTGGGCCCCGCCGAAGACACCCCCCGCGCCATGTTCGATCTCCAGCTCGAACAGACGCAGCTCAAGGCCGAGCGCCTCCGCGCCCTCGTCATCGCCATCGCCGCCACCGTCTACGCGCTCAACCTGTCGCTCGTGAGCTCGCTCTACCCCGGCATGGGCGCCGAGCTCCTCGGCCGCCAGCTCCACCCGAGGAGCATCGTCCTTAGCGCCTTCCTGTTCGCGGCCTACGAGTTCGTCCTCCGGGCCTACCTCGGCCGCACCCTCCGCAGCGGCAAGCCGCTCCGCCGCCCGATCCGCTACCTCAACGCCCTGGTCGAGACCAGCACCCCCACGTTCGTGCTCTGGTGGCTCGCGCAGGGCCTCGACCCCCAGCAGGTGCTCCTCACCGCCGTCCCCTACATCTACTTCCTGTTCATCCTGCTCTCGACGCTGCGCATGAACCTGCGCCTCAGCATCTTCACCGGCGCCGTGGCCGCGATCGAGTACCTCACGACCGCGTACATCTTCCGCCGCCAGCCCCCCACCGTGCCGCTCGGCATGCTCCTCACCGCCTGGCCGCCCCACTTCATGAAGGCCCTCTTCTTCCTCACCGGCGGCTGCCTCGCCGGCTTCGTCGGCCACCAGATCCGCAAGGGCATCGCCGAGACCTTCCGCCAGCTCGCGGAGCGCCGTCAGATCGTCGACCTCTTCGGCAAACACGTCTCACCCGCCGTGGTCGACAAGCTCCTCCAGCAGGGGGCGGACCTCGGCAGCGAGGTGCGTCACGTGTGCGTCATGTTCCTCGACATCCGTGGCTTCACCCGCTTCTCCGAACAGCGCCCCCCCGAAGAGGTCGTGCACTACCTCAACACCCTGTTCGAGGGCCTCATCGCGAGCATCAACCGCCACGGCGGCATCGTGAACAAGTTCCTCGGCGATGGCTTCATGGCCGTGTTCGGCGCCCCCATCGGCGACGGCCAGGAGTGCAAGAACGCCGTCGCCTGCGCGCTCGAGATGGTGGCGCAGATCCAGGCGCTCGTCGACGCCGGCGCCATCCCCCCGACCCGCGTCGGCATCGGCCTCCACGCCGGCCCGGCCGTGACCGGCAACGTCGGCTCCACGAGCCGCAAGGAGTACACCATCATCGGCGACGTCGTGAACCTCGCCTCCCGCGTCGAGTCCCTCAACAAGGACATCGGCTCCACCGTGCTCGTCACCGATGCGGTCTGGCAGGCCGCGGGCGGCGCGCTCCCCGGCGGCATCCCCCCGGCCGTCGATCACGGCCCCGTAGCCGTGCGCGGGCGCGAGGCGCCGGTGCGCTTGTTCCAGCTCGCCTGATCGATCGGCGACGCCCCCTGGTAGGAGGTGCCGGGACGGCGCCCGTTCGCCATGTTCAGCCGGTGGAGACCCCGAAGCCCGACCCTAAGGAGGAGGTGACGCAGGCGCCGTCCCGATCACCCATCTTTGTATATGCGGGGAAATGGACGCTCGCGCCAGCCCTCGGCCTCAAGTTCAGCCGGTTTGGCGACCTACCGCCCCCCGCCTCCCTCGCATCCTCGCCAGGCGAGCGGCTCTCGACTCATCTGCAGCTCACCAGAGCGTCGTTGATCGAGATGACGCAGCGTATTACTTTTCCTACAGATGGCGACCGAGCTTAACGAAGTCCTCCAGCGCGTCGAATCCTACTTCCCCACCGCGGACCTCGATCTCATCCGTCGAGCCTACGACTTCGCGGCCAAGGCCCACGACGGACAGATGCGCCGCTCGGGCGACCCCTACGTCGTCCACCCCCTGAGCGTGGCCAGCGTCATCGCCGACCTCAAGCTCGACGTCGCCTCCGTGTGCGCCGGCCTCCTCCACGACTGCGTGGAAGACACCGCCGCCACCACCGAGGACCTGGCCAAGCGCTTCGGCGGCGAGATCGCCTCCCTCGTGGATGGCGTCACCAAGCTCGGCAAGATCCCGTGGAACACGCGCGAGGAGCGGCAGGCCGAGAACTTTCGCAAGATGCTCCTCGCGATGGCGCGCGACATCCGCGTCATCCTCATCAAGCTCTGCGACCGGCTCGACAACATGCGGACCATGGACGCCATGCCGCGCGACAAGCAGGAGCGCATCGCGCGCGAGACCATGGAGATCTACGCGCCGCTCGCCAACCGGCTCGGCATCCAGTGGGTCAAGACCGAGCTCGAGGATCTGTCCTTCAAGTACCTCTACCCCGAGGAGTACGAGGCGCTCTCGACCAAGTTCTCCAAGTTCCACCGCGAGCGGTCCAAGTACATCGACGAGACCATCCGCAGCCTGCAGGACGAGATGGCGGCCAACCAGATCCAGTGCGAGGTGACCGGGCGTCCCAAGCACCTCTGGTCCATCCGCCAGAAGATGAAGAAGAACAACTGCGACCTCGAGCAGCTCTACGACATCATCGCCTTCCGGGTGAAGGTGCCCACCGTGCGCGACTGCTACGCCGCGCTCGGCGTCGTGCACTCCAAGTGGACCCCCATCCCGGGCCGCTTCAAGGACTTCATCGCCCTGCCCAAGCCCAACATGTACCAGTCGCTGCACACCACCGTGATCGGGCCGCGGGGCGAGCGCATGGAGGTGCAGCTCCGCACCCCCGAGATGCACCGCGTCGCCGACGAGGGCATCGCCGCGCACTGGCGCTACAAGGAAGGCCGTCCGCTCGACGAGAAAGACGAGCGCAAGTTCGCCTGGCTGCGCCAGCTCATGGAGTGGCAGCGCGACCTCAAGGATCCGACCGAGTTCATCGAGACCGTCAAGATCGACCTCTTCGCCGACGAGGTCTACGTCTTCACCCCGCGGGGCGACGTGAAAGCCCTGCCCCAGGGCTCGAACCCCATCGACTTCGCCTACGCCATCCACACCGAGGTCGGCCACCACTGCTCGGGCGCGCGGGTCAACGGCCTCATCGTCCCGCTGCGCTACGTGCTCCGCAACGGCGACACCGTCGAGATCCTCACCTCGCCCAACCAGAAGCCCAACAAGGACTGGCTCAAGTACTGCGTCACCTCGGGCGCCAAGACCAAGATCCGGCACCACATCCGCACCGAGCAGCGCGAGCGGTCCAAGGTCCTCGGCCGCGAGCTCCTCGAGCGGGAGCTGCGCAAGAACGGCCTGTCGCTCGCCAAGGTGACCCGCACGGGCGAGCTCGAGAAGGCCGCGCAGGTGCTGCGCCAGGGCTCCGTGGACGACCTCTTCATCCTGCTCGGCTACGGCAAGATCCTGCCGGCCGACGTGGTCGAGAAGGTGCTGCCCGAGGAGCGGCGCAAGGTCGAGAAGGAGCCGGCCACCACCGAGGCGCCGACCCCCACGCCCAAGCTCGCGCGCCGCGTGAGCCGGCGGCCGACCGCGGGCATCATGGTGGCGGGCGAGGACGACGTGCTCGTGCGCTTCGGCAAGTGCTGCTCGCCCGTGCCCGGCGACCCCATCGTGGGCTTCATCACCCGCGGGCGCGGCGTCACCGTGCACACCCGCGAGTGTCAAAAGGGCATGGACCAGGATCCGGATCGGCGCGTGGAGGTCGCGTGGGACGGCAAGCTGAAGACGCCGCGGCCCGTGACCCTGCAGGTGGTGT
Source organism: Polyangia bacterium (assembly GCA_036263495.1). Lineage (GTDB taxonomy): Bacteria > Myxococcota_A > Polyangia > Palsa-1104 > SHYY01 > DATAGU01. The sequence goes on along the minus strand of DATAGU010000181.1, from coordinate 19,023 downwards.
GCGCCGACAAGCCCGGGCTCCTCGCCCACATGTCGCAGGCCTTCTCCGAGGCCGGCGTCAACATCAGTCAGGCCAACTGCCGCTCGACTGAGGACAACCGCGCGGTCAACACCTTCCAGGCCATGGTCACCGACCTCGAGCAGCTCAAGGGCCTCATGCGCTCGATCCAGAAGATCAGCGGCGTCTACGCCGTCGACCGGCTGTAAAGCCGTATCAGGTGGTTGAATGGCGGTATCGGGGGGTTGAGTACCGCGTACCCCCCACTGGAGCGCCGCGTAACCCCTGCTGGAATGACGGTACCGGGGGGGTTGAGTGCCGCGTACCCCCACTGGAATGACGGGACCGGGGGGGTTGAGTGCCGCGTACCCCCCACTGGAATGACGGTACCGGGGGGGTTGAGTGCCGGTCCCCCCTGCTTGAGCACCAGGATCGCGGGCGCTCAAGCGTTGGCCTGTCACTTGCTCTAGCTAGGTATGCCGCGTGATTCACTTCGCTATCTGCCCGAAGGCTGACTGGGAGTAGAATAGACCGGCATTGCGGAGGAAACCCATGGCGTATCGGGGAGCACAGGTCCTGATGAGGGGAGAGACCCCATGAACGGGCCGGACAAGAAGCCTCCCCCGATCCCGACGAGCCCGGCCGTCACGACAGAGGAACGGGGCCTCTCCGGCCTGCCGCTGCGCACGGAGATCACGGACGAGCGGCGGAAGACGTCACCCTATGGAACGGCGGCCCCCCGGGCGACGCCCCCTCCGGCACCGCCGCCCCCCAGCGCTGGCGGCGAGCGCCACAGGGCGGCGCCGCCGTTGTCCGGGAATGAGCCGGTCGAACCGCGACGGACGCTGCGGCCGGGAGGCGTGCAATCCCTCGTCTTCGAGATGGTGCGGGCGGTCCTCCAGCGCCACATCGGGCCGGCCACGGTCGAAGGGCTCCTGACCATGGCGTGCAAGCGCAGCGGGATCGCGCCCGAGGTCATGCGCGTGCGCGAGCTCGATCTCCTGGTGGAGGAGTTGATGCCCTCGCTCCGCACCCTGTGCGACGCGGAGAAGCTGCCCCGGCTGCTCACCGAGCTCGACCAGCTCCATCAACTCCGCGGCTAGCGCCCCCACGCTCCCCGGCGGTCACGGTTCCCCCAGAGGCCCGCGTGTACAGGAGCGTGAGCGACGGTGTGCTAGAGTAACGCGCCCACACGGTCGGGGTTCCCACCCTGGCAGACCCGCAGAGGCGATCACCTGCGGGCCAGACCGCTGCCGGTAACCAGCATGGACAAGATCATCATCAAGGGTGCGCGCGAGCACAACCTCAAGAACATCGACGTCGAGCTGCCGCGCGACAAGTTGGTCGTCATCACCGGCCTGTCCGGCTCGGGAAAATCCTCGCTCGCCTTCGACACCATCTACGCCGAGGGCCAGCGCCGCTACGTCGAGTCCCTGTCGGCCTACGCGCGCCAGTTCCTCGAGCAGATGGGCAAGCCCGACATCGACTCCATCGAGGGCCTGTCGCCCGCCATCTCCATCGAGCAGAAGTCCACCTCCAAGAACCCGCGCTCGACCGTGGGCACGGTCACCGAGATCTACGACTACCTCCGGCTCCTCTATGCCCGCATCGGCGTCGTCCACTGCTGGCAGTGCGGCGACCGCATCGCCTCCCAGACGGTCCAGCAGATGGTCGACCGCATCCTCGCGCTCCCCGTCGGCACCCGCTTCAGCGTGCTCGCGCCCATCGTCCGCGACCGCAAGGGCGAGTACAAGAAGGAGCTCGCCGACCTCCGCCAGCAAGGTTTCGTAAGGGTCAACATCGACGGCCAGCTGTGCGAGCTCGCCGAGCCCATCAAGCTCGACAAGAACAAGAAACACACCATCGAGGTCTACGTCGACCGCCTGGTCATCAAGGATCCGCGCGACCCGCTGCGCCAGCGCCTCACCGACTCGGTCGAGCTCTCCCTCAAACTCGCCGACGGGGTGGTCAAGGTGGCGCAGGTCGAGGGCGAGGACCTCATCTTCTCCGAGCGCTTCGCCTGCGTGCGCTGCGGCGTGTCCTACCCCGAGATCACGCCGCGCATGTTCTCGTTCAACAGTCCGCAGGGCGCCTGCACGGGCTGCGACGGCATCGGCGCCAAGATGTTCTTCGACCCCGACCTCGTCGTCCCGAGCGACGAGCTGCCGCTCCGCGAGGGCGCCATCGATCCCTGGGAGCGCCACTTCCGCACCACCTACCAGGGCGTCCTCGAAGGGCTGGCCGAGCACTACGGCGTCGACATGCTCTCCCCCTGGAAGGAGCTGCCCGAGAAGGTCCGCCAGGTGATCCTCTACGGCTCGGGCGAGGAGGAGATCGAGGTCTTCTACGAGAAGGGCGGCCGGCGGTCGAGCTTCAAGAAACCCTTCGAGGGGGTGATCCCGAGCCTCGAGCGCCGCCTCGCCGAGCACGAGCGCCGCCGCCGCGAGCAGAGCGGCGGCGACAGCGACAGCTTCGAGGCGTACGAGGAGTTCCACCGCTACATGAACCAGTCGCCCTGCGAGGAGTGCGGCGGGACGCGGCTCCGGCGCGAGGCGCGCTTCGTCCAGCTCGGCGGGCGGCCGCTCCCCGAGCTCGTGGCGCTGCCCATCGCCGAGGTGCACCACTTCTTCGTGAACCTCGCGCTCGACCGCCGCGAGCGCATGATCGGCGAGCGCATCCTGCGCGAGATCACCGACCGGCTGAGCTTCCTCGTCAACGTCGGGCTCCAGTACCTCACGCTCGACCGCACCGCGGCCACGCTGTCCGGCGGCGAGGCGCAGCGCATCCGGCTCGCCACCCAGATCGGCTCCTCGCTCGTCGGCGTCCTCTACATCCTCGACGAGCCGTCCATCGGCCTGCACCAGCGCGACAACCAGCGCCTGCTCGACACGCTGCGCCGCCTGCGCGACATGGGCAACACCGTCCTCGTGGTGGAGCACGACGAGGAGACCATCCTCGCCGCCGATCACGTCGTGGACATGGGCCCGCGCGCGGGCGTCCACGGCGGCCAGATCGTGGCCCAGGGCACGCCCGCCGAGATCATGCAGGCGCCCGACTCGCTCACCGGCGCCTACCTGTCCGGGCGCACGAAGATCGAAGTGCCGCGCGTGCGCCGGCCGCTCAGCGGCAAGTGGATCACCGTGCGCGGCGCGCGCGAGCACAACCTCAAGAACGTGAGCGTGCGCTTCCCGCTCGGCGTGCTCACCTGCGTGACGGGCGTGTCCGGCTCCGGGAAGTCGACGCTGGTCATCGACACGCTGTGGCGGGCGCTCGCGGCCCGGCTGCACCGCGCCAAGACCCCCCCCGGGGCGCACGACGCCATCGAGGGTCTCGAGCAGGTCGAGAAGGTCGTGGACATCGACCAGACCCCCATCGGCCGCACCCCGCGCTCGAACCCGGCCACCTACACGGGCCTGTTCGCCCCCATCCGCGATCAGTTCGCCGCCCTCCCCGAGTCCAAGGCGCGCGGCTACAAGGCCGGCCGCTACTCGTTCAACGTCAAGGGCGGGCGCTGCGAGGCCTGCCAGGGCGACGGCATCATCCGCATCGAGATGCACTTTCTGCCCGACGTGTACGTGGAGTGCGAGGCGTGCGGCGGGCGGCGCTACAACCGGGAGACGCTCGAGGTGAAGTACAAGGGCGCCTCCATCGCCGACGTGCTCGACATGAACGTGGCGCAGGCGGTGGAGTTCTGGGGGCAGGTGCCCAAGCTGCGGCAGCGCCTCGAGACCCTGCGCGACGTCGGGCTCGGCTACATCGCGCTCGGGCAGTCGGCGACCACGCTGTCCGGCGGCGAGGCGCAGCGCATCAAGCTGTCCAAGGAGCTCGCGCGCGGCGGCGGGCGGCGCTACGGCGCCGGCCTCTTCGGTGACGCCGTCGGCCGCACGGTCTACATCCTCGACGAGCCCACTACGGGCCTCCACTTCGACGACATCCGCCAGCTCCTGGCGGTGCTCGGGCAGCTCGTCGAGCAGGGACACACCGTGATCGTGATCGAGCACAACCTCGACGTCATCAAGACGGCCGACTACGTCATCGACATGGGGCCCGAGGGCGGCGACGGCGGCGGGACGGTGGTCGCGGCCGGCACGCCCGAGGAGGTGGCCCAGGCCGCGGGGTCGCACACCGGGCATTACCTGCGGCGCGTGCTGTGAGCCCGGCGCGAAGACGCGCGGGGCGAACGCCATGAGCGAGGCCCCGCGCAGCCACCTCGACCCGGCGGAGACGCTGCTCCTCATGGTGTTCGCCTTCGCCCTGCTCTGGCTGGGCGGTGGGCCCCTGCAGCACGGGCTCGGGATCTACGGCCTCGCGCTCAGCGAGGTCGTGCTCGTGCTCGGGCCGGCGCTCGTCTGGACGCTGTGGCGTGGGGTGTCGCCGGTGCGCGCCTGGCGGCTCGGCTGGCCCGGGCTCGGCCCCGTGATCGCCGCGATGGTCGCGGGCGCCGGCGGCTTCTACCTCGTGGCGGCGCTGGTGGAGTCGGTGATGGAGCGGATCCTGCCCGTGCCCCCCGAGCTGCGCGAACGACTGCGGCAGGCCATCCTGCCCCCCGGGGGACCACGGCCCTTCATCGTGGACGCGGTGGCGCTGGCGCTCCTGCCCGCGCTGTGTGAGGAGGCGCTGTTCCGCGGGGCGCTGCTCGGCGCGCTCCGCCCGGCGGGACGGGCCCCCGCGGTCGCGGCGACGGCGCTCCTGTTCGGCTTCTATCATGGCAACCTCTGGAAGGCGGTGCCGACCGCGCTCCTCGGCGCGCTGCTCGGGACCGTGGCGCTGCGGGCGCGGTCGCTGTGGCCGGCGGTGGCGGCCCACCTCGCCAACAACGTGCTCGTGCTCCTCCTCGTACGATCGGGCTGGGAATCACCGCCCCCCCTCGACTCGATCCAGGGCCTCCTCCTCGTCGCGGTCGCGCTCCTCGCGGTGGCCGTGGGGCTGTGGGCCCTGCGGCCCGCGGACATCCACTACGAATAGCAACCTTTTCCTCTCTCGGAGGACCGACGAACCCATGGCGGTGTTGCTTCCTCTCCGTGGGCCAACGGCTTATGCTGGGAGCAGGTCCGGGGGATACCTGGCAAGGCTCGAGCGTGTCGATGAAGGGAAAGGACCCGCCATCACTCGACAGGGGCGCGAAGGACGAGGGAGAGGGACGCCTCGACCCGAGCTCGGATGCGACGGTGGCCAACGTGGCCTTCCGTTTGAGCAGCGCGCCCGGGGCCCCGACGCGGAAGGGCTCACCGCTGTCCACCGGGGAGTCCGACGCCCCCCGGGAGGAGGAGTCGCTGTTCCCCGAGTGGGTGCCGCGCGAGATGCTGCGGATCGAGGACGGGCGGTATGAGCTCGAAGTAGAGCACGCCCGCGGGGGCCTCGGGCGCGTGTGGATCGCACGCGATCTGCGGTTTGGCCGGCGCGTGGCCATCAAGGAATTGATCACCCCGAACCGGAGGGCCGTGGCGCGCTTCGTCCGCGAGGCCACCGTGACCGCGCAGCTGCAACACCCCTCCATCATCCCGGTCTACGACGCGGGCCGCTGGTCGACGGGCGAGCTGTTCTACGCCATGAAGCTCATCTCCGGGCGCTCGTTGCGGGAGGTGGTGCGCGAGGCCAAGACGCTCGACGAGCGGCTGGCGCACCTGCCCCACATCCTGGCCGTGGCGGACGCCATGGCCTACGCCCACAGCCACCGCATCATCCATCGCGACCTCAAGCCCTCCAACGTGATGATCGGCGAGTTCGGCGAGACCATGGTCATCGACTGGGGCCTGGCCAAGGAGCTCCCGGCGCCAGGGGAGCCGCCGGACCTGCAGCCATGGGACGAGGGGACCGAGGAGGTGCCGTCCTGCTCCGTGGAAGAGGATCTCACGGTCGTGGGCGCCGTGCTGGGGACGCCGCAGTACATGCCGCCCGAGCAAGCCTGCGGAGAGGCGGTGGACGAGCGGGCGGACGTGTACGCCATCGGGGCCCTGCTCTTCACCTTGATGGCGGGTCAAGCCCCCTACGCGGGGACGACGGCCGCAGAGATCCTGGCCCAGGTGAAACAGGCGGAGCCGTCGCTCTTCAAGGCGCTGCCCGCGGGCGTCCCCAAGGATCTGGAGGCCATCCTGCGCAAGGCCATGGCGCCGCGCCCGATAGATCGCTATCCGACGGCGCGGGAGATGGCCGAGGATCTGCGGCGCTTCCTCCAGGGGCAGCTGGTCAACGCGCACGCGTATTCCCGGCGCACGCTCCTCTGGCGATGGCTCGGGCGCCATCGCGCCGTGGCCTTCTTCACCGCGCTGCTGGTGGGGGTGAGCGTCTACAGCGTGCGCCGCATCGTGCATGAGCGCCGGGTGGCGCTCGACCGGTCCAACGATCTCGTGCTGCTCCACGCGCGCACCGCGCTCGATCGAGATCCGACGCAAACCCTGGCCTGGCTCAAGACCCTCCCGACCGGCGCGGTGGACGAGGGGACGGTCCGGGACCTGGCGCTCGATGCGCTCGGCCGGGGCGTGGCGCGGCACGTCTTCCGTAGAGACGAGGGCCGGCTGACGTTCAGCGTCGCGTCGCCGGACGGGCGCTGGCTGGCGTTGGCGGACAGCCACTCCCTGTTCCTCTGGGACATGAAGGACAGCCGCGTCGTGGCCCGCCTGCCGCTCCAGCGCGAGGTCGCGCGCATGAGCTTCTCTCCCGATGGCAAGACCCTGGCCTTCACCGGCTGGGAGAGCGCCACCCTGCGGCTCTGGGAGCCCGCCACCGGCGCCACGCGGGAGTTGCCGGGCGGGGTGAGCGTCATCGACCACATCCTCTTCTCGAGCGACGGCCAGCGGCTGGCCGCGAGCCGCGCCGGCGCCCAGGTGGAGCTCATCGAGCTCCAGTCGGGCGAGCGGCGGGCGTTCGACGAGCACCTGCACAACACCTGGCTCGACGTGCAGTTGTCGCCCGACGGCCAGCGCCTCGCCTATACCGGCACCGGCGGGAAGATCCACCTCGTGGAGACCGCGAGCGGGGCGCGGCGATCGCTCCAGGGCGACGGCGATGCCCGGACGCTCGCGTTCTCGCCCGATGGCCGGCAGCTCGCGGCCGGGGGCAGCCAAGGCGCGTTGTGGCTGTGGGACCTCGAAGGGGAGAGCCGCCGCCCGCTGCGTGGCCACACCCACGACGTGGACTGCCTCCAGTTCTCGCGCGACGGGCGGCGCCTCGTCTCGGCCAGCGCGGACGGGACCGTACGGCTCTGGGAGGTGGGCAGCGGCGCCGGGCAGGTCCTCGGCGAGCATACCGGCGGCGCGACCTGGGCCACCGTATCGCCCGACGGCCAGGAGGTCGCCTCGGCCGGCAACGACGGCCTCGTGCGGCTGTGGTTCCTGGCCACGGGGGACCGCCAGATCCTGCGCGGCCACACCCGGCCCGTGGTGCGCGTCCACTTCCTCGGCGACGGAGCGCACCTCATGAGCGTGGGCGTCGATCGGACCACGCGCGTCTGGCAGCTCCCCGCCGCCCCCGCCCAGGTCCTCTATGCCCGCAACTGGATCGGCAAGATCACCTTCTCCCCGGATGAGCGCTACCTCGTGGCCGGCGATCAAGACGGCCTGGTGTGGCGCTGGAACCGCATCACCGGAGAAGCCGTCGCCTGGTCAGGCCACCGGCGCAACGTGCTCGGCGTGGCGTTCTCGCCGGACAGCCGGATGGTGGCCTCAGCCAGCCTGGATGGCACGGTGCGGCTGTGGGAGACCGCCAGCGGGACGAGCCGTGTGCTGAGCGGCCCGGCGAGCGGCGTGCAGGAGGTGGTCTTTGCGCCCGAGGGCCGGCGGCTCGCCTCGGCAGGTCCGGACGGCACGCTGTGGCTCTGGGACATCGCCACGGGGCAGGCCAAGGCGCTACCCGCCCACGAAGGCGAGGCCCGCTCCCTGAGCTTCTCGCCGGACGGGCGATGGATCGCCTCCGGGGGCACCGATGGGCGGGTGCTGCTCACCGACGTGGCCTCGGGGCAGTCCCGGACGCTCCGGGGTCTCGGGCAGGCGGTGCCCTCCGTTTCACTGTCGCGCTCCGGCCGCTGGCTGGTCTCCGGCGGCTCCGATGGAACCGTGCAGCTGTGGGACGTCGGGACCGGCGCGACGCGGCTCCTCGGCCGACTGAATCGGGGCATCCGGAGCGTGACCTTCTCTCCGGACGAGACGATGGTCGCCGCGGCCGGTGAGGACAAGATCGTCCTTCTATGCCGGCTGGAGCAGAGCCCGTGCCGCCAGCTCGCCGGACACACCGAGCGCATCTCCAAGGTGGATTTCTCCCCGGACGGCCGCCTGCTCGCCTCGGCAGGCCATGATCGGGCGGTCCGGCTGTGGGACGTGGCGAGCGGAGCGGTCGTGGGTCTGGTCCATCACGACGAAGCCGTGACCCAGGTGGCCTTCTCCCCGGATGGTCACCGGCTGGCCTCGGCGGGCGCGGACTGGACCGTGCGCCTCTGGAGCATCCCAGGGATGCCGAAGGCGCCACTCGAGCCCCGGGAGTTCCGGCGCTGGCTCGGCCAGGTCACCACGGCCGCCATCACGAGCCGAAACGAACTGGCCACGCCCTGATCCTCACGTTGGCCGGGGGCGCCGGCGCTCAATGAGCGCTGGATACATCCTGGGGCTTCTGACCGGCATGAAATTTTTCCAGCCCAATGGAGACACCCACTCGCCCGGCAGGCTGCTCGGGGAAGAATTCTCCGTCGGGAGGGCTCCTTTGATAAGGCTCGGTAAGCGAGCCCACGATAAGAAAACACAATAAATAATAACCAACCCATCAATCACAAGAACCCTTTACATCAATCTCAGGAGCATGTTACTCAATCATCATTGTTCCAACGCGCAGCGAGGAGGCCATCATGAAGAAGTCGACGAAGCAGATGCGGCAGAAGCTCTTGCTCAGCAAAGAGACGCTGCGGCCCATGTCGGCGAAGGACCTGCGGCAAGTGATGGGCGCCTCTGTCTCCTGTGTCTCCTGTGACACCCTCTGCGGTGGCCCCACGGCGGATTGCACCTACGACTGCTGACCGCCTCCGGGGCCCCTCGTCCCCCGTGTGTGCGCCATGCCGCACACTTGTTTCTGACCATACCCATCAGCACTGCACCCAATAGATCGGGCGGGCGGCATGCCGCTTCCTCTCCATTGGCGAACGGCCTATGCTGAAGCTGGGAGTCCCAAGGACACCAGAGCAAAGGCTCGAATGTGTCGATGAAGGGAAAGGACCCGCCATCCGCCGAAGTGGGAGCGCACCCCGACCTCAGCTCCGAGGCGACGGTCGCCAAGGGCTCCCCGCGCACAGGCAGCTCGTCCGAGGGCTCGCCGACCTCGTCCCTATCCTCCTTGGACCCCTATGAACCGCTGCAGCAAGAGTCCCCGTTCCCCGAGTGGGTGCCGCCGGAGATGCTGCGGGTCGAGCACGGGCGGTATGAGCTCGAAGTAGAGCACGCTCGCGGGGGCCTCGGCCGGGTGTGGATCGCACGCGACCTGCGGTTTGGCCGGCGCGTGGCCATCAAAGAATTGCTCATGCCGACCCGCAGGGCCGTGGCGCGCTTCGTTCGCGAGGCCACCGTGACCGCGCAGCTGCAGCACCCTTCCATCATCCCGGTCTACGACGCAGGGCGCTGGGCGACCGGCGAGCTGTTCTATGCCATGAAGCTCATCTCCGGCCGCTCGCTGCGAGAGATGGTGGAGGAGGCCAAGACGCTCGACGAGCGGCTGGGCCTCTTGCCGCACATCCTGGCCGTGGCGGATGCCATGGCCTACGCGCACATCCACCGCATCATCCACCGCGACATCAAGCCCTCCAACATCATGATCGGCGCGTTCGGCGAGACCATGGTCATCGACTGGGGCCTGGCCAAGGATCTATCGGGGCCGGCGCAGCCCGGCGAGCAGCCGTGGGAAGACGAGAGCGAGGAGGAGGTGGCGGTGTCCGGGGAGGCGGGCCTGACGATCGCCGGCGCGGTCCTGGGAACACCGCAGTACATGCCGCCGGAGCAGGCCTGTGGGGAGGCGGTGGACGAGCGCGCGGACGTGTACGCGATCGGGGCCCTGCTCTTCACCTTGATGGTGGGCAAGGCCCCCTACGCGGGGACCACGGCCGAAGAGATCCTGACCAAGGTGAAGCAAGCCGAGCCGTCGCTGTTCAAGGCGCTGCCTCCCGGCGTCCCGCGGGATCTGGAGGCCATCCTGCGCAAGGCCATGGCCCCCCGGCCGTGGAACCGCTACCCCACGGCCCAGGCGCTGGCGGACGATCTGCGGCGTTTCCTGCAGGGGCAGCTGGTCAACGCGCACGAATACTCCCGGCTGACCCTCCTCTGGCGATGGCTGGCGCGCCATCGCGCCGTGGCCCTGTTCGCGGCGCTGCTCGCGGGCGTGAGCGCCTACAGCGTGCGCCGCATCGTGCAAGAGCGCCAGGTGGCGCTCGATCGGTCCAACGCCCTCGTGCTCGTGCAGGCGCGCACCGCGCTCGATCGGGATCCGACGCAGACCCTGGCCTGGCTCAAGACCCTCCCGGTAGGTGCGGTCGACGAAGGGACGGTCCGGAACCTCACGCTGGACGCGCTCGACCGGGGCGTGGCGCGGCATGTCTTCCGCAAAGGCGAGGGCCGGCTGACCTTCAGCGCCGCCTCCCCCGATGGGCGTTGGCTGGCGATCGCCGACGGCCACTCGCCCCTCCTCTGGGACATGAAGGACAGCCGCGTAACGGCCACCCTGCCCCTCCAGCAGGAGATCGCGCGCATGACCTTCTCCCCCGACGGCAGGCTCCTGGCCCTGACCGGCTGGGAGAGCACCCCCCTGCGGCTCTGGGACCGGACCACCGGGGTCACGCGGGAGCTGCCCGGCGGCCCCGGCGTCATGAACCATGTCTTGTTCTCGAGCGACGGAAGGAGGCTGGCCGCGAGCCGCTCGGGCAGCGAGGTGGAACTCTTCGAGCTCCCATCGGGCGAGCGGCGGGTGTTCGGGGATCACACCCATCATGGCTGGCTCGACGTACGGCTGTCGCCCGATGGCCGGGTCCTCGCCTACGCCGGCCCCGAAGGGAAGATCCATCTGGTGGAGGTCGAAAACGACACGCGGCGGGTGCTCCACGGCGCCGAGGAGATTCAGACGCTCGAATTTTCCCCCGATGGACGCACCCTCGCGGCGGGGGCCACCCATGGAACGCTGCGGCTCTGGGATCTGGAGCGGCAGAGCAGCCGCCTCTTGCACCAATACACCCACGGCGTGAGTTGCCTCCAGTTTTCAGGCGACGGGCATCACCTGCTCTCGTCTAGCGGGGATGGGACCGTGCAGCTCTGGAACGTGGATACCGGCACCGGACGAATCCTCGGCGAGCACACGGGCGGCGCAACATGGGCGGCGCTGTCGTCCGACGGCCAGATCGTCGCTTCGGCCGGTAATGACAGCCTCGTGCGGCTGTGGTTCCTCACCTCGGGCGACCTCCGCATCCTGCGTGGCCATACCGGGCCGGTGGTACGAGTCCACTTCCTCGGCGACGGCCAGCACCTGATGAGCGTGAGCCTCGATCGAACGACAAGAATCTGGCAGCTCCCCACGGCTCCTGCCCAAATCCTCCATGCACGCAACTGGATCGGCGAAGTCGCCTTCTCACCGGATGGCCACTACCTGGCCGCAGGAGACTACGACGGCCTGGTCTGGCGTTGGGACCGAGGCACGGGGGAGGCCGTCGCCTGGCCTGGGCACCGGTCAAGCGTGCTCGGCATGGCATTCTCACGGAATAGCCAGGTAGTGGCGTCCGCCAGCGACGATGGAACGGTGCGACTGTGGGAGGTCGCGAGCGGGAAGAGCCGTGTACTCACCGGCCACACGAGCGGCGTGCGGAAGGTCGTTTTTACTCCGGACGGCCAGCGACTCGCGTCGGCCGGAAGGGACGGTGCGCTGTGGCTATGGGAAGTAGGCACCGGCCAAGGGAGGATGCTGCCGGGCCACCAGGGCGAGACCCGCTCCCTGAGCTTCTCCCCGAACGGCCAATGGCTCGCCTCGACAGGCGGCGATGGGCTAGTGCTGCTCACAGAGGTGTCCACGGGTCGCTCCCGGCCACTTCGGGGCCACGGACAGTCGGTACGGTACGTCTCGTTCTCGCACTCGGGCCGCTGGCTGGCCTCCGGCGGCACCGATGGAATCGTGCAGCTATGGGACATCAAGACCGGTCAGGCACGCTTGCTGAACCAGCAGAGGCGAGGGATTCGGGACGTGATCTTTTCCCCAGACGATCGATGGGTCGCTGCCGCGGGCGAAGACAAGGCCGTCCTCTTATGCGAGTTGGCGTCGAGCACCTGTCGTCCACTCGCTGGGCATACCGAGCGGATCTCCAAGTTGGATTTTTCGCCGGACGGCCGGCTACTCGCCTCGGCAGGTCAGGATCGTACGGTCCGGCTATGGGACGTGAAGAACGGACTCATCGCGGGCCTCCACCATCACGACGAGGCGGTGGACCAAGTCGTCTTCTCACCGGATGGTCATCGGCTTGCTTCGGCAGGCGAGGACTGGACGGCGCGCCTCTTTAGCATCCCGGCCGTACCCGAAGCGCCACTCGAGATGTGGGAGTTCCGGCGTTGGCTCGGCCAACTCTCAAGCGCCACCATTACCAGTACAAGCGAGCTGGCTACCACTTATTGATTCCCTCTCGAGTCCTCATAACATTCTGGCCGGCATGTAATTTTGTCATCCAACAAAGAAAAGAGATACAGGCACGAGGGCCATCTCGGTTCGCTTATCGAGCAGTCTCCATCTGTCTGAAGGTCCTCTGGCGGTTCCCGCTGTAAGCAAACCCACGAGAAGAATGCGCCACATACAATCTGCTCCCAGACAAACAGAATGTCGTTTACAACAAAACAGTGGACATGGTATTCGATCTTCTATCGTTGGATTTGGAGACAGGAGGCCCCCATGAAGAAGCAATCGAATCAAACCCGGCCGAAGATGACGCTCAGCAAGGAGACGCTTCGGCTCATGACGCCGCTGGAGCTTCGGGTGGTGGTGGGCGGCTCCGATTCGACTGAGTGCACGCCGACGCGCAACTGCACCAACGGATGCTAACCACCTCTGAACCATGATCACCAGCCTCCCCCAGGCTGATCCCCTTCTCCAATCCATCCCTCTAATCAGCACCATCATCAGGCACGCCCAGAGGCTCCGCATAGATCAGACCGGCGGCATATTGCTTCCTCGCCAGGGGAGAACGGCTTATGCTGGAGAGAGAGGTTCATAGGACCCCAACCTGGGCTCGATCGTGTCGATGAAGGGACAGGACCCGCCGTCCACCGACAAGGACGCGAACCTCGATCTCAGCACGGACGCGACCGTCGCCAAGAGCTTCCATCGCGACGACAGCTCGACCGATCGTTCGGCGCTGGCGGCCTTCCCCCTGTCCTCCATCGGCCCCTCCATCCCTCCCCTGCCGGAGCCGTCATTCCCCGATTGGGTGCCGCCGGAGATGCTGCGGATCGAGCAGGGGCGGTATGAGATCGAGGCCGAGCACGCTCGCGGGGGTCTCGGGCGGATCCTGATCGCCCATGACCAGCGCTTCGGCCGGCGCGTGGCCATCAAGGAGCTGCTCGCGCCGAGCCGGCGGGCGGTGGCGCGCTTCGTTCGCGAGGCGACCGTGAGCGCCCGGCTGCAGCACCCCTCCATCGTCCCGGTCTATGACGCCGGACGCTGGGCGAGCGGCGAGCTGTTCTACGCGATGAAGCTCATCTCCGGGCGCTCCCTGCGCGAGCTCGTCGACGAGACCCAGACCCTCGACGAGCGGCTCAAGCTCCTGCCACACATCCTGTCCGTGGCGGACGCCATGGCCTACGCCCACAACCAGCACATCATCCACCGCGACCTCAAGCCCTCCAACGTCATGATCGGCGATTTCGGCGAGACCGTGGTGATTGATTGGGGTCTGGCCAAGGATCTGTCGCAACCCGCACACCCCGAGGAGGAGCTCAGCGAAGAGATGGTGCCGCGGTCCGGCGGGGAGGAGCTGACCGTCATCGGCGCGGTGCTGGGGACGCCGCAATACATGCCGCCCGAGCAGGCGCGCGGCGAGATCGTCGACAAACGCGCCGACGTTTACGCCATCGGCACCTTGCTCTTCACCTTGATGGTGGGCAAGGCCCCCTACACGGGGGCAACGCCCGAGGAGATCCTGCGCAAGGTCAAGAAGGGGGAGACGTCCGTGTTCGACGCGCTGCCCTCCGGCGTCCCCAAAGATCTCGAGGCGATCCTGCGCAAGGCCATGGCCCGCGAGCCCGAGAAGCGCTACGAGAACGCCCAGGCGCTCGCCGACGACCTGCGCCGCTTCCTGCAGGGGCAGCTCGTCAACGCCCACGAGTACTCCCAGCTGACCCTGCTCTGGCGATGGCTCGTGCACCACCGCATCCTGGTGACGGTGGTCACGCTGTGCGTCGCCATCCTGGTCATGGGCGCCTCCTACAGCGTGCGCCGCATCGTGCACGAGCGTCAGGTGGCGCTCGAACGGTCCAACGATCTCGTCCTGGTCCAGGCGCGGACCGCGATCGACCGGGATCCGACCCAGACGCTGGCCTGGCTCAAGACCCTCCCGCCCGGGGCCGTGGACGAAGGGACCCTGCGGAACCTGGCGCTCGACGCGCTCGGCCGCGGCGTGGCGCGGCACGTGTTCCGCAAGGACGCGGGCCGGCTCACCTTCAGCGTCGCCTCCCCGGACGGGCGCTGGCTCGCGCTCGCCGATCGCCACGCCCTCTTCGTCTGGGACGTGAAGGAGAGCCGCATGGCGGCCCGCCTGCCGCTCTCGCGGGAGGTCGCGCGCATGAGCTTCTCCCCCGACGGCAAGAGGCTCGCCTTCACCGGCTGGGAGAGCAACCCCCTGCGGCTCTGGGATCACGCCACCGGGGACACGCGGGAGCTGCCCGGCGGAGCCGGCGTCATCGAGCACATCGTGTTCTCGAACGACGGGAAGAGGCTGGTCGTGGGCCGCTCCGGCACCCAGGTGGAGCTCGTCGAGTTGGCCACGGGCCTGCGTCAGGTCTTCGACGATCACGTGCACAACACCTGGCTGGACGTACGCCTCTCGCCCGACGGGCGGCACTTCGCCTACACCGGCACGGGCGGGAAGATCCATCTCGTGGAGGTCGAGAGCGGCACGCGGCGCACCCTCCTGGGCGATGGCGATGCCCGGACGCTCGCGTTCTCGCCCGATGGCCGGCGCCTCGCCGCCGGGGCCACCGGCGGCGCCCTGTGGCTCTGGGATCTTCACCAGGAGAGCCGCCGCCCGCTGCGCGGCCACACGCACGACGTGGACTGCCTCCAGTTCTCCAGCGACGGCCAGGGCCTCGTCTCGGCCAGCTCGGACGGGACCGTGCGCCTCTGGGACGTGGAGCGCGGCGACGGCCAGGTCCTCGGCGAGCACGCCGGCGGCGCCACCTGGGCGACCTTCTCGGCCGACGGCCAGCGGGTCGCCTCCGCGGGCAACGACGGCCTCGTGCGGCTCTGGTTCCTCACCACCGGCGACCGCCTCGTCCTGCACGGCCACGGCGGCCCCGTGCAGCGGGTCTACTTCCTCGGCGATGGCGAGCACCTCATGAGCCTGAGCGTCGATCGCACCACGCGGCTCTGGCAGCTCCCCGCGGCCCCGGCCCAGGTGCTCTACGCGCGCAACTGGATCGCCACCGTCGCCTTCTCGCCCGACGGCCGCTACCTCGCGGCGGGCGATCAGGACGGCCTCGTCTGGCGGTGGGACCGGGGCACCGGCAAGGCCGTCTCCTGGCCGGGCCACCGGCGCCCCGTGGTCAGCGTGGCCGTCTCACCGGACAGCCGCACGGTCGCGTCGGCCAGCACCGATGGCACCGTGCGCCTGTGGGACGCCGCCAGCGGGACGAGCCGCGTCCTCATGGGCCACACGAGCGACGTGCTGAAGGTGGCCTTTGCGCCGAGCGGCCAGCTCCTCGCCTCGGCCGGGAGAGACGGCACGCTGTGGCTCTGGGACGTGGCCACGAGCCGAGGGAGGGTGCTCCCCGGCCACCAGGGCGAAGCCCGCGCCCTCACCTTCTCGCCCGATGGCCGGCTGCTCGCCTCGGCCGGCAGCGACGGCGTGGTCCTCCTCACCGACGTGATCACCCACCAGTCGCGAGCGCTCCACGGCCACCAGCTGGCGGTGCCGTCGATCGCGTTCTCACACTCCGGCCGCTCGCTCCTCTCCGGCGGCGCCGACGGGACCCTGCGGCTCTGGGACGTATCGACCGGGCAGGCGCAGATCCTCGACCGGCAGCCTGGCGGGCTCCGCGACGTGACCTTCTCCCCGGATGATCGCCTGGTGGCCGCGGCCGGCGAGGACGGTCTCGTCCTCCTGTGCCGGCTGGAGCCGCTCACGTGCCGCGGGCTCGTGGGGCACAGCGAACGGATCTCCAAGGTCGAATTCTCACCGGACGGCCGGCTCCTCGCCTCGGCGGGCCATGATCGAGCCGTCAGGCTATGGGACGTGAACAGCGGCCTCATCGTCGGCCTCCACCATCATGACGAAGCGGTCCATCAGGTGAGCTTCTCCCCCGGTGGTCGCCGGCTGGCCTCGGCCGGCGCGGACTGGACCGTGCGACTGTGGAACATCCAGGCCATGCCGGAGGTGCCGCTCGATCAGAGAGAGTTCCCGCGCTGGCTCGGCAGCGTCACCAGCGCCGTCATCACCAGCAAAGGCGAGCTGGCCACCCCCACCACGCCCTGATCTCGGCGCTCCCGCGCCCCGAGCGAGGGTGGACAAACCCACGCCCCTCCCCGAAGATGACCGTCCATGACGCCCATGACGCTCCTCCGTCCCCTCCCCCTCCTCATGGCCCTCTGGCTCGCCCTGCCGCTGCCCGCCGCCCGCGCCGCCGCCCTCGACGATGACCTCCCGACGGCCGCGCAGCTCGCCGGCTCCATCCTCGTCGGCGGCCGGTCCCTCGACTACCTCCGCGGCCTCACCGATACCATCGGCCCGCGCCTCACCGGCTCGGGCAACTACCAGCGCGCCGCCCAGTGGGCCGCCGCCGAGTTCCGCGCCGCCGGGCTCAAGGACGTGCGCCTCGAGAGCTTCATGATCCCCAACGGCTGGGAGCGCGTCTCCGCCGAGGGCCGCATCCTCGGCGCCACCGAACGCCCCCTCCACATCATCTCCGTCCCCTGGTCGCCCTCCACGCCCAAGGGCGGCGTGCGCGGCGAGATCCTCATCGTCACCGACCTCGCCCCCGACAAGCTCGAGGCCCAGCGCGATCGCCTGCGCGGCCGCATCGTCCTCCTCGACGGCGCCACCCTCTTCCAGTCCTCCTCGCCCGCCAAGCTCTCCAAGGTCTTCGATCAGATCCGCGGCGCCTATCCCCTCTTCGAAAAGGCCGGCGTGGTCGGCCTCCTCTGGGCCGGCTCGCGGCCCAACAACGTGCACAAGCCGAGCAGCGTCAAGTTCAGCGGCGCCCGCCTCGGCCAGCTGCCCGCCGCCGACATCGGCCTCGAGGACTTCAAGCTCATCGAGCGCCTCATGGACGCCGGCCCGGGATCCGCCACAGCCCAGCCCCCCGTCCGCGTCGAGTTCCGTCTCGACAACCGCACGAGCGGGCCGGTCATGGTGAACAACGTCATCGCCGAGCTGCGCGGCCGCGAGAAGCCCGACGAGTGGGTCCTCGTGGGCGCCCACCTCGACTCCTGGGACCTCGCCACCGGCGCCCAGGACAACGGCACCGGCACGGCCATGGTCCTCGAGGCGGCCCGCGCCATCGTCCAGTCGGGCAAGGCGCCCCGCCGCTCGCTCCGCTTCGCGCTCTGGGGCGGCGAGGAGCAGGGCCTCCTCGGCTCGCGCTCCTACGTGAAGGCCCACAGGGGCGAGCTCGACAAGGTCGTGGCCGTGCTCAACACCGACCTCGGCGCCGGCGCCCCCAAGGGCTGGATGGTGGGCGGCCGCGAAGACGTGACCGCGGCGCTCAAGCCCATCGCCCAGCGCCTGCTCAAGGGCCTCGGCGGCGGCGACCTCTCACAGACCGTCACGTGCGACACCGACCACGCCTCGTTCTTCGTGCTCGGCGTGCCCGCCTTCACCCTGTGGACCGACAGCGAGCACTACTTCGAGATCCATCACCTCGGGAGCGACACCTTCGACAAGGTCTCGCCCGGGAACCTCGCGGCCGGGAGCGCGGTCGTGGCCGTGACCGCCTGGGCCGTGGCCGAGCGCGAGGCGCGCCTCGGCGCCCAGCTCGACGAGGCGGCCGTGGACGCCCTGCTCGACAAGGGCGACCAGAAGCAGTGCAAGAAGCGCCTCCTGGAGCCCCTCCCGCAATGACCTCGCGCGGCGCCATCTTCGACATGGACGGGACGCTCGCCGACAGCACCGAGCTCGCCTACCTGGCGGCGCGCGATGGGCTCGTCGACTACTACCGGGAGCGCGGGCTCGAGCCGCGGATCCCGTCGCGCTCCGACCTTACCGCGCTCCTGGGGCTGCCCTCGCTCGAGTACTTCGCCGGGCTCCTGCCGCCCGAGCGCCGGGCCGACGCGGCGGCCCTCCGGTCGTGCGTGTCGCGGCACGAGCGCGACCACCTCGCCGCCGGACGCGGCCGCCTCTTCGACGGCGTGTGGGAGATGCTCCAGCGCCTCCGCGAGCGGGGCTTCCGCCTCGGCCTGGTCTCCAACTGCGGGCAGAACTACCTCGACGCCAACCTCGAACACCTCCGGCTGCGCGAGGTGATGGAGGTCGCCTACTGCCTCGACCACCTGCCCTCCAAGATCGAGAACGTGCGCGCGGCCCTCGCCGACCTCGGCTGCCGCGAAGGCGTGATGGTCGGCGACCGGCGCGCGGACATCGAGGCCGGGCGGGCGAACGGCCTCCGCACCGTGGGCTGCACCTACGGCTTTGGCACGCGCGAGGAGCTGGCCGAGGCCGACGTCCGGATCGACGCGCCGCGCGAGCTGCCGGCCGTGCTCGAGCGCGCCTTCCCCGATCTCCCCGCCCGGCGCATCACCGGGTAGAACGCCCCAGAGACCTACGCGCTCCCGCCCGGCCCGTTCACGAGCCGCGCCAGCTTCTCCTCGAGCACCGCGAGG
>DATAGU010000180.1:0-8754 GCA_036263495.1 Polyangia bacterium | reverse complement strand
GTGCGCCAGCTCACCGAGCTAGGCTATCAGGTGGAACTCAAAGCCCTTCACAAGGGGGATGAGGTGGAGTCCAAGGCGGCAGACGATGGGGACGAGCAAAGGCGCAAGGCGGCAGACGCGCGACCCTAGTTTCTTGTTAGTGCTCGACAAGCCGTTCCGCGTAGTGGCCAAGGTTCTTGGTCTGAAGAAAGCGGTGACACCCCGGGCCATGCGTCGCACGTTCCAGGATCTTGCACGGGCGGCAGAGGTGAAGGACCTGGTGACGCGGGCGGTCTCGGGCCATTCGACCGAGGCGATGCAGCGCCATTACTCGACCGTCAATCAGGAGGAAATCCGCCAGGGTCTGGCACGAGTGATCTCCCTGGCGGGTGTCCGGGAGGCCATGAGCCGGGCCGGGAATGGCCAGCGCGGCATCGCAGGAGAGGTATCGGACCCGGAAGGGGCCGCGGGCCGCGGTATCTCAGGTGGTGTGCAAGGTGGTGTGCATGAGCCCCAAACGAAAACGGCCGGTCAGGGGGGTGTCCCTGACCGGCCGTGATTCCTGCAGTTTCTTCGTGGGCGATACTGGATTCGAACCAGTGACTTCCACCGTGTGAGGATGGCACTCTTCCGCTGAGTTAATCGCCCTTGCTTCGTGGCCGAAGTCTTTAGTCCGGTGGCGCGGGAATGTCAACCTGAACCGGCCAGGTCCGCGAACTCATGGGCCATGTCCTGGCGGCTGGGGGATGGATCCATGCGCTCCCCGGGCGTATGCTGCCCGCCCATGACGATGACACGGAAATCCATCGAGACCGCCGAGGCCCCCAAGGCCATCGGCCCTTATTCGCAGGCGATCGTGGCCGGTCACCTGGTCTTCTGCTCGGGACAGATCGCGCTCGACCCGCAGAGCGGCGAGATGGTCGGCGCCAGCGACGTGCGCGCGCAGGCGCAGCGGGTGATGCGCAACCTCCAGGCCATTCTCCGCGCGGCTGGTACGGGGATGGAGCAGGTGGTGAAGACCACCATCTATCTCATGGACCTGGCGGACTTCGGCACGGTCAACGAGGTCTATGGCAGCTTCTTCACCGGCACGCCGCCGGCACGGGCCACGGTCCAGGTGGCGGGCTTGCCCAAGGGGGCGCTGGTGGAGATCGATGCCGTGGCGCTGCTGCCCACGACCGCGGCCTTGGGATGAAAGGAGCCCTCTCTGGCGTTCTTCTAGAGAACGTCAGAGAGGTGACCCCTGGATACGTCGTGCTCGCAGGAGGAAACTATAGAAGAAGGGCGAGGGCGGAGGCGGCAGCGGCTCAGGCGGCCTTGGTGACCTTGCCCGAACGCAGGCAGCGCGTGCACACCCGCAGCCGCGTTACCACGCCGTCTATGAGGGCGCGGACCCGCTGCAGGTTGGGCATCTGGACGCGCTTGGTCTTGATGTTCGAATGGCTCACCCGGTTGCCGACGAGCCGTCCCTTGTTGCAGATGTCACATGTATTCGCCATGGTCGTATGTCTCGTTCAAGGGCTCAGGGAAGCCACTCCGCTACCATGATCGACGGGCGGTTGCAACCATAAACCCATGCGCATGCGGCTGTTCCTTCGCACGCTCCTCGGCTGGGCCCGGCCGGAGGCGATGAGCCGCAGGCGGCGCCTCGCGCTGGGCGTGGTGCTCATGGCGGCCTCCCTGGGGAGTCTGGGCCTGTGGGTGCGCCAGCGGGTGCGGCGCGCGTCGTCCCCTGCGCCGGCCCGGGGGACGGCTCTTCGCACCCCGGACGCGGGTGTGGTGGCCCGCGCCCCGGCGGTGAGCGATGGCGGTACGCCTCCTCCTGGAGACGCCGGCGCGGTCGCGGTGAGCGGCCGCGTCGTCGATGCGCAGGGGCTCGGCGTCGAGGGCGCGCGCGTCACGGTGGTGACCGCGCAGGCCCACGGTCATGACGGCGGCGTGCTCTCCCGCATGGCCACGAGCGACGCGCACGGCGATTTCCAGATCGCCGAGCTGCCGGGCGGGGCCTATGCGGCCACGGTGGAGGCGAAGGGCTATCTCCCCTTCATGGCCCGCTGGCAGGTGCCTGCCACGCCGGCGGTGGTCCTGCAGAAGGCGGCCACGGTGATGGGTGACGTGCGCGATGGCAGCGGGCAACCGATCGCAGGGGTGCGCCTGTCGCTGGTGAGCGCGGGCGCCGACGGCGAGGCGCCGATCGGCACGGCCGGCACGGTGCTCGTCGATGCGGCCTATCGGCTCATCCCGGCGGGGGAGCTGGGGGTCCTGCCGGGGCGGATCCCGTTCCCTCCGATAGCGCCGGGCGCCGGTGGCCCGGCCGCTCCCGCGACGCTCGAGGTGCGTAGCGACGTGGCGGGACGCTATGTGATCGAGGGCGCGCCGCCGGGGCGCGCGATGGTGGTGGCGCGTCACCCGGCCTATGCGGATGCGCGCACGGCGGTCCTCGTGCTGGTCGAGGGGTCGCGCGCCGAGGCCCATTTGACGATGGTGGCGGGGCAGTCGGCGCGGGGGCGGGTCACGGACGAACGCGGGCCGGTGTCGGGGGCGGAGATCTGGCTGGAGGGGACGCTGCGGGTGGTGGCGGGGACCGATGGACGGTTCGAGCTGGCCAGCCTGCCTGGGCCGGTCGAGGTGGAGGTGCGGGCGCGAGCGCACACCACGGCGCGACAGAAGATCGATCCGGCCGCCGGGGAGGTGGAGATCCGTCTGCCGAGCGCGGCCGGCCGGGTGACGGGGGTGGTGCGCGACGAGCATGGGTTCCCGGTGGCCAATGCGCAGGTGATGTTGACCGGACAGGGGGCCGAGCAGCTCGAGGCGATCAGTGATGCGCGGGGCGAGTTCTCGTTTACGGGGGCCTCCGTGGGGCCGTTTGCGCTGCGGGTGGTGGCGCCAGGGCATCCGGTGCTCACGCGCACGGGTATCGCCGTGGGTGAGGACGTTCAGGTCACGCTCGTGTCGGGCGGCGGCGTCAGCGGGGAGGTGCGGGATGGACGGGGCCAGGTGCCCGAGGGCCTCCGGCTGACGGTCGCGGATGCGAGCGGCGAGGGGCGGAGCGTCAAGGTGGATGGGCGGGGTCGCTTCACGGTGCCGGGCCTCGCCGCGGGGCGGGCGACGCTGCATGTGACCGCCCCGGGGTATCTGCCGGTGACGCTGCCGCTCTCCATCAACGCCGGGTCCGGGCCGGGGGCGATCACGGTGAGCGATGTGCGCATCGAGCTCGTGCGGGGGGCGGTGGTGACGGGGGTGGTGAGCGACCGGTATGGGGTGCCGGTGGCGGGCACGACCGTGAGCGGCGGCGGCGTGTCGAGCTTCACCGATGGGGCCGGGCGTTATCGCCTGGAGCCGCTGGTGGCGGGGACGCTGCGTGTGGTGGTGGGGAATGGCGCGACTGCAGATACGATCACCGTGGCGGCAGGGGAGGAGTCCCGGCTCGATCTGCAGCTACGGTGATGCGGCCTCGTGTAGGGGAGCTCAGGCATCGTGCAGGGGGACTCAGGTTGCCGTGGCTCGGGCGGGCCCAAGATTCACTGCATGCAGTGGGAGCGGATGGTGCGGACGGCGCTGCTGCTGGGCGTCGTCTGCGGTGTGGCACCGGAGGGGGCGGCGGGCGCTGCGGCGGGGCCGGAGGTGTTCGCGCTGTCTTCGCTGGTCACGGTCCGGCCCTGGGGTACGCCGCGCGGCGGTAAAGCGGCCATGCTGGAGGCGGCCCGCGGGGAGTGGGAGTCGTTTCAGGTGGTGGTGCGGGCGGGGCCGCGGGCGCTCCCGGGCGTGACCGTGAGCATGACGCCGCTCGTCGGGCCGGGGAAGGCGCGCATCGAGGAGGTGCGGGTGTACCGGGTGGGCTTCGTGTCCCTCGACACGCCCTCGAACGTCGAGGGGGCGACCGGGCCCTGGCCCGATCCTTTGATCCCGGCGCGCGATGCCTACGCGGGCGAGGAGCGGCGCGCCTTTCCCGTGGCCGTGCCGGCGCGGCATGACGCGGCGGCCTGGATCGACGTGTTCGTGCCCCCGACGGCGAGGCCCGGGCGGTATCGCGGGGAGGTGCGCGTACAGGACGGGGACCGGCTCCTCGGGCGGGTCCCGGTGACGCTCGAGGTCCACCGCTTCACCTTGCCGGCCACCTCGTCGCTGCCGGTCACCTTCGGCTTCGCCCTGGATCTCGCGCTGCGCGGGCACTTCCCGGCGCCGGAGCCGAGGAAGATCGCGACCGACCACCCGGCCCAGGCGGCGGACGAGCTGTGGCCGCGTTATGCGCTCGCGGCGCTGCGCCATCGGATCAGCCTGCATGGCGGGAGCTGCTCGCCGCCGGACTTCGTCGTCGACTCGGCCGGCGAGATGCACCTCGACTTCGGCCCCTATGACCGCGAGGTCGGGCCCTTCCTCGACGGCACGGCGGACCGCGACGGACCGGCGGCGGGGGCGCGCTGGAGCACGCTGGATCTGCGCGTCCCGGCGCGGCTCCAGGGCGAGGCGCGGACGGCCTATGTCCGCGCCATGGTGCGGCACCTCGGCGAGCGGAGGTGGCTGGATCGGGTCTTCGACTACACGATCGACGAGCCGTCCGATGCGCAGCTGGGAGAGACGCGGCGGCGCGCGGCGGTGTTGCGCGAGGCCACGCTTGCGGTGCCCCGCCTGGTGACCCACCCGCTCCACCCCGATCTCCTCGGCGCGGTCGACATCTGGTGTCCGGTCGTCAACAGGGTCGACGACAAGCCGGACGGCGACGGGGCGCCGGGCCGGGCCGCCTACGAGGAGCGCCTCGGCCAGGGGGAGCGGCTCTGGTGGTACCAGTCCTGTATGTCGCACGGCTGCGACATCGTCGGCGGCTCGTACTTCACGGGGTGGCCGAGCCTGGTCATCGACAGCAGCCCGGTCCAGCAGCGCATCCTCGAGTGGCTGAGCTTCCGTTACCGCATGGGCGGCGAACTCTACTACAACACCATCGAGGCCTACGACGGCGATCCCTGGCGGACGAGCTATCGCCACGGCGGCAACGGCGATGGCACGCTCTTCTACCCCGGGCGCCCCGAGGTGATCGGCGGCCAGAGCCACATCCCGATCGAGAGCATCCGCCTCAAGCGCATCCGCGACGGGCTCGAGGACTACGAGTACCTGCACCTCTACGAGGCGCGGGCCGGCTTCGCCGCGGCCGATGCCCTGGCCCGCCGCGTGGCCGAGCGGACCTATCGCTTCCGGCGCGACCCCCGCCGCCTCCTCGACGTGCGCCACGAGCTCGCCCGGCGGCTCGATGCGGCGCCGGAGCAGATCACGCTCCAGCCTTAGAACGACCCGCGGGGCGGCTTTTCCTCACCCCGTGCGTGGTGCCATGCTCGACCGATGAAGCCGGTGCACCTCCCGAGTCTCGATCTCAACTTGCTGGTGACGCTCGATGCGGTGCTGACCGAAGGCAGCGTGCAGCGGGCGTCGGCGCGCCTCGGGGTGACGCAGTCGGCGGTGAGTCACGCGCTCGCCCGGCTGCGCGAGGCGCTCGGCGATCCCCTGGTGGTGCGCACGCCGCGCGGCATGGTGCCGACGGCGCGGGCGATGCGGCTCGGGGGGACGCTGCGGCACTGTCTGGCGGAGCTCGAGGGGGCCATGCACAGCGAGGCGCCCTTTGATCCGGCGACGGCGCAGCGGGCCTTCACGCTGTCGGCGGCGGACGCCACTGAGTTCTTGCTGTTGCCGCAGCTCATGCGGCGCCTGGCGGAGGAGGCGCCGGGGGTGGACATCCTGGTGCGGCCACCGCTGCCGGAGGTGGTCCCGGATCTCGAATCAGGCGCGCTCGATCTGGCGCTCGGCGTCTTCGCCGAGGTGCCGGGCGGGCTGCGCCGGCAGCCGGTGATCCATGAGCGCTTCGTGTGCATGGTGCGCCGCGGACACCCGCGGGTGCGGCGCGCGCTGTCGCTCGATGCGTACCTCGAACTGTCGCACATCAGCATCGCGCCGCGCGGCACGGCGGGGAACCTGGTGGACGACGCGTTGGCGCGGATGGGCCGCAGCCGGCGGGTGGCGCTGCGGGTGCCGCACTTCCTCGTGGCGCCGCTCGTGGTGGCGGAGACGGATCTGGTGCTCATCCTGCCGGAGCATCTCGCGCGGCGCTATGCCGAGATGCTGCCGATCGAGCTCATCAAGCCGCCGATCGAGCTCACGGGGTTCACGCTGCACCAGCTATGGCACGAGCGCGTCCAGAACGACGCGGGGCATGTCTGGCTGCGGCGCACGGTGGCGGAGATCCTGAAGCGCCGCGAGTCGTAGCGCGCCGGGCGCCGGGCAGACGTCGGGGGAGTGGAGGCGTCGCTTGGGCTCGGATCAGGTCGCTCCGCCGGAACACCACCGTTGGGTGCCGTCGCTGGCGGCGCCGCAGGAGGCGGAGAACGGTGGTGTTTCGGGTTCAAGGGAGTGGCGTGGGACGGCGCCCCAGGAAGGCACGAATGTCGTCGAGGGAGGGGCGATACTGGCGCGCCAGGCCGGGGTTGCGGGCGAGGGCGGCCTCGAAGGAGAGGCGGGCCCGCTCGGCCAGGCGAGTCTCCTCGGCCGGCGTGCGGCTGAGCCGTGCCCGCGCCCAGAGGAGCGCCCCCTGGAGGGCGAGGGCGTTCGGCTGGTGGGGGTTGACGCCGAGGCCCTGGGCGATGATGGCGAGGCCACGGTCGAGGTGCTCGCGGGCGAGCGCGGGCGTGGTCGCCATGTCGGTGGCGCAGAGGAGGTAGGCCTCGGCCAGCTGGGAATGGAAGAAGGCATTACGGCCCTGCAACGCGAGCCCTTGCTGGAGGAGGGCGATGGCCCGCAGGAGGTGCGGTCGCGCCTCGGCTCTGCGTCGCCGGTGCAGGTGCCAGCGGGCCTGGGCCATGTCGAGATAGGCCTCGAACGCGAACCGCTCGGGGAGGCGCGGCTGGAGCATCTGCCAGCGCTCGGCCGCGACCTGGCCGGCGGCGATGGCGGCGCCGAAGTCGCGGCCCGACGAGCCGTCCTGCTCGACCAGGGACTGCGCGCGGAGTCCCGCGAGCCGGGTGAGGGCCATGAGCGCGTTGGCGGAGCGGGGCAGGAGGGCCAGGCTCCGCTCGGCGGCGGCGAGGCCGGCGGCGAGCGTGGGCCCCGCGTCCTGGCCTTCGCCGAGGAGGTAGCGGGCTTCGAGGGAGTAGAAGTGGGCGGGGAAGCCGAGCTCGGCGGCGGGGTGGGGATCGAGCGCGGTGGCCCTGGCGATGGCCTCGTGGGCCTCGGCCAAGAGGGGCCGTGGATCCTGGCCGAGGCCGGCGACGTACTGCGCGGCGGTGAAGTGGGCCTGGGACAGGCCGAGCCAGAGCGTGGGCGCGAGGCTCGTCTGCGCCAGGCCCTCGCGGCTGCAGCGGCGGACTTCGGTCAGGCGCGGGCGAGGGTCGATGCCGTGGCGGGTCTCGTACTGCATCTGGGCGACCTGGGAGTTGACGCAGGTGCGCCAGAGGAAGGCGTCGTGCGGATCGAGGGCCAGGCCGCGGCGGATGTAGTCGAGGGCGCGGGCATAGGTGGGCCGTGGATCGTCGCCGAAGTTCATGAGGTACTGGCCCTGCAGGACGGACAGCTCGGCGGCGAGCGAGAGGCTGGTGGAGTCGTCGGCGCGGCGCTCGAAGGCCTGGCCGAGGGCGGCGAGGCCGAGCTGGATGACGGGGCGCGGATCGACGTCGCGCAGCGTCAGGTGACGGGCGCGGGAGAGGTGGGCGGCGGCCAGGTACTGGTATCCGGCCACGGCGTCGGGGTTGGCGGCGAGGGCGCCTTCGGCCTCCTGGCGCAGGTGCTCGGCGGGCGCGGCGAGATCGGCGCCCCGCAGGCGTTGGGTGAGGGTGATGAGGTGCCAGGCGCGGGCCCGGCTGAGACGGAGATCGGGGTCGCTGCGCGCCATGTCGAGCGCTCGCTGGTAGGGGGCGATGGCGCGCTCGGCGCGGTCGGCGGCGCGGTCGTAGTGGCCGGCGCCGAAGGCTTGTTCGGCCTCGGCGCTGTAGATGTCGCCCTCGAGGGCGAAGGCCTCGTAGCGCCAGGGCGCCTCGCGCTGGGCGCGGGCGGCGCGCTCGCGGGCGGTGGCGAAGTCGCGGCCGAGGTAGTGCGCGAGGGCCTCGACGTAGGCGCGAGAGTCGACGGTGAGCGCCTGGGGCTGCGCGCGTTCGAGGTGGGCGCGGGCGCCGGCGAGGTACTGCGCCTCGAGGCGGCGGAGGCGGCGATCGACCTCGGCCGGATCGGGGTGGCGGCGGGCCTGGGCGGCTTCGAGCATGTAGCGCTGGCCGAGTGCCCGGCCCAGGCTGTAGTGGACTTCGGGGGTGTCGTAGCCGTAGGCGAGGGCCTCTTCCAGATAGGCGGCGGCGCGCTCGGGGGCCTGGAGGGCGAGGTGGCCGCGGCCGAGGGCGTAGAGCACGGGGCCCTGGAGCTGTGGGTCGAGGGTGTAGAGGCGCATCGCCAGGTCGGTGATGCGCCCGCCGATCACGCGGTGTTCGCGGCGCACGTCGTGGAGGGGCAGGGCGTGGGCGACGTGGACGAAGGTGTCGATGCGCTGGATCTCCTGGCCGAGCTCGGCGGCGAGCTCGGTCCGGCGCGCGGCGCGATGGCGGTGGAGGAGGGTCTGGCCGAGGGCGAGGGCGAGGCTGAGCACGGTGGCCGCGGCCATGAGGGTGAGGGCCTTGTGCCGGCGGGCGCGGCGCACGAGGCGCTGCGCCCAGCCGGACCGACGGGTGATGAGGGGCTCCCCGGCGAGGTAGCGAGCGAGGTCGCGGGCGAGCTCGAGCATGCTCGGGTAGCGGTGCTGCGGCTCCTTTT
>DATAGU010000179.1:0-16515 GCA_036263495.1 Polyangia bacterium | reverse complement strand
GATGGGGCTCATCACCCGCGCCGTGCCGCCCGAGCAGCTCCAGGCGGAGGTCGATGCGCTGTGTAAGAAGCTCGCCGGCAAGAGCCTCAAGGTGATGGGGCTCGGCCTGCACGCGTTCCACGCGACCGAGGACATGGAGTTCGAACCCGCGCTGCGCTATCTCGAGTCGCAGCTCGTGGCCGTCCTCGGCACCAACGACGCGCGCGAGGGGCTGCTCGCGTTCCTCGAGAAGCGTGATCCGAAGTGGACCGATACCTAGCGGGAACGCTGAACGGGTGGCTGCGAACGGCCGGGGCCGGGCTTGGCAGCGGAGGGACCTGGATTGCGAAGAGCGCTGAGGGTGATTACGGAAGAGACACAAACATCCCTCACAGAGGACACCACGATGACGGCCACCGAGTTCGCGACTGACGATCCCATGGTTCATCTCGCCCTGCCCTGCCCTGCCTGCGACGGGCCGGTGGACGTGGTGGTGGACACGCTGCGGCATCAGGCTCGCTGGGCCTGTGTCCGCTGCCAGCTCCTCGGTTTTGCTCCCTTCGTGCTGGAAACCCAGGGTTCTCTTCCCGGCGCCACCCGGCCCATCCCGAGCGCCTGAGCTCGGCGCCTCCGAGCCGGAGACGGGTGCGTCGCCGGCTCGGGATCAGTGTAGCCCGAGGAACGCGCGGGCCTCCGGATCCGGGGGACGCACGAGCAGCTTCGAGGCCAGTCCCATACGAGCGTAGATGACGTCGGCGATGGAGGCGTAGGAGGCCTTCTCGAAGGCGCGCGTCGAGGAGGTGTTGGACCGCTCGATGAGCGCCCAGGCGCGGTAGATGTCACGGCTCCGCAGCTCGCGCGCGAGGTACTCCAGCATGGCCGGTGCCACGGCCCGGCCGCGCGCCGACGGCGTCACGAAGACGTCGTGGATGTAGCACTCGCTGCCGAGCGGACGGACCTCGCGGCCGATCTCGGGCACGAATACGGGCTGACGCGCGCACCAGACGATGCCGACGGGCTGATCTTCGAGCTCCGCGACCACCACGACGTCGCCCCGCTCCCACTTCTGCAGGCAGTAGTGCTCCTCCAGGTCGAGCCGGCGCAGGAAGGCGCCAGGATCGGCGAGGGCCTTGTAGTCCTCGAGCGTGAAGAGCCGCAGCTCGAGTCCGGGCGGGGGCGGGGCGCCGCTGATGAACAGCTCGCCGCGATAGAGGTGCAGCCGCGCGAAGGTCGCTACGCGGGCGACCACGCGCTCGACCACGTCCTGGGTGGCGCCGCGCAGGCGGTCGATCTCGTCGCGCGCCGCGTCGGCGACCACGCCCGCGCGCCGCTCGATCGAGGCGTAGCGCGCGTGCAGCCGGCCGGTGGCCGTGGTGGCGAAGATGCGCAGCCGGAGGCCGCGGACCCGCCGCGTGGGCATGGGTTGGCCGGGCGGGGGTTCGGTGCTGATCTCGAAGCGCCGCGCGCCGCGGTCCATGGCCCGGTTGAGCGCCCAGCGCATGAGCGTCTCGCCCGCGCGCACCCAGCCCGAGGCCACGCCGCGCAGGAGCTCGACGCGCCGCTCGCCATCGATGAGGATGAGCTGGCCTGCGGCCGGTCGTCCTTCGGCCTCCACCAGCCACAGCTCGGCGAGGTTTTCGGCCACGAGCGACGGCACCACGCGTTCGAGGAAGTCGACGAAGGCCGGCTCACCGCTCTGCCGCACCTCGCCGCGGCTCGCCAGCTCGGCCACGAGCCGCACGGTGGTGGGTTGCCGGGCCGGGTCGCACATCACCGGCTGATGCCCGGTGGTCCGCGGCGGCAGGGCCACGGGCAGGATCACCTCGCTATGTCCCTGCACCGTGGCGCGCTCGGCCGTCCACCCGCGCTCGGCTAGCAGCTCAGCCAAGAGGTCGGCCCCGCCCTCGCCACTTTGTTCGAGGAGCGTCATCTCGAGGAGATCCCAGCCCCGCTCGGCCTCGAGCGCCCCGGCCACGGCCGCGGCCACCGCGGGCTCGTCCTCCGGGCGGGCGAGCAGGGCGGCGCTCGCCCCCACCACGCCATCCCCGAGGAGCCCGAGCTCGCGCACCCGCAACGCCCCGCCGCGCGGCGGTCGCACGTAAAAGGGGGCGACCCCACGGAGCTCGCCCTCGCGGCACAGCACCACGAGGAGTTCCCCATCGCCGCCCAGGCTGCGCCACCAGGCCTCTACCCAGGCCGGATGGAGCGTGAGCGGACGTGAGGGGCTGGTCTGCCAGAGCGCGTGCCACTCGCCGTAGCACGCCGCCAGCGCGTCACCATCGCGCAGGATCTCCCACCGCATGTCGGTCCTCTCTACCCGAAAGCGGTCTCAAACAAGAAGGGCGGCGGCCGATTCAGTGATCATGATGCGCTCCTATAGCATAAAGGTCGCGCTCCCCACCGAACGGTGGAGGGCGGCGGCGAACGGCGTCATCGAGGGTCACGGCTGCGGACCGGTACGGCCGCGGGGTGCCGGGGGCTCGGGAAGGGGGCCGCCGATGGACCTCCGGTGATGCGGGGCTCACTGCCCGCGGCGCAGCTCATCCACCTGGGTCTGCAGGACCTCCACGGCGCGGCGCAGGTCCTCGGAGGTGGTGTCGGCGGCCGGGAGCTGGCCGGCCTGGCTCTTGTTGGCCGCCAGGGCCGCCGCGGTGCCGAGCATCTGGGGCAAGATCTGCCCGCCGCCCGCGGCGCCGCCGCCCCCACCGCCGCCGTTGTTGTGGGTCGGCATGAGCTCCACGGGGATGGGGAAGACGATGGTGTTGTTGCGCTCGGCCGAGATCTCGACCAGGGTCTGGAGCGTGCGCAGGTGCAGGGCCGCGGGCTCGCTGGCGATGAGGGCCGCGGCCTGGCGCAGCTTCTCGGCCGATTGCAGCTCGCCGTCGGCGGCGATGACCTTGGCGCGGCGCTCGCGCTCGGCCTCGGCCTGCCGCGCCATGGCGCGCTTCATCTCCTGGGGCAGGGAGATGTCCTTGATCTCGACCGCCGTGATCTCGACGCCCCATTGCTCGGTGCGCGAATCGAGGATCTGGCGCACCTCGTCGTTGATGTCGGCGCGCTTGGCGAGGATGTCGTCGAGGTCCATCTGGCCGAGGATGGACCGCAGGGTGGTGGCGGCGAGTTGCAGGGTGGCGGGGAGGTAGTTCTCCACCCGCAGCACCGCGTCGGCCGGCGAGGCCACGTCGGCGTAGACCACGGCGTCGACGCCGATGGAGATGTTGTCGCGCGTGATCACGTCCTGGGTCGGGATCTGGATGACCCGGGTGCGGGTGTCGACCACGATGGCGCGATCGATGCCGAAGGGCAGCATGAGCACGGGCCCGGGCCCGAGCGGTTTGGCGCGCGAGCGGCCGAGGCGGAACACGATGGCCCGCTCGTACTCGCGGAGGATGCGCACGCTGGTGAACAGGAAGACGGCGCCAAAGACGGCGAGGAAGATGAGCAATTGCAGCATTTGATGACGATTGTAGCGCGATCCATGCCGTTGAATGAGGGGGTGGGACGTGGACGAGAGAGGCGTGGGAGCGGAGCGGCGGGGCGGCCGGGGTTACTCGGTCTTGGCCGCGCAGCCGGGGGGATGATCGTCGAGGCGGATGAGCGCGGCCGGGACGCCGACCGCCACCAGGGCCGCGCGGGCGGCGCCGAGGCTCTCGAGCGTGGGGCAATAGGCCTTGCTGTCCTGGTCCACGACCACGGCCTTGAGTTTGTCGCCATCCCGTTCGATCCGCAGGCCGCCCGCGGTCTGGACGGCCGCGCCATCGGCCAGGATGGGGTGCACGTACTCGTTGTGCTGGGCGTCGGCCGGCAGGGGGGCCACGGCCAGCTGGCCGCTCGCGAGCACGACGAACTTGTAGCGCTTGCCGTTCTCGAACCGGCCGAGATCCGCGAGCTTCTTGGGACGCAGGATCTGGGTGGGATCGCCCCCGCTGTCTTTCAGCTTCTGGCGCAGGGGCTCGATCGGCACCTGCGGGGCGAGGAGCGCCGGCTTGGCCGAGGCCGGCCCGGCGAGCCCGAGGAGGCCCAGGCCCCCGAGGACCAGGGCAAGATGGATGCGGGGAGCACGAAAGAGGCGGGTCGTATGCATGTTTCCATGTTGCATGCGGCCCGGCTTCGTGTGAAGAGCCGAGGGCGCGGCGTGGACCAGGGCTTGGTGAGGGGTCGGGGAGTCGCCAGAGTACGAGAGATGACCAAAGACACTTCTGCCGGCGCCCCCCGCATCCCCGTGGCCGAGTTCGTCAAGAGCGCGCGTGAGCCCGCCGACTGGCCGCCCGATGGCCCACCCGAGCTCGCCTTCGTCGGCCGCTCGAACGTGGGCAAGTCCTCGCTCATCAACACGCTCGTGCAGCGCAAGAACCTCGTGCGCACGAGCGCCACGCCCGGGCGTACGCGCCTCCTCAACTTCCTCCACGTCGAGCTCCTCCGGGCCGGGGGCGAACGGCTCGTTCTCAGCCTGGTCGACCTGCCGGGCTTTGGCTACGCCCAGGTCTCCAAGGAGGAGCGCGCCACCTGGCGGCCCGCGCTCGAACGGTATCTCGGCAAGCGTGCATCGCTCCGCGCGGTGGCGTTCCTCATCGATGCGCGGCGCGGGCCCGAGATCGAGGAGCGCGAGCTGGCCCCGTGGATCGCCGGCCGTGGGGTGACGGTCGTGCCCGTGCTGACCAAGATCGACAAGGTGCCCAAGCACGAGCGCCGCCTCACGGCCACCCAGGTCGCCCAGGCCCTGGGCCAGAAGGTCGTGCTCTTCAGCGCCGTGACTGGCGAGGGCGCCGCCGAGCTGTGGGAACGGCTCCTGGCAGCGATGCCCTGAGGCGGAGATGCTGCCCGCCGCCGACATGGCCGATTCCCCGCTCGCGGTGCTGGTCCGTCCCCCGATCGGATGGATCCTGGCGCTCGTCTGGGGCGCGCTGTGGGGCAGCTTCTGTAACGTCGCCATCTACCGCATCGGCCGGATCGCCCAGGAGGAGGACGCCTGGTGGGAGGCCCAGCCCGAGGACGCGCCAGGCTCCTTCCTGACGCTCGAGCGGGCGCACCTCGGCTGGGTCTGGCGGGCCCTGCGGAGCCTCGTGGATCCGGCGCGGTCCCATTGCCCGCGCTGCGGGGCGCTCATCCGCGCGCGCGACAACCTCCCGCTCGCCGGCTGGCTGCTCCTCCGCGGGCGCTGCCGCGACTGCCACGCGCCCATCTCCCCGCGGTACCCCCTCATCGAAGCCGGGGCCGCCGCCCTGGCCGCCGCCGTCTATCTGCGCTTCGTCGCGCTGGCGCCGGCGGAGCCGATCATCCAGGTGAGCCGCTTCTTCGTCTACTTCGGCTTCGCGGCCGTGCTCCTCGTGCTCACGGCCATCGATCTCGAGACCCTGCTCCTCCCCGACGCCATCACCTACCCGGCCATCCCCGCCTTCTTCCTCGCCGGACGCTGCCTGCCGGACGTCTCCACGGGCGACGCGGCGCTCGGCCTCGGCCTCGGCTACGCCGGCCTGCAGGGGCTGGCCCTCGGCTGGCGCCTCGCCACGGGGCGCGATGCGCTCGGGGGTGGCGATGCCAAGCTGCTAGCCCTGGTCGGCGGCCTCCTCGGGTGGCGCGCGCTGCCGTGGACGCTGCTCGGCGGCGCCATCCTGGGGCTCGTGATCGCCCTCCCGCTCCTCGCCTGGCAGCGCTGGCGGGGCGAGCAGCACGAGGGCCAGGCGTTGACCCAGATCCCCGTCCCCTTCGGCCCCGCCCTGGCCACGGCCGCGCTCGCCTATCTCTTCTTCGGCCGCGCCCTGAACGAGTTCTTCTTCGCCGGTCTCGGCGCCGGGTGAGGGGCCGCGCCGCGCCCCCGGTGCGCGCCCATCGATGTCCCGTCGGAGACCGGGGCGCCGCGGCCTCTTCGCGTTCCGCCTCGGCGAGTCTAGTGGATCGATTTCATTGAACTATTTGAGACAGGGGCGGGATGGAGGGGCGGTCGTTCTTTGCCCCCGTGTCAGACAGATTCTTTATCCGATCCAAACTCCTGTACATTTCGCCCGCCTCGCTTTTTCTCGCTTGACGGGAGATCTCGACGAGATCAGTGTACAAAAAACGCTACCGGAGGACACCGCTCGATGGGTAAGACGCAAAGCCGTCGTTCGATCTCCATACGGGGTTCGACCTATGATCGTCTGCGCATTTGGTGCGAGAGCCATGGCACTTCCATGAGCGAATTCATCGAGACGCGGATTGCCGAACACATCGGCCCCGACCTGCAGGGCAAGGCGTATCGTCCACTTCCTGCGGTGAGCCAGATCGCGCGCGCCAACAGCCCTCGCCAGGCGGTGGCGCCGCGTTTGCCGACGCCGCCCCAGCGTGCTCCCGAGCCCGCGACGCAGCCGCGCCTGGCCGGCACGCAGCGCGCCTCCGAGCCCCGTCTGCCGCAGCGCCCGGTGCGTGAGGCCGAAGCGCCGGCCGCGGTGCTCCCGGCCGAACCGATCCGTCCGGCCGCCCCGCCACGCGTCGTCGAGGCCCCGCCGCGCGTTGTCGAGGTCCCGCGGCCGGTGGAAACGCTCCGCCCGGCGGCCACGGCGCGCCCGGTGGAGGCGCCGCGCCCGATCGAGACGCTGCGCCCGGCCCCGACCTCGCGGACCGTAGAGGCCGCGCGGCCCATCCGCGTCGCGCAGCCGCCGACGACGATGGGGAGCTCGGTCGGTCGGCCGGCGCCCACCCCGGCGGCGCAGGACCTCAAGGTCTATCGCAACGACGAAGAATCGCGGGACACGACCGACTACCGCGCCATCCGGTTCTGACCTCCCCCGCCGACGAGGCGCCCCCAATCAAACCCGAGGGGCTGACGCTCGGTGTCGCCCCTCCACCTCCCCCGCAGCATCCCATCGAAATCCGGCTCCCCGTTTCGACCCAGCGCCGCCGCTTCAGTGGCGGCGGGCGAAGGCGAGGAGGCCCTCGAGTTGCGCGCGCGACTCCACGGCCTGGGGGTGATACGTCTCCCGCACGCGGTCGCGCGCGGCCATGGGGTCGTCGCAGACGCCGCTATGAAGGAGATAGGCCGCCAGCACCGTGCCGGTGCGGCCGATGCCTGCCCAGCAGTGCACGAGCGTAGCCACGCCGTGCGCCTGCGCCTCGGCGATGAACGCGCACGCGGCGGCGAGCTGCGGGACCTCGCCATCGAGCGTCTTGAGCCAGAGGTAGCGCGGACGCCACGGGTCGAGCGTGGCGCGGCCGAGGGGTTCTTCGAACACGGACAGGACCGCGTCGAAGGCGCTGTGCAGCGCGGCCTGGCCGAGGCGACCTTGCCGTTCAGGGTGGGGGCCGCCGGCGAGCACGCCCGGGAGCAACCAGTGATAGGGGGGAGGGCCTTCTTGCATCTCCGCTCATCTTGCCGCAAATCGCGCGGTCCGCACCAGGCTGGCACGCGCGGAGGCCTTCATGCTTTCTCCTTTCTGGGGCTTTCTACTTTCTGGGCTGGGCGGCGCCACGGGGGAGTGTAGATTGGGGGTATGGGGTTGCTGACCCGCACCGAAGATCGTCACCTCGAAGAGGCCCGCCGGGAGGTGGTCGCCTCCGAGCGCGTCTGCCCGCACTGCAAGGCCACCATCACCATCTCCGGGGCCACGCTCACGACCTTCCAGGCGGCGGTGGGGATGGAGGGTCACACCTGCCCGGCCTGCGGGCAGCTGTTCCTCGTGCGGCGGCCCTCGCCCGACGGGCTGTAGCCCGGATCCTCGATCAGGGCTTGGCGGGGGGAGTGCCCCGGCTGACCGCGGCCTGGCGGTACGCGGTGAGGCGCTGGAGGAGGTCGGGGTGCATCACATCATCCGGGATGAGGCCCACCGCCCGCTCGGCGAGGTCCACCGCCTCGGGCACGGCGCCGCGCGCAAACTCGATCTGGGCGAGCGTGTCGACGCACTGCCAGCACCCCGCGTCGCGCGCCACGGCGCGAAGCGCCAACTCCCGGGCCGGTTCCGTCTCGCCTCGGGCGAGCTTCTGGCGGGCGAGGAAGTCCAGCGACACGGCGCTCTCGGCGACGCGGCCGAGCTGGGCCAGGACGTCTTCGGCGGCGGGTGCGGACGGCGGGTGCGCCTCGCCGGCCGAGGGGGCCGAGGTGAGGAGCTCTGCCAGCGCGAGGGCGTATCGTTCCTCGCCGGGACGTAGCGCGAGGGCCCCTCGCAGCTCTCGCTCGGCCTCCTCGCGGCGGCCCTGCGCGGTGTAGAGGCGGCCCCACCAGTAGCGCCGCTCCGCGGCGTCGAGGCCGGTCGCCGCCCGCAGCTCTGCCTCCACGCGCGGGCGGTTCGCCTTCTCCCAGGGCAGGAGCCGGACCCACAGGAGGTGAACCTCGGCGGCGGGCAGCACCCGCTCGCGCTCGCGGCGAACCGAGGCACGGACGCGAAAGGGCGTGCGCACGAAGCGCGGGCTCGCGGACTCCGCATGCCGGCGATACTCGGTCTCGAGCTCGTCGACGCGCTGATCCCAGAAGCCGGCCTGCCAGGCGGCCCGGCGGTCGGCGCCGCGGCCGAGGGCGTTGGTGAACTCGATGAGCCGTTGTCGCTGCGCGATGGTGCCGGTGGCGAGGAGGTGCACGAGGTTCCAGGCCGCGTAGTGATAGGCCGGCCCTTTCTTGAGGTCGAAGAAGCCGGCGGGCTCGCCGAGGAGCTCGGCGAGGGGCGGCAACGACGGGCGTGCCTCGAGGCCCGGCGGAGGGACGGGCGGCGTGCCGAGATCGACCTCCTCCTCGTCGTAGGTCATGGTGGAGAGGAAGCTCGCGAGCCCCTCGTTGAACCAGTACGGCACGTCGTGCAGCTCGTGACGCACGAAGCGGTGCACGAGCTCGTGCTGGACGACCTCGAGGGACCCGGAATCGAGCCGCTCGGCGAGGAGGAGGAGCGAGCGGCCGAGGACGTCGTGCGGCTCGGCGGTCGCGTGCGCGGTGACGATGCCCGGCGCCACCTGGGCGTAATCGGCGCGGCGGCGCAGGAGCACCACCTCGCTGCGCCCGGGCGGTGGTCGCCGCGACGCGAAGACGAGGCGGTGGAAGACGTCGAAGGACCGTTCGAGCTGCGTGAGCGTGGCGCGGGCCTGGGCGCGGCTCACGTCGGTGTGGAGGACGAAGTGGGGGGTGACGACCTCCCGCCACGCGTTCTTGGGGGCGCATCCTGCGGCCACCCCCCCGAGGGCCCCGAGCACCACCAGCAGGCGAATTCGTGTGACCGAGATGCCCCGGATGTCCATGCGGGACTCAGTGTAGCGAGCGCTGGCGGGGCCTAGAAGGGCCAGGAGGCTACTTTTCTTCGGAAGAAGGGGAGGGTCGGCGGGGCTGCGTGCCAGCTAGCCCGGGCTAAAACTTCACGACCACGCGGGCCTGGACCGTCTGGGCGGTGGAGGGATTTTGCGCGTAGGTGGAGCCGAAGATCTCGGCCGGGATCGACAGCGCGCGGAAGGGGAAGAGCACGCCGTAGGCGAGGCCGAAGTAAAAGCCCTCTTTCTCGTTGTGGTACATCAGCTGGGCGTCGAGCTCGACGCCCAGGTTGGCGGAGTTGCCGGGGTAGGCGACCGGGCGGTTGGCGAGTGAATAGATGACGTCGGCCCGGGCGGTGAAGCTGTCGGTGATGTCGTAGCCGAACGAGCCCTTGAAGTAGGTGGCGTTCGATACGGTCCCGAGGATGCGGCGATAGAGCAGGAGGTCGACGTGGTAGTCGGGGTCGAAGCGGAAGTTGGAGAGCGTCGCGCCGCTCGGCGGGATGATCCGCGCCTGGCGGAAGTTGACGCGGGCCTCGGGATCCTCGTAGCCGTCGCCCGAGGCGTAGCCGAGCTCGAGGCCGAAGAAGAGCTGCTTGCCGCGGAGCGCGCGCACCATGGTGCGCACGACGCCGCCGTACTGCAGGATGGTGTAGCCGTTGGCGCGGCCGACCACGTTCTGGGTGATGTCGCTCACGTTGTTGACGCGGCCGCCGACGATCACCCACTCGGCCTCGAGGTGGAGGCGCCGCCAGTCGAGGCGGAACCAGAGATCGGGGACGAAGGCCCAGGCGTTGCGCGGGGTGAGGAGATCGGAGAGGGTGCCTGGGGTGGTGGTCTGGTTGAGGACGCCGCCGGTCTGGCCGGTACCGACCACCTGGCCGGGGTTACGGACGAGGTCCCAGCTCTGGTAGCGCACGGTGAAGTAGCCGCCGTAATTGATGACGAGCTCGCCCTTCTCGAGCTTCTCTTTGATGTCCTCGGGTTTGTCCTGCTTGCCGACGGCCAGGCCCCACTGCATGACGTCGTCGAGCCGGTCGGCGTTGTAGACCGGGCCGTTCGACTGGTTCGGCGTGTAGAGGCGCGTGGTGGGGCCGGTCGCGGCCCAGTCCCACAGGAAGGCGAAGAAGTGCTTGGCCCACGGCTCGCGGGTCACGAACATGACGCGGTCGACGTTCACGCCGTAGTCGCAGTCGAGGCAGTCGCCATTGTTGACCTGGAGGCCGAGGCCCCAGTGGGACGGCATGCGGCCGAAGCGGAGCTCGCCGATGGGCAGGCGGACCTCGGCCCAGGCGCGCTTGACGCGGATGGCGTTCTCGAAGGAGTTGCGTCCGGCCTCGGGGGCGACCTGGTTGGCGCGGGCGAAGAAGCGGGACAGGAGGTCGGGCGTGGAGGCCTGGCCATTGAGGTAGTAGCCCTCGGGGGTGGAGCCGAAGACGTAGTTGTCGAACACGTCGAACTGCGCCTTGACCCGGACCTGCTCGCTCACGTTGATGGTGGGTTCGAGGCGCAGGCGCATGTCGGTGGAGGTGAAGGTGCGGGTGCGGCAGTTGCGGTTGCGCCGGTCGGCGCAGGAGGCGGCGTTGCCGGGGAGGGAGGCCTGGCCGGTGGCGTCGTTCTCGGAGTAGGGGGTGTAGAACGGGGAGCTCGGTCCGCTGCTGCGCAGGGGGATGCCGAGGTTGCCGTTATAGAAGAGGTAGGTGCGGGCGCGGATGTAGCCGTTGAGCTGGAAGAACTGGAGCGCCTTGTCGCGCATGCCGGGCCAGGCGGGGAGCGGGGTGAGGGCCGGCTCCTGGCCGGTCCGCTCGGGGGCGGCTTCTGCGGGGCCCTGCTCCTGCTGGGGTTGGCCGGAAGAGGGGGGCCCCCCGGGTCCGAGCCCGCCGCCACCGCCGCCCGGCGGGCCGAACTGCGCCTGCGCGTCGCGCACCGAGAGCGATGTCGCGAGGAGGATGACAGGGATGAGGGGGAGCAATCGGCGCATTCGGGGGCCTCTCTGCGAATCCACGGCTCGTATAGCCCGGGCCAGGGCGCGCGGATGATAGGGAACGCCCTGTCGTAAATCAAGGAGACGCTTGGCCGACGGAACAGGTTGCTTGCTCCGTCTGGGCTCCAAGACCAGGGGGATGGGTGGGGTCAGTGCGAGGCTGCGGCGCCGGCCTGGAGGGCGACGTAGTCGCGCTCGAGCAGGGTGTGGAGGGCGTGCAGGGTGTCGAGGTCGGTGTGGGGGCTGCGGTCGAGGATGGTCTGGACCTTGCCGGGGTGGTTGAGCACCTGCTGGAGCACGTCGAGTTCGACCTCGCCGAGGGCGCGCAGCGGCGATTGCAGGGGCATGGCCAGGCTGACGTAGGTGTCGAACGGCGGCAGCTCCTGCTCGAGGCGCCGCGTCTCGTCGAGCTGGCGCATGCCTTCCATGAGGAGCGCCTCGGTCGATTCCTTGAGCTCTTCGAGCACGGCCTTGTCGTCCGGGGGATCGAGCTCGAAGGTGCCGCCGGTCCAGGTGAGGATGCGGAACAGCGACTTGCGGGGCGGGACGTCGAAGGCGTCGTCGAGGGTGGCGAAGTAGATCTGGCCCTTGCGCAGGTAGATGCGGCCAAAGGCGTTGCCGCGGTGGATGGAGAGGACGCCGGATTTGCGGCTGGTCGAGAGGAGCTGGAGGAGGTCGGGCAGGGGGATCTCTTCGATGGAGCCGGACATGGGCCGGCCGATGCCGGTGGTGCGGCGGCGGCTGGCCACCTGCTCGAGGCGCATCTTGACGTCGCTGTCGGAGAGGTCGGCGGCGTTGGCGGGCACGGTCACGACCTTGATGATCGAGGTGCCGATGAGGATGCGATCGCCCTCTTTGAGCCGCACCCGCTTGATCTTCTCGCCGTTGACGAAGGTGCCGTTGGTGGAGCCGAGGTCCTGGAGTTCCACCTGCCCGTTGGCGGTGATGATGGCGGCGTGCTTGCGCGAGACCATGTCCTCGACCAGCACCATGTCGAGGTCACTGGCCCGCCCAATGACGATCTCGCGGTTCATCCGCAGCGGATATTCGCCTCCCTGGTATTTGCCAGAGATGAACCGTAGTGCGTATAGGCTCTTGCCTTCCTCTCCGACGGTCACTCCTGCCTCCAGGCGGCGCAGTCTAGCGCGGGCCCCGGCGAATGGTCAAGGAAGCCGCGGCCTTTGGCCAGTCGCGACTGGGGCTGCCGCGCCCGGGGTTGCGGGCCAGTCGCGGCGCAGGATCTTCCGGATGATGAGCTGGCGGCTCAGACGACCGTGCGATACCAGGACGAACACCTGATCGCCCCGTTGAATGCCCTCGACGTAGCTGAACGCGCCGGCCACCGTGTCGCGCTTCCCCTCGTCGGTCTCGACCACATAGAGCGGCGTGGTGGATCGCGCGGTCTCGCCGTTGCGGCGCACCTGCACCTGCACCGACTCCTCGATGCCGACGACGGTGCCGTGCTCGATCCGGGTCGGACCGTTCACGTCATAGCCCCATAGGGCCAGGCAACATGCGCCCCCGGCCAGAACACCCAGGAGGGCGATCTGCCAGCGCCGCAGCGGATCTTGCGGGGCCCGATGGGCAGGTCGGGGATGATGAGAATGGCGGGCGCTCATGCCGTTTCATGTAACTTGGTAGAGCGCCCCACGACAGGGGGAAGGCGTTGGGCTGGCTCAGCGCCGGCGGGTGGTGTCGGCGAGGAGCTCGCGGATGCGGACGTCCTCTTCGGCGGCGAGGGCGAGGATGCCGAAGGTCGACACCCAGACGCGCCGCTGCGCCGCCGCGGCCCCACGCGTCGACCGGGTCGCCCCAACACCATCGGCCTTGCGGACCACCTTCTCCGCGAGCTGCCCCGAGAGGGCCTGGGCATCATCGCGGAGCTGGGTGAGCCGCGCCTGATCCACTTTGCGCTCCGCCAGCGCCGGGCGGATCGCCGTGAGCGCGAGGAGGGCCCCCGCATCCTTCTGGATCTCCGCGCGGATCGCCTCGCGGGTCCGCGAACGCACGGCCTGCCGCTGGATCGTCCCATCCTTGCCTACGACGAGACGCCGTCTCACGGCGGTCTCGTCCACCAGGATCTGTTCGACCGGTCCCACGTCGGCTGCCGGGGCCCCCGCTTCGTGCATATCGGTCAGCACGGCCCGTACCACCGCGAGCACCTTTCGATGCTCGCGCCGCAGCGCCGCGAACATGGACTTCACCGTGATCGTCGCCACCTTGCCGACCGCCTTGGCCCCGCTCCGCTCTTGGTGCAAGGCCTCGGCGTGCTGGCCGTACATCTGGATCTTCTCCAGATCCTCACGACGCCCGCCATGCCGTAGGACGGCCGCGAGCAGGTCAGGATTCCGCAGGATCTCGGCGGCGGTGCGGGTGCGGGCGGCAACGACGAAATCAAACGTCTTGGCTCTGGACATGGGGACTCTCTCCTTGCTGGTGAGGTGGCTTGCGCCATGCGCCAACAACGGCGCATCGCATGCCCGCTCGCTGAGCAAGGGGTAGGCCATGGCTCGGTTCCTCTTTACCTCTACGAAACTCAACGCCCCGGACACAGTCTCTGTGCCTCGTGACGGGGCGGGTTGGCACCGATGCGGGCTGGCCTCGTTGCCGTGCGGGCTGGCCTCGTTACCGTGCGGGCTGACACCGTTACGATGCGGGATGGCACTGTTACGATGCGGGGCTGGCACCGTTATGATGCGGGCCGGCACCGTTACGATACGGGCTGGCCTCGTTACAATGCGGGCTGGCACCGTTACGATGCGGGCCGGCACCGTTACGGTGCGGGCAGGCCTCGCACCGGTGCCCTTGGATCAAGTGTACCGTACCTGTACCGTACCGGTGTACCAGCTGGTACACTTTTTTGTGTGCTGGTCAGCTATCATGCCTACTGTTTCCGATGGGGGCGCGAGGTCGGAACCGGTTGTGCGGGGTACGCGGGGAGGGGCTGGCAAGGACGCTTGCGTGCGTCTGCAGGGCGCACTATCGTCGTGCCCCATGCCGCTCTACGCCCCCATCCGCGTTCCTGTCGAACTGCGAAGGGCGGCGCGCATGCGCTGTTTCCGGATGGCGCACTCCATCTCGGTCGAGGGGCTCGATTTCGCGGTGCCGGTGCCCGAGGAGTTCGATGGGCCGCTCGATTTTCGCCTCCACTTGCCCGAAGATCCGGTACCACTCACCGGGTCCGGGGAGGTGATCCGGGTCGAACCCCGAGAAGAGGATGGCGCGGATCCGGAGGAGGGCGAGCCCCGCCGTCTCGCTCTCCGGTTCTCCTACCTGGCGGAGGAAGCGCGGGCCCGCGTGGCCCGCTATATCGAAGAAAGGCTACAGACCCCGTGAGCGCTGCCCGCGATAACGTGCCCCCCACAGACCCGATCGCCAAGCTCGAGGACCTCGAGGCGCGCGC
Organism: Polyangia bacterium; assembly: GCA_036263495.1. Lineage (GTDB taxonomy): Bacteria > Myxococcota_A > Polyangia > Palsa-1104 > SHYY01 > DATAGU01. Next base: position 1,948 of record DATAGU010000179.1, on the reverse strand, counting down.
CCTGCAAGGCGGCGGCGCCGACCGTATCGAGCGCCAGCACAAGCAGGGAAAACTCACCGCGCGCGAGCGGGTCGATCTCCTTTGCGATCCGGGGAGCTTCGTCGAGCTCGACAAGTTCGTCACGCACCGCTGCAGTGACTTCGGTACGGGCGACCACAAGATCCTGGGCGATGGGGTGGTGACGGGGTATGGCCTGGTGGGCGGGCGCCAGGTGTTCATCTTCGCGCAGGACTTCACGGTCTTCGGCGGGTCGCTGTCGGGCGCCTATGCGTCGAAGATCTGCAAGGTGATGGACCTGGCGATGAAGGTGGGGGCGCCGGTCATCGGGCTCAATGACTCGGGCGGAGCGCGCATCCAGGAGGGGGTGGTCTCGCTCGCGGGGTATGCCGACATCTTCACGCGCAACGTGCTCGCCTCGGGGGTGATCCCGCAGATCTCGGCGATCATGGGGCCGTGCGCGGGCGGGGCGGTGTACTCGCCGGCGATGACCGACTTCATCTTCATGGTGGAGTCGACGAGCTACATGTTCATCACGGGGCCGGACGTCATCAAGACGGTGACGCACGAGGACGTGTCGAAGGAGGATCTGGGCGGGGCGACGACGCACGCGACGCGCTCGGGGGTGGCTCACCTCGCCTGCCCGGACGAGCAGCACTGCATCGATTCGATCCGGCGTCTGCTCTCGTATCTGCCGCAGAACAACGCGGAGGATCCGCCGGTGGTGGAGACGAAGGACAAGGCGGACCGTGAGGACCGCGCGCTCGACACGCTGATCCCGCTCGATCCGTCCAAGCCCTATGACATCAAGCAGGTGATCACGCGCGTGGTCGACGATGGGCAGTTCTTCGAGCTGCAGCCGGACAACGCCAAGAACATCGTGATCGGGTTCGCGCGCATCGACGGGCGGAGCGTGGGGGTGGTGGCGAACCAGCCGGCGCATCTGGCGGGGTGTCTGGATATCGGCGCGTCGATCAAGGGGGCGCGCTTCGTGCGCTTCTGTGACTGCTTCAATATCCCGCTCGTGACGTTCGTGGACGTGCCGGGCTTTTTGCCGGGGACGGAGCAGGAGTACGGCGGGATCATCAAGCACGGGGCGAAGCTGCTCTATGCCTATGTCGAGGCGACGGTGCCGAAGGTGACGGTGATCACGCGCAAGGCGTATGGCGGGGCCTACGACGTGATGGCGTCCAAGCACGTGCGGGCGGACATCAACTTCGCATACCCGACGGCCGAGATCGCGGTGATGGGGCCGGATGGGGCGGTCAACATCGTCTACAAGGACCAGCTGCAGAACGCGTCGGACCCGGTGGCGGCCAAGGCGGCGTACGTGGCGGAGTACCGCCACAAGTTCGCCAATCCTTATTATGCGGCGGAGCTCGGGTACATCGACGAGGTGATCCGGCCGCGCGAGACGCGCGCGAAGCTGGCTCGCGCGCTCAAGATGCTGCGCAACAAGCGCGAGACCAATCCGCCCAAGAAGCACGGCAATATCCCGCTGTAGTAGGCGCTTCTCTTTGCCGCGTCGTCTGACCTCTGCGGCGCCCTGAGGACGGCTCTCTCTGTCACTGCGAGGGACCTGACAGTGCAGGTCCGCTCCGCGCTCCAGGTCCTCGGCCCACACTGGTGGCCTTGCGGCTGGGCCATGGCGTAGATGCCTGCGGAGTCGCGCTCCGATGGGATGAAGCGGCCAGTGTGAACGCAACCGGCCAGGGCACCGCGAAAGGCGAAGAACCCGAGGTCGAGGCGGCGGTGGGGTGTCTTCGCCTCAGTCAAGGGCAAGCTGGCTTCGCTCGGCGCAAGCGCCCCTTGACAGAGGCTGCGGGGCCCCGGCACAGATACCGCCCTATGCCCGCGGAGTGAGCGCCCGACCCTGGCAAAGACATAGGCAGCCTGCGTCAGGCGAAAGGATGCATGCGATTCCCCACAGTTGGGTGGATGAGCGCGAAGG
>DATAGU010000178.1:0-36665 GCA_036263495.1 Polyangia bacterium | reverse complement strand
CCTGCACAGGGACCAACACCGCCTGCACAGGGACCAGCACCACCCGCTCAGGGACCAGCACCACCCGCGCAGGGACCGGCACCGCCCGCGCAGGGACCGGCACCGCCCGCGCAGGGACCGTCACCGCCATCATCGGGGCCGGGACCGCCGCCCTCGCGCCTGGACACGTCCTCATCGGATGAGGCCCCTCAGCACAGGCACCGCGCTCGCCGCCCCCGATCCGCGCCGTCCCTCATTCCCCACGCCTACCCCGACAACGAGCCCCTTCCTTGACCCCCTCGGCCCGGGCTGGCTAACTGGCGCCCGTGCCCCGCGACACGCCCCCTCTCCCGTGCCCCGTCATCTGGCGCAACGGCGTCCAGATCGCCGGCACCATCTTATGGTGTGACGCGCTGCGGGCGCGCGGGCTGTGCTTCATCTCGAACGCCCACGTCCGCGCTCGCGCCGCCCACCGCCAGATCCTGACCACCCCGCGCACGCAGGCCCTCCTGGCCGCCCAGGGCATCCCCGCCCCCACCGCCGATCGCACGGACACCGCCCGCGCCCAGGCCACCGCCCGCGCCCAGGCCGAGATCCTCGTCACCCCGTATGGCCGCCCCTTCTCGCTCGGCCCGCTGCGGCTCGAGCTATTCCCCTCCGGGCACTTGCCGGGCGCGGCCTCGCTCCTCGTGCAGCACGAGGGGAGGCGCGTGATCTATGGTGGAGACGTCTGCCCGCGTCCGCCCGGGGAGCCGCCCGGGTTGGCCGAGCCTTGCGAGGTGCGGAGCGGGGAGGTCCTGGTCCTGAGCGCGCCGGTGGCGGCGCTCGGTCAGCCCCTCCCTCCCCGCGCCGAGGCCGGGGCGCAGCTCATCGACGCGGTCCAGCGCGCCCTCGCCCGCCACCAGACCCCCGTCGTGCTGGCCCCCGCGCTCGGGGCGGCCCAGGAGGCGCTCGTCTGGCTGGCGCAGGCCGGGATATCGGTCCGGGCGCACCCGCGGATCGCCGCCCTGGCCGCCGCCTACCGTCAGCAGGGGCTCGCCCTCCCGGCCCTGTCCCCCGTGGGGGCGTCTCGCCAGAGCCCCCTCCTCTGGCCGCTCGAACTGCGCGCCGCGCCCGCGCTCGCCCGCCAGGCCCCCGCCTACCGCATCGCCGTGACCGGCCTCGCCCTCGCGCCCGATGCCGCCGCGCGCCTCGGAGTCGACGTGGCCGTGCCGCTCGCCGATCACGGCGACCTCCAGGCCCTCCTCGCCTACGTGCGCGCGACCGGCGCGAGCGAGGTCCACCTCACCTCCGGGTATCGCGACGTCCTCGTGCAAGCCCTTGCGGCCCAAGGAGTTCGCGCGTATCGGCTGGGCCCGCCGCAGCAGATGGATCTGCCCTGGCCGGCACATCTCTGACCGGGATCCGACCGGCGCGGCGCCCTTTCTCTCGGAAACTCGACGAGTCAAATTGCGCAGAGCAGGATGTTTCTCTACACTGCCGGACCATGCGTGTGTCCAATCTCCGGCAGTTAATTGCTCCTGGGGTCATCGCAGCCCTCGCCCTCACGTTCTATCTCATGCAAGTCCGCAGCGACGCAGCCCTCCTGCTGGTGGCCCTGGCAGGGATCGGCGCCACGCTCTACTCGGGCATGGCCCTCGTACCGCGGCTCGAGCAGCTCAAGAAGGCAGCCCAAGAAGCCGCGCAAGGCGACTATGGGCGTTCCTTCCCGAAGTTCGATGAGCCCCTCGTGGCCGAAGTGGTCGAACAACTCGAGGTCATGCGCAAGGGGCTGGTCAACCAACTTCATGACTCGCAGCAGATGAACGACGAGCAGCGCCGACTCAGCGATGAAGTCAGCCGCGGCGTCAACGAGCTCCGCGGCACCATCGAGGGCCAGCTGGCCGCGATCGAGGAGACCGCCGCCTCGCTCCAGGAAATGACCATGACGCTCAAGCAGATCGCGCGCTCGGTCGAGACCCTGGCCGGCGGCGCGGAGGAGTCCTCCTCCTCCATCCTGGAGATGGCCGCGGCCAACAAGGAAGTCTCCGACAACATGGTGACCCTGGCCGGTTCGGTGCAGGAGTCCGCCTCCTCGATCGAGGAGATGGCCTTCTCCATCAAAGAGGTGGCCAAGAACGTCGAGGCCCTGTCCACCACCGCGGAGGAGACCTCCTCCTCCATGAACGAGATGGACATCTCGATCCGCCAGGTCGAGAACAACGCCAACGAGACGGCGCGCCTGTCCGAAGAGGTGTCGCGCGCGGCCTCGCTCGGCGCCACCGCCATCCAGCACACCATCGACGGCATCAACAAGATCAAGGATGCCTCCTCGGACGCCGTGAACGTCATCCAGTCCCTCGGCGGCAAGATCGGCGAGATCGGCAAGATCCTCGACGTCATCGCCGACGTCGCCGAGCAGACCAACCTCCTCGCCCTCAACGCCGCCATCATCGCCGCCCAAGCGGGCGAGCACGGCAAGGGCTTCGCCGTCGTGGCCGACGAGATCAAGGACCTGGCCGAGCGCGCCGGCGCCTCCACCAAGGAGATCGCCGACCTCATCAAGACGGTGCAGGAGGAGACCAAGAAGGCCATCGACGCGGTCGACCGCGGCTCCCGCTCGGTCGACGAGGGCGTCAAGGTGAGCTACCAGGCCGAGGACGCGCTGCGGCGCATCCTCGATTCGGCCGAGCGCTCGACGCAGATGGTGCGCGAGATCGCGCGCGCCACGGTCGAGCAGGCGCGCGGCTCCAAGCAGGTCACCGACGCCATCCAGTCCATCGCCGAGACGGTGCAGCAGATCGCCACGGCCACGGCCGAGCAGGCGCGCGGCTCCGAGCAGATCATGCGCTCGGCCGAGAAGATGAAGGCCATCACCCAGCACGTCGAGCGCTCCTCGCAGGAGCAGACTCGCGGGTCCAAGCAGATCACCAAGTCGATCGAGTCCATCTCCGAGCAGGTGTCGCAGCTCAACACCGCGCAGCGCGAGCAGGCGCGCGGCTCCGAGCAGATCCTGCTCGCGGTCGAGCAGCTGCGCGAGATCGCGCGCAAGCAGGAGATGCGGTTCGCCGACCTGGCGCGCGCCGTCACCGCGCTCGCCAAGGTCTCCGAAGAGGCGCCCGTGCCGGCGCCGCGCCGGTCTGCGCCCACCGCCCGCCAGCAGGCCGCGTAGCCGCCCGAGGCGGCCGCTTCGGCGGTCGCTCTCCCGGCGCTCGTACCCCACCATCTCCGCTCGCAGGCTTTTCAGGCCCCCTCGTCATCTCCGACGGCCCATGCTCATGCGGCTTACCTTGCCGGCTCCGGTCGACTGCCGTATCCTGGCTGCATGTTTGGACTTGGCATGGGGGAATTGCTGGTGATTCTGGCCGTCGCGCTGCTCGTCTTCGGCCCCAAGCGCCTGCCGGATCTGGCCACCGGGCTGGGCAAGGCGATCCGCGAATTCCGCCGCGCCACGCGGGACCTGCAGTCGCAGATCGAGATCGACGACTCGGTGCGCCGCCCGATCCACGAGCTGCGGGCGGCCCTGCGCGATGAGCCGCCGCCGGTGACGCCCTACGTGGGGAGCACCCCCTCGCCCCTGTCGATGTCCGCCGCCCCTTCGACGACGACCGCGGCCCCGACCCCGTCCCTGCCCGAAGCCGCGGCCCCGGGCGAGCCGGCCGCCACCGCCGCCGCGCCCCCCCCGAACGCGCCCACCGCGAACGCCCCCACCGCTGCCCCCCCTGACGTCATGGACAAGACCGCATGACCATGCCGGCCGCCCGGCCCGAGGAGACCGTCGAAGACGAACGGCGGATGCCGTTCACCGAGCACCTATCCGAGTTGCGCCTGCGCCTGCGCAACAGCGTCCTCGGCCTGCTCGTGGCCACGATGGTCAGTTACATGTTTCGCGGCCCCCTGTTCGCGCTGATCGCGCGTCCGCTCATCCAGGCCTGGTCCGAGGCCTCGCGCCAGGGCGCGCTGCCGCCGCCGGAGATGGTGTTCACCAGTCCGGTGGAGGCCTTCATGGTGCTGTTCAAGCTCGCGCTGCTCGCGGGCGTGTTCCTCGCCTCGCCGATCATCTTCCACCAGCTGTGGCAGTTCGTCTCGCCGGGCCTGTACGATCGCGAGAAGCGGCTCGCCCTGCCGCTCGTGATCGTCTCGGTGCTGCTCTTCGTGGGCGGCGGCCTGTTCGCGTACATCTTCGTCCTGCCCAAGGCCTACGAGTACTTCCTCGGCTACTCCGACCCGTCGATGGGCATCATCCGCGACGTGCTCGGGCGGCAGGAGCTGTGGGGGCACAAGGTCGACATCCGGATCACCGAGTCCTTTGCCATCAAGCCGATGATCACGATGGACGAGTACTTCGGCCTGACCTCGACGCTGCTCCTGCTCTTCGGCGCGGTCTTCGAGCTGCCGATGTTGCTCGGCATGCTGGCGATGCTCGGGATCGTGTCGCCGGGCGGGCTGTGGCGGTTCAACCGCTACTTCATCCTGATCGCCTTCGTGGCCGGCGCGGTGCTCACGCCGGGCGACCTCGTGGTGGGGCAGCTCGCCATGGGCGGCGCGCTCACGGTCCTCTACAACCTCTCGATCGGCGTGGCCGTGATCATGGGCTGGCGCAAGCGACGAGCGGCCGCGGCCGCGGCCGCCGTGGGCGAGGAAGCCGCGCGCTGAGCCGAGTGCTCTGCTCCTCCGTTTTACGGGGGGCGTGCACGGGTTGTCGGGGAAGGTTCATGGCCCTCAATCGACCCACCAGGGCCACGAGGGAATCAACAGAGGTCGATGATCACCACGCCCGGGCCCGGGCCGTCCTGCTCGTCGGGGACCTGATCGATGATGAGCACACGGTTCCGCTCTTCGCCGCCCCGAGGATCGGTCTCCCGTTTGGGGAGCGGAGGCATGCCCACGGGCACCTGCAAGGGCACTGGCTCGATAGAGGTACACTCGCGCGATTCCTGCGGTCTGGCGTTGTTCTTGGCCAGCATCCAGGTCACCTCACCGGGTCCCAAACCCACGGGTTCATTATAGCCATTCACGTCCGACAGCACACGATTTCTGGCGGTTTTCTCGTCGCCAGCGCGAGCCATGTGATCAGCGGGAAGGCGTAGCTGGGGGCCCTGACGACATAGCGGCTTCGGATTCGGCCAAGGCCAGGGCGAGCTCCTCGCGCACCTCGACATCGCGCTCGCCGACGAGCCGTTCGGCGAGCGCGGCGCGCGCCGGCGCGTATCCATGGCGCACGGCCACGCGGCCGAGAGCCCAGGCGAGATGGGCGCGCACGAGGGGCTGCGCCTGTTCGCGGTCGAAGGCACGCACGAGCGCTGCCACCTCTGCCGGGCCACCGACATTGCCTAGGGCCACGGCCACGTTGCGCAAGAGCTGCGCCCGTGAGATCCGGCGCAAGGCCGTCCGCGCCACGTACTTGCGATAGCGCGCCGCGCCCATCTCGAGGAGCTGCACGAGCGGCGGGTGGGCTCGGTCCGCGTACGCCGGCCGCAGCGCCGGGTCGCCCCCGTGTTGCGCTCCGCTCCCGGCATTGAAGGGACACACCTCCTGACAGATGTCGCAGCCGAACACCCAGTCGCCGATGAGCGGGCGCAGCGCCCGCGGGATCGGGCCCCGCCGCTCGATCGTGAGGTAGGAGATGCAGCGGCGCGCGTCGAGCACGTAGGCATCGACGAACGCGCCGGTGGGGCAGGCGTCGAGGCACGCGCGGCAGTGGCCGCAGCGCGGCGCCTCCTGCGTGCCCGGCGTGGCCTCGAGATCGATGAGGAGCTCGCCGAGGAGCACATAGCTGCCGAGGCCGGGCGCGATGAGCAGCGAGTTCTTGGCGATGAAGCCGAGCCCGCCCGCCTGGGCCGCCTCGTGCTCAAGCACGGGCGCGGTGTCCACGCAGGCGCGATAGCCGAGGGGCCGACCGAGCCGCGCCCCCACCGCCTCGGCGAGCTTCGTGAGACGCCCCTTGAGCACCATGTGATAGTCGGCGCCGCGGGCATAGCGCGCCATCCGCCCCCGCACGAGCGAGTCCGGCGGCCGCGGAGACTCCTCATGGGCATAGGAGAGCGCCACGGTGACCACGGTCCGGGCCCCTTCGAAGAGCGCGCGCACGTCGCGCCGCTCCTCGGCCCCGGTGACGAGGTACTCCATCTCGCCCGCGTACCCCGCCGCCACCCAGGCGCGGTAGTGGGCGTGCCGCTCCCAGGGCTCGACCGGAGCGAAGCCGATGCGATGAAACCCGAGGCGCGCCGCCTCCTCGCGGAACACAGCGGCGACCGCCTCGGGCGTCATGACTCAGCGTCTACCACGAGCCCCACCCCTTCGCGATCGTCGCGCGGGGCTCGCGCCGGCCTACCCCCACCAGCGACGCAGCCCGGACCTCCGGCGGTGCGTCACCTGCTCGTTCACGAGCGTGGGCACCGCGGCCAGCATCCCATAGAAGACGTGGCCGAGCAGCCCCGAGGCGGTACGCGACACGCGCTCCTTGTAAACGGGCTTGGTCAGGCCCGTGGCCGGCAGCCAGCCGAGATAGCCGACCGCCCACACCGCCGCCCCGAGCCCGGCGCCGGCCAGGAGGAGCTGCGGCCAGCCCTTACGGCGCAGCCGCGGGGCCAGCGTGCCGAGGAGCAGGGGCCAGGTGGTCCCGTAGAGCCAGTGCAGCCCCTTGGCCAGCGGATCGCGCAGCGGCGGCCCGACGTGCAACTTGCGGACAATGAACTGCCCTGGATCCTCCCGGACCTTCGGCCCCTGCAGCGACTCCGGGAGCCGCTGGCTGAGCGACATGGCCCGCTGGATGAACCACGTACCGAGCATACCGCCGAGGGCTCCTTCGACGGCGCCCTTGGCAGCCCCCCTGGCAGCAGACACGAACGGCCGGCTCAGATCGAACATGCCCCAAAGGAGTGCAGCCCTCGTGCCGCGCTCACCCTCTGGCGATGAAATCGGCGATCCGGTCCCACAGCGGCCGGCTGCGCTGGTCGGTGACCAGCTCCATGTGGTCGGGGTCGTAACCGAGCCCGGTCGCGCGTCCCACCACCTCCAGCCGGGCCGCGGGCACCTCCGCATAGAAGCGCCGCGCCGCCACCGGGCGGCACAAGAGGCGATCCCCCGCGCCCACCAGCGCCAGGATCGGCCGCTGCAACCGGCGCGCGTGCGCCAGGTACGAGAAACCGTCGTCCGCGTACCAATCGTTGTTTCGGTGCCAGCGGGCCATCGGCTCCCAGAACGCGAGCGCCTCGTCGCAGGACCCCATGCGCATGCGGCGCGCCGGCAGGTACCCCACCGTCCGCGCGATCGCCAACCCCGTCTCGAGGATCGCCCGCTTGGCCAGGCGCATCCTGAGATCGGGCTCCCAGCGCGGCGCCCAGATGTTGGTCGACAAGAGCACGAGCGCGTCCGCGGCCTCCCGCGGGTAGCGAATCGCGTTCGCCAGGGACACGTGTCCGAACAGGCTGTGCCCCACCACCCCGCGGCGCAGGCCCGGAAAGCGGCGCGCCACGAACTCGAGCAGCGCGCGCGTGTCGGCCCCCACCAGATCGTCGTAGCTCCAGCGCCCGCCCGCCGCCGCGCCCGGCCCGCTCGCGCCATGCCCGCGCAGATCCGCCGCCACCACCGCCAGGCCGCGCCGCTCGAGATGGGAGGCCAGACCATCCCCTCCCGTATCGAGCGTGCGGCGGTCGGCCATCATCGCGTGTCCCAGGAGCGCCACCGCCCGCGGCGCCTCCGGCACGAGCACATCGACCGCCAGGCACCAGCCATCCGCGCAGCGCACCTCCTCGACCGTCCGGACCATGGCGCGATCATGGCCCGGTCCCCCGAGCCCGCGCAAGGCACGCGGGGGACCGGGTGACGGTATTGAACAACCCAAGTTGCTCTTCGGGAGGAGGAACGGGTGACGGCATCAAACAACCCAAGTTGCTCTGCGGGAGCAACCTGGGTTGTTCAATACCGTCACCAGACTCTCAGGGCTTGGCCTTGGCCGAGGGAGGGCCGCCGAGCAGCTTGACCAGCTCGCCGACCACCAGCGGGAGCACCGACATGCCCGCGATCCACAGGAGCTCCTCGGGCGCCGGCGTGCCCGTGCGGAAGACCGAGTGCATCACCGGGACGTAGATCGCCAGCGACTCGAGGATGAGGCCGATCGCCACCGCCCCCCACAGGGCGCGGTTGCTGAACAGGCCCAGCTTGAAGATCGACTTGGTCTTGGAGCGGCAGTTGAACGAGTGGAACAGCGGCCCGAGAGCCAGGATGGCGAAGCACACCGTGCGCGCCCGCACGAGCGCGTCCGGGGCGTCGCTCGTGCGGAAGTGATAGAACGCCGCCCCCGCGCTCAGCGCCATGACCACGCCCACGCCCACCATCTCCAGGTACTCCATGTTGGAGATGATCGCGCCGCCCGGCCGGCGCGGCGGCTCGCGCATCTGCGAGGGCTCGCGCGGGTCCACCCCCAGCGCCAGCGCCGGCAGCCCGTTCGTGATGAGGTTGATCCACAGGATCTGGATCGGCGCGAGCGGCTGATCCCAGCCGAGCAGCGAGGCCCCGAGCACGAGCAGCACCGCCCCCGCGTTCGACGACAGGAGGAAGAAGATGAACTTGTGGATGTTGGCGAAGATCGCCCGGCCCTCTTCCACGGCCGCGACGATGGTCGCGTAATTGTCGTCCGACAGCACGAGCGCCGCCGCCTCCTTGGTGACGTCCGTGCCCGCGCGCCCCATGGCCACGCCGATGTTCGCCGACTTCACCGCCGGGGCGTCGTTGACGCCGTCGCCGGTCATGGCGCAGACCAGGCCGCGCGCCTTGAGCGCCTCCACCACCCGCAGCTTGTGCGAGGCCGTGGCCCGCGCCACCACCCGCACCCGGTCCACCTCCTCTTCGAGCCGCTGCTGGTCCATCTGGTCGAGCTCGCTCCCGCTCACCAGGATGTCCCCCTCCTCCCAGAGCCCGATCTCCTCAGCGATCGCGCGCCCCGTCGCCGGGTGATCGCCCGTGATCATGATCGTCTTGATGCCCGCGCGGCGGGCCTCGGCGATGGCGTCCTTGACCTCCGGCCGCGGCGGGTCGCTGATGCCCACCAGCGCGACGAACGTGAGCTGCGACTCGATGTCGCCGCCGAGCTCCTCGTCCGGCTGGAGATCGCGATAGCCGAGCGCCACCACGCGCAGCGCGCGCCCCGCCCAGGCGAGCGCCTCCTCCGTGACCGATTGCCGCTCCGCGGTGCCGAGGGGCACCTCCTGGCCGCCGCGCCGGATCCAGGCGCAGCGGGCGATGAGGGCCTCGGGCGCGCCCCGCACATAGATGCGGCGGTGACCGTCGGTCTTCACGATCGTGGACGCCATGCGCCGGTCCGACGTGAACGGCCGCTCGGCGATGACCTCGTGGTGGGTCTTGAGGCCCGCCTTCCAGGCCAGCGTGAGCAGCGCCGCGTCCGTGGGATCGCCCAGGGCCTCGAGCTCGTTCGTGCCGCTCTGCAGCGTCAGCTTGGCCCCCACCGCGTGCACCGCGGTGCGCAGCGCCAGCGCCAGATCCGCGCTGGCGTCGATGGGCCCGTCCGAGATGATCGCCCCCACCGGCGAGCGCGGCCCGCCCTCCACCTGGAAGTGCCGGCCGCCGATCCAGAGCTGCCGCACGCTCATCGCATTCTGCGTGAGCGTCCCGGTCTTGTCCGTGCAGATCACCTGCGCGCAGCCGAGGGTCTCGACCGCCGGCAGGCGGCGCACGAGCGCGTGGCGCTGCGCCATGCGCGTCGTGCCGAGCGCCAGCACGATCGTCGTCACCGCCGGCAGGCCCTCGGGGATGGCCGCCACGGCCAGGGCCACCGCCACCAGAAACAGCTCGCGCGGCGACTGATGCGCCACGAGGAGCCCGGCGGCGAACACGACCGCGGAGATGACCACGCAACCGATCACCACCCGCTTGCCGAACGCCTCCAGGTTCTGCTCGAGCGGCGTCTGCTCGGCCTCGACACTGGCCAGCATCCCGGCGATCGAGCCGAGCTCGCTGTGCATCCCGGTGTTCGTGATCATCCCGCGCCCGCGGCCCCGCGAGACGCGCGTGCCCATGAACGCCATGTTGCGCCGCTCGGCGAGCGGGGTGTCGGACGTGAGCGACGCCCCGGCCTCCTTCGCCACCGGGAGCGACTCGCCCGTGAGCGCGCCCTCTTCGATCTCGAGATCGTGCGTCTCGAACAGGCGCACGTCGGCGGCCACGCGATCGCCGCTCTCGATGAGCATCACGTCGCCCGGCACGAGCTGCGCGGCCGGCACGTCCACCACCCGGCCGTTGCGCAGCACGCGCGCCGTCGGCGCCGTCATCTCCTGCAGGGCCTCGAGGGCGCGCTCGGCGCGGGCCTCTTGCACCATCCCGAGGACCGCGTTGAGGATCACGATGGCCAGGATGGCCAGCGAGTCGCCGAAGCGCTCGAGGAAGCTCAGCCCCGGCTCGGGTGAGAACCAGGCCAGGAGCCCCGCGAGCACCGCCGCCGCGAGCAGCGCCAGCACCGTGAAGTCGCTCACCTGTCCCAAGAAACGCCGCCACCAGGGCGGCCTGGGGGACTCGGCCAGACGATTGGGTCCGAGGAGCGCCAGGCGCTCCCGTGCGAGCGCTTCGGTGAGCCCGTCGGGCGGAGCCTGCCAATACTCCGTCACTTCCTCAGGGCTCGCCGCGTGCCAGGCCAGCCGGGGCCGTCCCTCGAACCGCGCTGGGATCGGCCCACGCGGTGGGGTCTCGGTCACCATCGGCCCGTGTATAACAAGGTGGCGCACCGAGAGCAATATTCCCGTGACGCGGCAGGACCCGGGAACGCCGTTCACATGCACCCGTGGATTCCGATGCGGGGTTTTGGGGGACGGTGCCTTTTGGGCTACACTCCGCCGCGCCAAGGACACAGCCCATGAGCTTCTTCGATCTCTTCCGACCCAAGTGGCAGAACAGCAACCCCGAGACCCGCGCCGAGGCCGTCCGTGGCCTCGGCAACGACGACGGCGCCATCCTGGCCCGCGTGGCGCAGAAAGACAGCGACCCGCGGGTACGCAAGATCGCCATCCGCAAACTCGGAGATCCCGCGCTCCTCGGTCAGATCGCGCGCAGCGACCCCGACGAGGGCCTGCGCACGATGGCCGCCGAGATGGCCTCGGACATCCTCATCCGCACGGCCTGCGCGAGCGGACCCGCGCAAGACGAGCGCACGCTCACGCTCGCGCTCGAGGCGCTCTCCAAGCTGAGCGCGGAGGCGGATCTCATCCAGGTCGCCAAGACGGCCGCGCACGAGTCGCTGCGCCGCGCCGCCCTGGCGCGGCTCACGAGCGACGCGGCCCGGGCCGAGGTCGCGCGCGGCGCCAAGGAGGTGGCGGCGCGCAACGAGGCCCTCGCCACCATCCACGCCCCCAAGACCCTGCACGACATCGCCCTCAACGACACGGTCAAGGAGACCGCGCTCGCGGCCCTCACCCGGCTCGACGACCTCGCGCTCCTCGAGTCGATCTCGCAGGGCGCCAAGAACAAGGCGGTGCGCAAGGCCGCCCGCACCCGGCTCGACGCCCTCAAGCCGCCGGACGCGCCGGCCGAGCGTCCGGCCCCCTCGTCCGAGCAGCTGCGTCATGCCCGCCGCCTGCAGCTCATCCGCACGGTCGAGCAGCTGTCCGGCCGCACCGACTGGGTCGAGGTGGACGCCGCGCTCGCCGCCGCGCGCGCGAGCTGGGCCGAGATCGGCCCGGATCAAGACAGCGAGGACGCCACGCTCGCCACCCGCTTCGCCACCGCCGAGCGGCGCCTGCGCGAGCAGCGCGCGCTCTTCGAGGCCGCCGCCGAGAAGGCGCAGCGCCGGGCCGAGGCGGAGCGGCAGAAGAAGGAGCAGGCGGTCCTCGACAAGGCGCGGCGCGCCGAGGAGGAGCAGAAGCGGCAGGAGGCCGAGGCCGCGCGCAAGGCCGAGAAGGCCGAGGTGGCGAAGCGCGAGGCCGAGGAGCGGGCGCAGAAGGCCCAGGCCAACGCCGAGGTCGAGGCGCGCGAGGCCGAGGAGCGCCGCCGCGTCGCCGAGGAGCGCGCCGCGGCCCAGAACGAGGAGCGCCAGAAGAACCTCGCCCGGCTCGAGGAGCTGTGCACGCGGCTCGAGGGCCTCGCCGAGACGAGCGACCGCAAGTTCGCCGAGAAGGAGCTCAAGGAGGCGCAGACCGCCTTCACCGCGCTCGGCGCGCTCCCCAAGGAGCAGGCCGCCGCGGCCCGCGCGCGCTACCAGGCGGCGCGCGAGCGGATCGTCATGCGCATGCGCGAGCTCGAGGACGTCAAGGAGTGGGAGCGCTGGGCCAACGTCTCCAAGCTCGAGAAGCTGTGCCAGCGCGTCGAGGCCCTCCGCGAGGAGACCGATCTCAAGAAGCTCGCCGACGAGGTGCGCCGCGCGCAGGCCGACTGGAAGCAGGTGGGCCCGGTCCCCAAGGAGAAGTCGCAGGCCCTGTGGCAGCGCTTCCGCACCGTGTGCGAGGAGCTCTACGGCAAGTGCCGCGAGCACTTCAGCCGCCTCGAGGCCGAGCGGAGCGAGAACGTCAAGAAGAAGCAGGCCCTGTGCGAGCAGGCCGAGGCGCTCGCCAACTCGGATCAGTGGAAGCAGGTGGGCGAGCAGCTCAAGCAGCTGCAGGCCGACTGGAAGGCCGTCGGCCCCGTGCCCAAGAAAGAGGCCGACGCGCTGTGGAAGCGCTTCCGCGCCGCCTGCGATCGTTTCTTCGAGCGCCGCCAGGCGCACTTCAACGAGCGCGACGAGGAGCGCAGCGCCAACATGGCCAAGAAGGAGGCCTTGTGCGAGCAGGCCGAGGCCGCCGCGGCCATGGAAGACGGCCGCGAGGGGCTCAAGGTCGTGCGCCGGCTGCAGCGCGACTGGAAGACCATCGGCCCGGTCCCCAAGGACAAGTCCGACGAGCTGTGGCAGCGCTTCCGGGGCGCCTGCGACAAGGTGTTCGCCCTGGCGCGCGCGCAGGACGAGGCCGAGTCGCCCAAACCCGAAGTGGGCGACAAGCAGGACGCCGTCGCCGTGCAGGCCAGCTGGCGCCCGGCCACGCTGGGCGACGTGCTGAAGACGGCCATCCTCACCGACGACAAGAAGAACAGCGCCCCGGTCGGTAACGCCGAGACGCCCGCACCCTCCTCCGAATCCCCGCCGACCGAGTAGGTCCACGACGTTTCCAGGCCGGCCGCCTCCGGCTTGAAACCCCTCCCGCAGACGTACCATCCCCTCCGCGTTCGTAACTCAACGTCGGAGGCACATCGTGACCCGCGTACAAGGCATCCTGGCGACCCTCCTCATCGGCCTCTTCGCCGGCGCTTGTGGCGACGGAGACAAGACCGGCTACGACGATCTCTTGCGCAACCGCGCCCTGTGGGAGAGCAAGAACATCAAGAACTACGAGTACCAGTTCCAGTGGGTCTGCTTCTGCCTCGTGGAGCGCACCACACCGGTGCGGGTCACCGTCGAGAAGAACCAGATCACCCGGGTGGTCACCACGGAGCAGCGGCGCGACATCGACCGCAAGCAGTTCACCGAGTACCAGACCATCGACGGCCTGTTCGACCTCATCACCGACGCCTACCGGCGCGCCGAGGACGTCCGCGTCGAGTACAACGAGACCTACGGCTACCCGACCTCGGTGTACATCGATTATCAGAAGGCCATCGCCGACGAAGAGCTCGGCTTCTCGATCACGGACTTCATGCCCGTCGAGTCGATCGTTCGGCCCTGAGCGTCCTGGTTACTTGTAGTCGGTCAGGCCGCGCCGCGTCTGGCCGCGGCGGGGGTCGCGCTTGGATTGGCACTCGGTGCACAGGGTGACGTAGGGCAGAGACTCGAGCCGCTTGGCCGGGATCTCCTCCTCACACTCCTCGCACAGCCCGAACTCGTCCGGCGTGTCCGCGAGCTTGCGCAGCGCCCGCTCGATCTGGCCCAGGATCTCGGCGCGCTGCCGGTTGCGCTGCGACGACAGCGTCTGCAGCATCTCCGACAGCGCCTGCTCGTCCTCGTCGGCCACGCCGACCGTGGTGGGGTCCTTGCGGTTGGGCTCGATCTTGGCCGGGCCCGTGTCGATGAGCTCGATCTTCAGCTCCTCGAGACGCGCCCGGTGCCGCTCGAGCTCCTTCGCCGTCATGGCAGGCTGCGCTCAGCCAGGATGAAGTGGTTGACCCGGTTCTCCTCCCACACCACCTGGAACTTGCTGCCCCGACCAAAGGCCGAGCGATCGAAGAGCCGCAGGAGGTCATCGGGCGTGCGGTAGTAGAGCCGCCAGTCGAGGATGTGGTCCATGAACGCGCGGTCCGGGCACGACGGATCGAAGTTGCCGATCACCGCCACCCCCTTGGGATCGAGGTGCGCGTAGACCCAGTCGAGCAGCGCCACCGCCACCTCGTCCGAGAGGTAGTCGAACAGGCCCATGCTGTAGATGAAGTCGTGCATCGACAGGCGCGTCTGCCCGCGCCCCTTGCTGAGGTGGATCACGTTCTCCTTGGCCCAGAGGAGATGATCCGCGAGCCCCCGCTCCTGCGACAGGTGGCTGCCGAAGTTGAGCGCCTCGATGTCGATGTCGAGGCACGTGCCGCGCACCTTGGCCGGCTCCGGCACCTCGGTGAACATGTCGAACATCTCGCGCGCCGACCCCGACCCGATCGACAGCACGCGGTAGGTGCCGTCGTTCGCCGCGCCGTGCGAGCGGAAGCGGTCGAGCATGAGGTTCTTGAGGAGCGCGCGCCGCCCGCGCACCGCCCGCGCCGCCGGGATGTTGAGGAACCAGGCGTCGATGAGCGGCCCGATCCGGCCGTCGCCCATCGCCCGGTTCTCGTAGACCATCTCGATCGTGTAGTAGTCGCCGGCGTAGCCGCGCGGCTTGCTGAACGAACGGTCGCACATGCGGCTCTGCATGAACGACGCGAACGTGTCGCGCAGCGTGTAGGCGCCGATGCCGTCGGCGTGCGCGGCGTCGGGCGCCGCCTGCACCGCGTGGGACAGCGCCGCCATGAGCGTGTCGCACAGCTGCGCCACCTTGCCCGCCGCCTCGCCCCGCACCTGCTCCGCCATCGCCGACGAGCTCCCGCCCCGCGCCTCGCGCCCCACCTGCTTGGCGAGCCCGCGATCGATGTCGAGCATCCCCTGCTTGAACTCGTCGATCGCCAGGAGCAGCGACGTCGGCACCTCGGCGTCGCCCGAGAGGCGGCCGGTGAGCGTCGAGTGGTGGCGCTTGACCTGGGCCACGTCCTCGGTGATGAGCGGCGGCAGCTTGCTCGTCGTGTCACGGAGCCGCGTCGCCAGGAGCGACGCCAGCGAGCGATACAGCCGGGCGCGGAAGTCCCCCGAGCGCTGCATCAGCCCCTCGAGCCCCGCGTACGGCAGGCGCAGGACCTTCCCGCCCTCCACGCCCACCACGCTCGCCCCCGGGCGCTCGCCGCTCACGAACGACATCTCGCCCACCAGATCCCCCGGCCCGAGCACGCTCACGTCGATGCGCGAGGCCTCCTTGCCCGAGCCGATGGTCACCTGGACGCCCGCGTGTCCCTCGGCGATCACGAGCAGCGCGTCGAGCGCCACGCCCTGCTGTACCAGGACCTCGTGCTCCTTGAACGGGACCTCCAAGGCCAGCGCCCGCAGTTCCCGCTTGTCCTCCTCGGTCAGGTACGAAAAGCACGAGAGCAGATCGTTCATCGCCGTCTCCTTCTTCAACCTGCTGCTTGCAGTGAACGCGATCGGGGTCGGGACCGGGGCCGGGGTCGGAGTCGGGGTCGGGTCCACGGGCACGGCCGCGGCCACGCGCATGATAGCTGAAGGTTTCTTACTCCGATCGTAGAGCTCGCGAAAAGCTTGATTCGGCTTTCGGCGTAGCTCATCGGTCGCGAACTGCGGCTTGAGCCCGGTCACGAACGTCATGGCCACGAGCCCCTTGCCCTTGACCGGCAGGTGCCCGCGGTCCACGCCGTCGAACAGGTGGGCGATGCGCTCGAACGTCCCGGTGGCCATGTTGATCTGCCCCGCCGCCGAGGCCGACTCGAGCCGCGAGGCGGTGTTCACCGTGTCGCCCCACACGTCGTAGGCGAACTTCGACTGCCCGATCACCCCCGCCGTCACCGGCCCGCTGTGGATGCCGATGCGCACCTGCCAGACCAGGGGATCGTCCGCCGTGCGGCGATAATGGTCGAGGAAGTCGAGGATCTCGAGCGCCGCCAGCACGCAATCGGCGAGGTGCGTGGGCGAGGGGTTCGGGATGCCGCCCGCGCACATATAGGCGTCGCCGATGGTCTTGAGCTTCTCGAGCCCGTGGCGCCGCGCCACCTCGTCGAAGCCCACGAACAGCCGGTCGAGCGAGCGCATGAGCACGTGGGCCGGCGTGCGCGACGAGATGTCGGTGAAGCCCACGAAGTCGGTGAACACGATGGTGCAGTCCGGCACCTCGCGCGCCTCGACCCGCCCGTTGGTCATGAGCTCCTCGGCCACCGAGGCCGGCAGGATGTTGAGGAGGAGCTTCTCCGACCGCTCCTTCTCCTGGGCGAGCGCGCGCCGGGTGATGAACTCCATGACCCGCATGCGGTAGCCGGTGAACCCCCAGGTCAGGCCGATCACCACCGTCGAGGACATGAAGTAGTTGTTGCCGATGAACGCGTGCACGGCGTCGGTGCCCATCGGCGGCGAGAAGAGGACCATCACCACGAGGTACTGCAGCCAGATGAACACCGCGTGCGCCGCCATCTCCCAGAGCCCCCAGGGCATGGACACGAGCATGGCGATGAGCAGCAGGCACAGCCCCGCGTAATAGGGACTCTTGGCCCCGCCCGCGATGATGATGAGGAGATCGAGCGAGATACACGCCGGATAGATCATCCCCCAGGCGAGCGGGCGGGAGAACTTGTCGGCCAGGCCGCGGCGCTTGAACACGAACAGGACGCCGAGGTTCAGGATGAACACCGGCACCACGACCAGGCGCACCAGCACGAGCTGCTTCCAGACCGCCGGGTACAGGTAGTAGTCGAGGAAGCCGAACAGGGGGTAGAGGATGATTGCCAGAAAATAGACAATCTGGGCTGCAACGACCGTGCGAGCAGCGGTCTCCCGTGCGAATGCGGCCTTCAAGTCGGCTGGAACTCTCACTGCCTCGCCGGAGTCCTGTTCGCTAGGGGCTTGAACTTAGCACAAACGCATCGGATCTCGCCCATCTTCCGATGCCATTTCCGTATGTTCGCTCGCTCTTGGGGCGAGCGCTCCCTCGCGCGCGGAGCCTCCCCGCGCGCCGTCCGCCCGTCGCCAACGACGAGGAGCGCGGGAGGGTGCCGGCCGATCGCGATGCCCACGCCGGGGCCGGGGCTAGGGAGAGGAGCGGTGCTCAACGAATGGTGCAATCCCAAGGGTCGACGGAGTTGGAGAGCGATCGCAGCGCCTCATCAGTTGACGGTAGCCGACGACATCGATAGCGGATCACGGCATGCCCCAAGCGGCCCGGAGCGGAGGCGGCGCCAGATCCCTGCGCGGCGCCCCGTGCCGCAGACACTCGCACACCCAGAGATAGAAGCAAGTCGAGTAGCTCACTGTCATCCAGCTGGCCAGCGTCCAGTACAGACCCGACACGCCGAAGACGAGCGCCGCGCCGAGGACCGGATGGACCTCGCTGCCGAAATAAAAGCCGAGGAAGGCCAGGCCATACGCGCCGAGCCCGCCGAGGAGCAGCAGCGAGTACAGGGCCAGGCTCTCTGAGCCGACCACCGCCGGCCCCACGCCGGCCGGCGCCTCCCGCACGAGCGCGCGCGCCCGCCGCAGCGCCTCGCCCAGGGACAGCTTCTCGATGAGCAAGGCCGGCAGGAGCGCATAGGTCGCCGTGGCCCACACGGACTCCACCGCGCCGCCGAAGAGCCGTCCGAGCCCCGCCCGCCGCTCCCGCGCGAGCGCCGCCGGCAGCGCCAGGAGCGGCGAGAGGAGCGCGAGGGCCCAGAGGCTGACGAACGAGCGCACCACGCGGCCGGTGGCGCGACCGAGATCCGCCCGCGCCCCCATCACCTCCTCATAAAGGAGCGGCGCGAGCGCGCTGCACAGCACCCAGACGATAGGATAGAGGAGCGCCACCCCGCCGAGGAGCACCGCGTAGAACCGGCCCTCCTCGTCGGTCGCGTCGAGCCGCCGGCCGAGCACGAGCGAGAGCGGCGCCACGAGCAGGAGCGCGACCCCGGCCGGGACCCAGAGGGCCTTGCAGCGCCGCGCCTGGGGCAGCATGTGCCACGCGAAGCGCAGCGCCCGCCCGAGGCCGGTGCCGGAGCCGGCCGGCAGCGCGGCGGGATCGAACGCCTGGGTCAGGCCCGCCCCCGGGCTCCGGCCCACGGCGGCGGGGGGCACCGCCGACAGGGTCGGCAGGGCCGTGTCTTGCGCGAGCGACGCCACGGACAGGATGGCCGAGCCCGTGTTCGCGAACGCCGCGCCGGTCACCGCCGACGCCGGTGGCGAGGGGGAGGCGGCCGGCGGCGGAGAGGCGAGCGGCGCCGGCGACGCCACCGATGCCGCAGATGTGGCGACCACCGAAGGCGACGCCGCCGATGCCGGGGCCGTGGCGACCACCGAAGGCGACGCCACCAGTGCCGGCGGTGCCGCGATCGGCGATGCCGGCGGCGGGGCCGGCGACGGCGCGGGCAGCGACATCGTGGAGGCCCAGCCCACGTCCTTGTCGGCCCCCGCCGCCGGGGCCTCGGCCGGACGCGCCGACGGCGCCGGCACCGTCACCGCCGCCGCGATCCCCGTCACCGTGAACTGCGCCGCCGTGTTCGCGACCGCCGCCGGCGACGGCGCCGGCATCGCGTAGAGCGTCCCCTCCGTGCCGAGCACACCCTCCTCGGGCGGCGTCGTGCCGTTTCTGTCTGCGACGAGTTCCAGCACGGACGGCGTCTTGGGGCCCATCACCTGCATCGTAGACGATTGCTCGCCGGAGAGACAAGAATCCCTCGGGGGACAAAAGGAGGGCGCTTGGACTCGCAAGGAGCGAGCGAGGTCGAGGGCGGAGCGCGCCCAGTCCGGCGGCGATGCGCCGGAGCGGGCGCGAGCGAGAGCTCTTGGAGGCGGCGGGCGGCGACGGATCCGATCAGGGCTTGATCGCGCGCGTCGCGCTGAAGGTCGGCAGGTAGCGCGCGATCAACTCACCATCGGCGGCCAGATCATCATAGTAGCCCGTGATGAGGAAGCCCGCCTCGAGCTGGCCACCGAGCTGATCCTCGAGCGTGTGCCCGAAGCAGAGCGGCTCATCGCGCTCGCGCAGGAGCTTGCGCTCCTCCTCGCTCGGGCTGGTGAGATCCGAGTACGGGATCGTGTGTTTGATCTCGAGGGCGCCGCGCTTCTCCGCCGCCTGATCGACGGCGAAGGCCACCGGCTGGGCGAAGCCGGCGAGGAGCACGCCGCCCCGGCGCAGCACGCGGAACGCCTCGCGCCACACCGGCCGGATGTTGTCGACGAAGCAGTTCGAGACCGGGTGCACGATGACATCGAAGCTCGACTTGCTGAAAGCCCCGAGGTCGCGCATGTCGCCCTCGACGATCTTGATCTCGAGCCCCTCCCGGGCGGCGACCAGGCGGTCCTGCTCGAGCTGCTTGGGCGAGTTGTCGAGCACGGTCACCATGGCGCCCGCCGCCGCCAGGATGGGCGCCTGCTGCCCCCCGCTCCCGGCGAGACAAAGCACATCCACCTCCGCCAGGGACTCGGGGAACCACGAGCGAGGCACGGGCTTGCGCGGCGTGAGCACGATCTGCCACTCGCCCTTGCGGGCGGCGGCGATGACCTCGGGTCCGACCGGGACGGTCCAGGGATTCTTGCGCTCGACCTCGCGATCCCAGGCGGCGCGGTTGTAGGTGCGGATGTCAGTTTCCATGACCCGCACTCTAACACTGCTCGGGCAAGGCCGAAAAAACCCGTGCATCCGCGAGCGAGCCTCTCCCCAGGTGCCGACGGAGGCCCACATTGAAGGGCATCCGCGCCCCCGCCCGCCAGGCCGGGCTCGCAGCGGTTGCAGAGGCCGTTCGGGTCACCCGAAACGTGAATTCCATCGCTGCAAAGGCCATTCGGGCGACCCGAAACGTGGATAACATCGCTGCAAAGGCCGTTCGGGCGACCCGAAACGTGAATTCCATCGCTGCAGACGCGAACCGGCCGACCCGAACGGCGGACGACATCGTTGCAGAGGCGAACCGGCCGACCCGAACGGCGGACGATATCGTTGCAAAGAGCGGTGGGGTGACCCGGAAACTAGCCGCGAGGAATATCAGGGGCCAGCAGGCGAATCCGTTGCGGCTCGACAATCGTGATCGCGCCCTGCAACCGCTCCCCGCCCATGTCCACCACGGCCGAGACGATGCGCTCGGCTCGCTGGCGTAGCGTCCACTCATCCGGAACGCGGAGCACCACGAGGCCCGCATGCGTCCCGGGCGGGAACCGCAAGGCATGGGCGAAATCGAGGTCGGCGGCGACGATGATGCGTTGCTCCTGCTGGGCTAAGCCGAAACACCACAGCTCTCCGCCTACTGCGGCGCAGCCAGCGACGGCGATGCGGCGTCAGTCGGTCGGTCGCGTACTTCCAATACGCTTCCTCCCTCCTTCCTTGCCTCGCCGCCGCTGGCTGTGCCTCGCTACGGCGGCCAACTGTGGTGTTCCGGCTGAGCCGAAGATGGGGTCATCGGAATGGCCGCGAAGGCCGACCTCCCGCACGTCGGCCGCATCGAAGCCGGCGGCCCGCAAGGCATGGGTCCCCCCCTGGGCCCGCGTGATAGGTCTCCTGGCGAGCCAGCCAGGCGGCATAGCGCAGGGCGGCGCGGATGTGCTCGGGCTGCAGCTCGTACTCCGCGCAGAGCTCGCCTTCAGGCACCCCGGCGGCCAGTTGCCCCAGCACCAAGGCCACCGGGAGCCGCGTCCCCGCGATCACGGGCTTGCCGAACGCGATCTCGGAATCGATGACCACTCCGGGAATCAGCTCCTGGCGCATGGAGGAAGGATATCATGTGGTTTGAACGCCTCGCGCGTCACGCCGACCTCCTGTCATGCCCTACTTCTCGGTCGGGTAGCCTTTGGTCGTCCAGTCGCGCCAGCCGCCGTCCATCGACACGACCTTGCGATAGCCCATCTTCTGGAGCGCGTCGGCCGCCAGGGCCGAGCGGTAGCCGCCGCCGCAGTAGAGCACCAGGTCGGCGTCGTGATCGGGGATGGCGGTCTCGATGTCGCGCTCGATGATGCCCTTGCCGAGGTGCGTGGCGCCCACGATGTGCCCGGCCTGCCACTCGCGATCCTCGCGCACGTCCACGAGATGGAAGCGCTCGCCCCGCTCCTGCCGGGCGCGCACCTCGTCGATCGTCACCTCGCGCACGCGCTTCTTGGCGTCGTCCACGAGCGCCAGAAAACCCGGCGAATGCTTCATCGCGCACCTCCTTCTTTCATCTATAAGAGCGCCGCCCCGGCGGACGGCTCACGAACGCCGCCGCACCACGGCGGCAAAGAAACCATCGGTGTCGTGCACGTGCGGCGCAAGGCGCACCCGCTCGCCATCGCCCATCGTGAGCGCCCGCTCCCGCCCCAGGATCTCCTTGACGGGCACCGCCTCGAAGTTGCCGTGCCCCTGGAGGAACGCGTCCATCACCGCGTCATTCTCCTCGGGCAAGACCGAGCACGTGGCGTAGACCAGCCGTCCCCCCACCCGCACGAAGGGCGCGTAGCTCTCGAGGATGCGCGCCTGCTTGGCGCACAGCTCCGTCACGTCTCCCGGGCCGAGGCGCCACTTGGTCTCGGGGTTGCGCCGCACCACCCCGAGCCCCGAGCACGGCGCGTCGACGAGCACCCGCTCCGCCCCTTCCCACCGGCCCCCGTCGCCCTTCGGCCCATCCTTTTGCCCCTCCTTCTGCCCACCCTTTTGCCCCCCCTTCGGCCGCCGCACGGATCCCCTGAGCATCCCCTCGGGCGGCCCCTCGGGCGGCACGCGGTGGACCTCCACGTTCGTGAGCCCGGCGCGCCGCACCCGCTGCCGCAGCTCCGTGAGCCGATGCTGCGCCACGTCGAGCGCGATCACCCGGCCGTGCCCGGCGAGCGTGGCCCCGAGCGCGAGCGTCTTGCCGCCGGCCCCGGCGCAGGCGTCGATCACCACGCTCCGCGGCGGCGGCGCCACCACCTCGGCCACGAGCTGGCTGCCCTCGTCCTGCACCTCCATCGACCCGTCGCGAAACGGGGCGAGCGAGTAGACGTTGACGTGCGTGTGGAGCACGAGCCCGTCGGGCGCGAGCCGCGTCGGCGTGCTCTCGATGCCGAGCTCCTGGAGGCGCGCCGCGAGCGCGTCCCGGTCGCCGCGCACCCGGTTGGCCCGCACCACGAGCGGCGCGCGGCGGTTCATCGCCTGGAGCAGCGCCGTCCCCGCCTCCGGACCCCAGGCGGCGAGCACCCGCTCGACCATCCAGTCCGGATAGGACAGCGCCACCCCGAGCCGCGCCACCGGATCGGCCACCTCGGCGGCGATCAGCTCGTCGCCGCGCGCCACCCGCTCGGCGTCGAGGCCGGCGCGGGCGAGCGCGGCGCGCATCTCGGCGAGCGCCGCGGGCGACGCCGCCTCGTGCTCGGCCAGCGCCTCCGCGAACCACACCTGCAGCGTCGGCCCCACCGCCTCGGTCCGGGCCAGCCAGCACAGCCGCCGGTGCATCCGGATCCAGCCGTGCACCGCCTCGCCGACGAGGCGCCGCTCGACCGAGGCCAGCACCGCCGCGTCGCGCAGCCCGCGCGCCACCGCGGCCGGCGCGTGCCGCCAGTCGCGCGACGCCGCGGCCGCGATCGCCGCCGCCCGCTCGTAGACCGGCCCGCCGAGCGCCGCGCGGCCGAGCAGCACCGCCTCGCGCTCGTCCTTCCAGCTCAAAGCGTCGGCCCTGGGTGGCCTGGGTGGCCTGGGTGCATGGGTCGGCTCGATCGTGTCGTCAGATAGCGACATCTCGTGATCCTGGTTGACGTCCAACAAAACGCATCGTTAGCTAATAGGTCCCGGGCAACTCGCCCGCGCCGCCGAGATTCGGCAGAAGGCCCAACGCAAAGGATATCCACATGTCGCAAGCCACCATCCTACATAAGGACCCGAGCGCGCAAACCGGTGCCGCGGCCGCGAGCGCCTCGAGCCCGCCTCACAAGGGCAATCTCCACGCGGTGACGCAGCTGCAGCTCGAGAAGGCCGCGCGGACGATGGGTCTCTCCCACGAGATCCTCACGATCCTGTCGCAGCCCAAGAACGAGATCATGATCCACTTCCCCGTCCGCATGGACGACGGGCGCTACCTCCTCTTCAAGGGCTATCGCGTCCAGCACAACAACATCCTCGGCCCCTACAAGGGCGGCATCCGGTATCACGAGGACGTCACGCTCGACGAGCTCAAGGGTCTGGCGTCGGCCATGACCTGGAAGTCGGCGCTGCACGACATCCCGTTTGGCGGCGGCAAGGGCGGCATCAAGTTCAACCCGCGCCTGCACTCGCGCAACGAGCTCGAGCGCATCACGCGCCGTTACACGCACGCGCTCGGCAACAACATCGGCCCCGAGTTCGACATCCCCGCGCCCGACGTCGGCACGAACGCCCAGATCATGGTCTGGATCATGGACACGTACATGAACGTCGTGGGCTTCCATGAGAAGAACGCGGTGCGGCGCGTGGTCACGGGCAAGACCATCTCCGCCGGCGGCTCGCACGGCCGCGAGGCGGCCACGGGTCAGGGCCTCGTGCACTGCATCACCGAGTGGGCGCGCGAGCGGCGCTTCGACTTGAACGGCCGCACCTTCATCGTGCAGGGCTTCGGCAACGTCGGCTCGAACGCCGCCAAGATCCTCTCGCGCATGGGCGCGACGATGGTCGGCGTCGGCGACTACAAGGGCTACCTCGTCAACCCCGAGGGCGTGAACCCCTACAAGCTCGCCGAGTACGTGCAGAACAACGGTTCGGTCGAAGGCTACAAGGGCGCCCACGCCATCGGCCGCGAGGAGTTCTTCGGTCTCGAGGCGGACATCTTCATCCCCGCGGCGCTCGAGCTCGAGATCGGGGTCAAGGAGGCGCAGGACCTCAAGGTGCGCCTGGTGGTCGAGGGCGCCAACGGCCCCACCTACCCCGAGGCCGAGCAGATCCTGATCGATCGCGGCATCGACGTCCTGCCCGACATCCTGGTGAACTCGGGCGGCGTGGCCGTGTCGTACTACGAGTGGCTGCAGAACAAGCGGTCCGAGCAATGGGAGCTCGAGGACGTGGAGAAGCGCCTCGAGAAGCTCATGAAGCGCACCTACGGCCGGGTGAGCCACCTCGCCCGCGAGCGGCGCATCGACCACCGCACGGCGGCGTACATCGTCGCGCTCGAGCGCATCGCCAACGCCTACGCCGAGCGCGGGATCTTCCCGTAGGTTGTCGTAGGTCGTAGGTCGTAGGTCCGCAGGTCGTCGCCCCGCTCGTCGTACCCCGCCTCTTCACACCTCGCCTGGCTTCGGGATGACACGCAAGAGCTCCGTGATGAAGCGCTCGGGATGCTCCCGGTGCAGGAAGTGTCCGCCCGGCATGTGCACGATCTCGTGGGGCGCCTGGTACCAGCGGGCGGCCCGCTCGTAGTCCTCACGGCGCAAGACCCCATCGTCGGCCCCCGAGAAGACCGCGCTCGGCACCGTGATCCGGCGCCGCTGCGGCGCCGGCAAGCGCGGCGTCAGCGCCCGGTAGTAGCCGAGCGCGGCTTCGAGGCAGCCGGGGTGGGCGAAGGCCTCCTTGACGGGCCGCGTCTCGTCCGGCGGCACCTTCCAGGCCGGCGACCAGCGGTGCACGAGCTCGTCGACGTAGGCGAAGTCGTTGGCGCGGGTGCGGGCCTCGGCGTTGCGGCGGCGGAGGGCGAAGAAGTGACGCACGGCCCAGAGGAGGCGCGGGCTCGGCAGGAGCGAGGCCGGATGGGGGATGGCCACGGTGACGAGGAAGCGCACCCGCTCGGGGCCCATGAGCGCTGCCGCGTAGGCGGCGCTCGCGCCCCAGTCGTGGCCGACGACGATGGCGTGCCGGGCGCCGAGGGCTTCGATGAGCGCGAGCACGTCGCCGCCGAGCGTGGCCGAGTCGTATGGGCCGTCCGCGGGGATGGCGGTCGGCCAGTAGCCGCGGGTGTTGGGGCTGACCGCGCGGTAGCCGGCGCGCGCGAGCGCCGGCCGCACGGCGTCCCAGGTGTGGAGGGTGTCGGGGAAGCCGTGAAGCAGGAGGACGAGCGGGCCCTCGCCTTCTTCGGCGTAGGCGAAGCGCAGGCCGCGGGCTTCGAGGAAGCGGAGGTCGGTCATGGAGGGGTGTTCGCACGAGTCGAGGCGGATGGGAAGACACTCACCGATCCTTGGCCCCCTTGTAGACTCATTCCCGATGACCACAGCAGAATCCACCGCGTCCCGCTCCACACCACCGCGATTCACCGCACGCCTCCGCACGCTGTGGGGCGCCGGCTCCGGCCCCCTCGTGGCGCGCCTGTTCCAGTGCCTCCTCGCCCTCATCTTCCTCGACGCCTGGATCTCCCTCGGCGTGCAGATCCGCGTCCTCCTCGGCCAGCGCGGCCTCCTGCCCGTCGCCCCCCTCTTCGAGGCCGTGCGCGCCCAGAAGAACATCGGTTTTGGCGAGCTGCCGAGCCTCCTCTGGTGGTGGACGAGCGACGCCGCCCTCTTCGCCCACGTCGGCGCCGGCATCGTCCTCGCCCTCCTCGCCCTCTTCAACCTGCGCCCGCGCCTGTGCTTCCTCCTCTCGACCGCGCTCTACCTCAGCATCGCCGTCGCCGCCCGCACCTTCCTGTCGTTCCAGTGGGACAACCTGCTCCTCGAATGCGGCCTCCTCGCCGCGCTCCTCCCCACGGATCGGCCCGCGCCACTCCGCCACCTCCTCTTTCGCCTGCTCCTCTTCAAGCTCTACTTCGAGTCGGGCCTGGCCAAGTGGTACTCGCCGCTCCACGACTGGCAGGACGGCAGCGCCATGACCTACTACTACGAGACCGCCCCCCTGCCGACGGCGCTCGCCTGGTACGCGCACCACGCGCCCATCTCCTGGCACCACGTCGAGAGCTGGGCCACGCTCGCCCTCGAGCTCGGCGTCCCCTTCCTCCTCTTCGGCCCCCGGCTAGCACGGCGCGTGGCCTTCGTCGTGTTCACCGGCTTCCAGATCGTGAACGCCGCCACCGCCAACTACGGCTTCTTCTGCCACCTCGCCCTCGCGCTCCACGTCTTCCTCCTCGACGACGAGGACCTCCGGCGCGTGCGCCACTGGTGGGCGGTGCGCCGCGGCTGGTCCCTCCCCGGGGCGCGCGCCTCCCTGCCCGCCGCGTCCCCCGACCTCGGCCGCGCCCGCTGGCGAGTCCGTCTCTCCCGCGGCCTCAGCGTCCTCGCCCTCATCGTCTATGGCGGCATCTCCCTGGTCGAAGGCTACGCCCAGTTCAGCAGGGCCGGCGGCAAGGACCAGGGCGAGCACACCTGGCTCGATCGGCTCGACCCCGTGCGTGCCCGCTACCAGCCGCTCCGCCTCGTCAACAACTACCACCTGTTCGCCGCTATCACGCGCGAGCGCATCGAGCCCGAGTTCCAGACCCGCACGGGCGACGCCGGCGCCGAATGGGTCGCGCATCACCTCCATCACAAGCCGGGCGATCCCCTGCGCCGCCCCGACTGGGTCGCCCCGCACCAGCCACGCGTCGACTTCCAGCTCTGGTTCCACGGCCTCTCGTTCCGTCGCAACACGCCCGCCTACGTGGCCACGCTCGTCGACCGGCTATGCCACGACCCCGCGGCCGTGGCCGAGCTCTTCACCGCCCCGCTCCCGCCCGCCCCGACCGCCGTGCGCATCGCGTACTGGCAGTATCACTTCACCACGGCCGACGAGCGTCAGAAGAGCGGCGCCTGGTGGAACCGTGAGCTGTTCGCCACCATCCGCCCCATCGAATGCCATCCCACCAAGGAGTGAGCCGCGCGGTCACGCGCCTCGGCGCGGCCGATTCAGCCGGAAGACGTCCAGAGCGGCGCGGCGTCGCGGAGCGGCGCGGTGCAGGGCGGGCCATCGGTGAAGAAGACCGCGGGCGGATGGGCGGCGGCGGACGGCACGAGCACGATCGCCGCCGAGCGCGTGCCGTACACGGTGCCGCCGTGGACGCAGGCGGCGAACGTGGGCAGCGGGCGCGCTCCCGTCACGGAGGCCAGCGCCCGGGGTGGGACGTCGTGGCTGCGGAGCACGCCGTGGAGCGGCGCGATCAGCGTTGACGCCGGGGCCGTGGTCGGCGGCAGCGCGGACGACACGGCGTCCGCCACGAACGCCGCCTTGATCGAGACCGGCGCGAGCGGCTGATTCTCGAGCACGTGCACGCCGGGCGGGAGCGCCTGCGCGCGCAGGGGACGGCCGGCGCCGAGGTCGAGGTAGAAGAGCGAGGCGCGGTCGCCGACGAGGAGCCAGCAGGGGTTGTACTCCGCGGGATCGATGTCGCGCTCGGCCGCGGCCGCGGCCTCGGCGGCGGTGGCGTGCAGGGCGAGCGCGAGCGGCAGCTCACCGCGGGAACGCTTCGATGCGTCGCGGCCGCCCGGCGCCGGCACGTTGGTGAGCGCGGCGACGACCCCGTGCTCGCCCACCGCCATCCAGGTGCCCCCGGCGAGGAGGTCGCGTCCGCCCAGGAGACGCGGCCCGGCCTCGCGCAGCACGGTCATGGCCATCGCCGGCCGCGCGAGCTGTTCGTCGCGGTTGGCGGCCACGACGAGCGGCGCATCGGCGCGCTGGCGAAAGAGGGCGATGAGCAGGCACATGAACGGACCATACCAGGCCAAGACCCTCATCCCGTGCCGTTGTGATCCCCTCACCAGCGCTACGAGGCGGCGCTCGGCGGCCGAGGGAGCGCATTCCCAGAGAAAGACCGGATGGTTGTTTTACTGCTGCTTACACAACGCCGGTTACAGCACCCGGGCCCGTCCCCGTTGAGGAGGAGGAGGACGACCACGCGTCCTCCGAGCAGGAACAGTGAGATGGGATGTTGTCGGGTGGGTGAGAATCAGAAGCGGAGCGTGACGCCGCCGAGGCCGCCCGTGGCGCCCGGGGTCCCTGCCACGAGGCTCCGGGTCGGGGCGATCCAGGGCGCGAGGGTGAGGCCCTGGCGCCGCGCCCGGCTGATCTTGTGCTGCCCGACGGCCCACAGGGGGATGCCCGCGCCGAGCCCGGGGATGGCGAAGGCCAACCCGGCGCCGATGAGAGCGGTCGCGGCGTACGGATCTCCATAGGGATCGATCGCGACCCCGACGCCGGCCAGGAACACCGCCGTGCCGATGATCCCGACCGTCGTGAGCGCGATGCCCGCGCCCCGCATCCTGCGTCCCACGCGGAGCGCCCGCGCATCGAACGGGGACGGCTGCTGATAGTAGGTCCCCGGCGGCGGCTGGTAATAGTTCCCCGGCTGCGGCGGGTAGTAGTTCCCGGGCGGCGGCTGATTGTAATTCCCCGGCGGCGGCTGATTGTAGTTCCCGGGCGGCGGCTGATTGTAGTTCCCCGGCGGCGGCTGGGCGTCTGGTGGCGGCGGGGGCGGCGGATAGCTCGAGGGCGCCTGGGGGGGCGGATACTGCGTCTGCTGCGCGCTCGCAGCGCCCGGCCAGGCGATGAGCGCGGTCAAGAGAACGATCCCCTCTGTCGTGAGCCGGCCTCGCCAGGTGGCAGAGAGGCCACGTCGGCTGGAGCCCCCCGGCGCGACGTCCTCTCCTGCCTCTCTACAAAGCGACATCCACTGTTCCATGCTGATCCTCCTCATCATCCCTCCCTCCGAAGTAGGGGGACGGCCTTGCTGTCCTGACACTTCAATCAAAGCGCCAGAAAAGCAAGAACTGTCCCCGGCCCCTCCGGTACGGCCGCGCCCCCTGCGAGCGGACGAGATGCACAAAAACGGACGGATCAGGGCTTCCCCACCCCGGTCAGGTTGTAGAGCTTCATCTTGGTGGCGAACGTGCGCCGCGGCATGCTGATGAGCTCCGCCGCGCGCGTCTGATTGCCGCCGGCCGCCGCCAGCGCCGCCGCCATGCGATTCCGTTCGAGCTCGCGCAGCTCCTCCTCGACCGGGCGGAAACCCACCGTCTGCGCCCCGGGTCCCGACGTCGGCAGCGTGGTCGCGGCGGCGGGCGCCGGCGCGCCAGGCTGCGACGCCGGCGCGGCCTTGAGCTCGCCCGGCACCGCGAACGTGTCCCGCGTCTCGCCCCCTTTGGCGCCGAGCCACCCCGACAGGTGCGTCGCCGTCAACTCCCCGCCCGGCTCCACCGCCACCACATAATCGATGAAGTTCTTGAGCTCGCGGATGTTCCCCGGCCAGCGATAGGCCGCGAGCCCCTGCATCGCCTCGTCGGTGATCTTGAGCGGCGGCCGGCCGATGCGGTCGCAGGTGTCGGCGAGGAACCGCTGCGCCAGGAGCGCGAGCTCGCGCGGACGGTCGCGCAACGGCGGCAGCCATACCGTGGCCCCGCGCAGCCGGAAGAACAGGTCCTCGCGGAAGCGCCCCTCCGACACCTCGCGCTCGAGGCTCCGATAGGTCGCGGCGACCACCCGGAGGTTCACGCGCCGCTCCTCGAGCCCGCCGATGCGGACCAGGCGCCCGGTCTCGAGCACGCGCAGGAGCTTGGCCTGCGCCGCCGCCGGCATCTCGCCGATCTCGTCGAGGAACACGGTCCCCCCGTCGGCCATCTCGAACAGCCCCGGCTTGGCCGCGGCGGCGCCGGAGAACGCCCCCCTCTCGTAGCCGAACAGCTCGCTCTCGACGAGCTGCTCGGGGATGGCGGCGCAGTTGAGGGCCACGAGCTGCCGCTCGCGCCGCGCCGACCAGTGATGCAGCGCCCGCGCGATCAGCTCCTTGCCGGTCCCGGTCTCCCCATAAATGAGCACCGACAGGTCCACCGCCGCCAGGCGCTCCACCAGCTCGTAGACGCGCGTCATCGCCGGATCCGCGATGAGCACCGTCGCCTCTCCCACGGCGCGGCTCTGGAACGCCACGGCGGCGAGCTCCACCTGACCCGGCGTGCCGACCCGGATCGCCGCGCGGACACTCATCAGGAGATCGTCCGCCGTGCAGCCGTCGCCGGGGCAGCTCGCCACCCCCACCCGCACCTTCCGCCCCCCCGGCACGAGCGCCTTCATGAGGCGCTCGGCCCGCTCGAGCGCCTGCTCCGCGTCCGTCTCCACGAGCAGCACGTAGAGCGACGCGGCGCCGTCCCAGGCCGCGAGATCGATGCGGTGCAGGAGCGGCTCGAGGGCCAGGGCCACCGCCGCCCGATCCACCTCCCCCTTGCCGAGGTGGAAGGCCACCAGGCTGAAGGACCGATGGCTGCGCTGGAACCGCTCGCACTCCTCCTCGAGGCGCTGGCGCAGGTGCGTGAAGTCCACCGGCCCGCGCGCCCGCTGGTGGCGGCCCCGCGAGTGAAACACCAGCGTGACGTTGCCGATCGTGAAGCTGTCCCCCGAGAGGAGAGGGCGGGTCCCGGCGAGGCGCTCGCCGTTCACGTAGGTGCCGTTCTGGCTGTCGAGATCCGCGAGCAGCACCTCGCGCGGCGTCGAGATCACCTTCGCGTGATGCCGCGAGATCGCGGGATCGTGCAGGCGCAGCTCCACGCCCTCGCCGCGACCGATGAGGACGCGGCCATTGTGCGGCAGCTCGAAGATCCAGGAGGAGCTGCGCTCGAAGACCAGCAAGTAGGACGCCGCGGGCGGGCCCCCCTCCGCCTCCCGGTCCTCCACCGGCAGGGTCACTCCATCGACGTTCTCAACCTGGGACATCGGCTCCCTGGGTCCGGGGTCAGGAGCGCCATTTTCGCCTACCCCCTCGGAGAAAACCATTGGATGTGGCGCATGTACGGCGCCCCGGCGGGACCGCACGAGACCAAGCCCCGGGATCCCCCGTATCCCGATCCATCATCGGCAACCCGGGCGCCCGCGGTCCATGGACCGCGCCGGGCCCGGGCCACAGTGGAGGACACCGTGAAGAGATTCGACCCTACGCACCTGCTCCCCCTGCTCCTCGTCACCACCACGTCCTGCGCCGGCATCGACGGCGACCCCGGCGGCGACACCGCGTCTCCGTCCGCGGTCGAGACCCGCGGCACGCTCCTCACGCGCGTCCCGCTCGGTGGGCGCCACGCCGTCGAGTTCTATGCGCTCGCGGACCAGAGCGTGGCCCTCCGGGAGGTGGGAGACCTCGGCGACATCGCGGACCGCGTCGACGTCCCCGCGCTCGCCGGCAAGTCTCTCTCGGACATGTATCGCGCCCTGGTCCACGACGACACCGCCCCGGTGCCGCTGCCGCTCGTGGCCGCCGAGGCGAAGGCCGCCCCCGCGGCCGAGCGCACCGCCGCGCCGCCCCTCGCCGGGCCGGCCCTGACCGCCGTCGGCTCCGCGAAGGAGGCCGGCGCCCCCGACCAGGGCGCGCGCCGGGCGCCACCGACGAAAGACGGCACGGGCGCGCTCCTCGCCATCGATCCCACCAGCGACGCCACCTGGTGGACCCAGAACTTCTGCGGCACCTCGGACGCCGACGGCGTCTGGTGCCCGACCAACATCGGCGGCGCCACCTCCGGCTGGCGCCCCACGATGTACTACGAAGCCACCGGCATGTCGGCGAGCAGCACCGCCACCGCCACCTATTTCGTCGACGAGTGGCAAAACGGCGCGTGGGTGCGCATCGTCACCTCCACCTTGCAGGCCCGGTCCTGGGAGAAGTGGTGGTTCCAGCGCACCGGCTGGTGGCGCTCCGGCGTCTCAGGCGCGCTCGTCCACTTCGCCGAGCGCTTCCGCAACGCCACCCCGAGCTTCACCGCCCTCTCGGATCACCCGTTCGACCGCTCCTACGAGGCCGCCAACGACATGCAGGGCGTCACCCACGACGCGACGAGCTGGTACTTCACCAACGCCAAGACCGCGCTCGGCGATCCCCAGTCCCACATCTGGAAGTACCCCGTCACCACCGACGTCAACAACGACCCGTCGCCCTATTACAGCAACCCCTGGCAGGGGACCTACAACCACTTCGGCGACATCGTCCAGACGAGCGGCGTCGTGTACGTGGCGCTCGAAGCCTCGGGCGGCTCGGCGAGCCGCGCCGCCTTCGGCGCCTTCAACACCCAGCTGCAGTACTACGGCTACGGCGTCCTGCCGGCGTTCCCCTCCACCGCGCCGGCCGGCGCCGACCAGGGCGGCTCCTGCCCCTGGGTCGCCTACAACCCGCGCGACGGCCTCTTCTATTCGTCGTCCTTCAACCCGGCCTACCTCAACAAGTACAGCATCGGCATCTACAGCACCGCGCCGCGCGTGCGCGTCACATATCAGGGCTCGGTGAAGCTCTACGATTCGGCCGGCACCGCGCTCACGCTCCAGCGCATCCAGGGCGGCAAGTTCTCGTCGAGCGGCAAGCTGTATCTCTCGCAGGACGTGCAGGGCGGCGGGCTCGTGGTGATCGACGTCTACGACGGGCGGCTGCAGACTCGCATCCCGGTGCAGTTCGATCCCGCGGGGGAGAACGAGGAGCTCGAGGGCCTCGACCTCTGGGACCTGGAAGACGGCCGCGCCCCCGGCATCCTCGGCCACGTGCACGTCATCCTCGTGCAGAACGACATCTTCAGTAACGACAACTTCTACTTCAAGCACTTCCGCGTGGGCGACTTCCTCAAGCTGTAGGTTGGGCGATGCCCGCCCCGTCGGCGACGTCGCGCGGACGGGGCGGGGATTCGCTTCCTGTAGATGAGGAGGGGGAGGCGAGGGAGGCGACGAGGGAGGCTCGGCTCAGGCGGCCGCGGGAGGCGTGGGGACGTCGGACGAGCCAGGGGCCGGCGCCGCCTGCGCCGTGGCCAGCGCCGCCGGCTGCTGGGCCGGCTGCTGGGCCGGCTGCGCCTGCGCCACCGTCGATGCCGCGGCAGGCGGCGCCTTCTCCTCGGCCGTGCCCTGGGCCTTCGCCTTCCGACGGCCCGTGGCCTTCTGGGGCGGCGTCGGCTTACCGCCCGTGGGAGCGCCCGGCCCCCCCTTGTCATCGTCCTCATCGCGCCGTGGTCGGGGCTCCCGCCATTCGAGGAGCGGCCGGAGGAGCGCCTCGGCGAGCGCCTGCGTCTCAGGCCGGCGCCGCTGAATCGAGCCCGCCACGGCCACGACGTAGAGACGCATGGAACCCTCCAGCTCCTGGCGATGCGTCCGCACCTGCGCCGGCTCGTCGGCGCGCAGGAGCCCGGTGGCGCCCGTCACCTGACCAAAGCGCGCGTGGACCTGGCGCAGGTGAGCGAGCGCCGGTGCGGCCCCGAGCTCGGCGATCTGCGGCTCGAGGTTGTCATGCTCGATGATCTTGAGCTTGGTCTCGACCACGCCCCAGACGTTCTTCGGGGAGCTGGTGACGAACGACAACCCATCGGGGAACAGGCGATCTGCCAGGGACGCGGCGATGTCGCCCTGGGAGACGCGGCCGTCCAGGCGCTTCCAGGCCATGCACACGTCATGGAGCGCACCGATGGCCGCACCCTCCTGAAGGGACATGGCGCGAAGCTCGGGCTCGGGGTCCGGTGCGCTGGTGAGGACCCCTTGCAGGGACAGCCGAGCCGTATGCATGTCGGCGAGGGCCGCGGCCACGGGCTCGGGCAAGACGATTGGGTTGCCGCTTTCGTCCCGGGTCGCAGCCGTTTCGAGCGACTGCGCCAGGACCGCGGCGCCGTTGGCATCAAGACGTGGAAGGGAGGTGAAGTGGGCTGGATT
The DNA here is from genome assembly GCA_036263495.1 of Polyangia bacterium. Taxonomy (GTDB): domain Bacteria; phylum Myxococcota_A; class Polyangia; order Palsa-1104; family SHYY01; genus DATAGU01. The sequence continues at coordinate 3,015 of DATAGU010000178.1, read as the reverse complement.
GAATGTTCGTTTCATGCCGGGGGATATAAAAGGGGCCAATTCGGTCGTCCAGTAAAAAAACGACCGTACTGTTCTATTTCATAGGCTTCGTAACGATTAATACCATTGATTGAGTGTTAGTACTGAGACACCGACGGGGCGGCGGGTGCGAGAAAAGTATGGCCGAGGAATGCGGGCGCGCCAGCTGCTGGGGCTCATGGGGTCAGCGAAGGGAGAGTCTGGGGCCTGGGGAGAGGACAAGGGACAGCTGAGGAGCAGAAAGGGTCGACGGTTTCGAGAACCGGAAGCCTCGAAGCTTCCTCCTGGTCAACGATCTCGCCGATCGGAAGCCTCGAGGCTTCCCTCCTGAAGTGGGCAGAGGGGATCCGCAGGTGTGACGCAGGTCGCAGATGCTGCTGTGGTTTCCTGGGCCTGCTTGGGCTTGGAGACCGTCTGGGCGGATGTTTGGCGGACCTGCTGGGTAGGCGTATGCTGGAAGAGGGAGGCAAGGATGCGTCTTGGGCCTACACTCGTGGGTCTTTGGGTGCTGCCGGCGCTGGCGTTCGGGGCGCCACCGGGCGATCGTCCGCAGCCGCAGAAGGACGGGGCCGTTACAGCAGAGGCGGGGGCTGCTGCGCCGGCACCTGAACAGGTGAGGAGGGCGATCTTGCGCCTCTCCAGCCAGTGCAAAGGCGAAGAGCCCTCCCCAGAGGGCACGGGCTTCTTGATCAGCAGGGATGGCCTCGTCCTGACCGCGGGCCATGTGGTGAGGGACCCCGACAACCCCACCCAGAAAAAACGCGGCTGCGAGATCGTGGCGGAAGGGCCGGCGCTGCCGATACCCACGCCGGTCGAGGTCCTCTCGTTCGGCGATCGTAAAACTGATGTCGCCTTGCTGCGCGTGCCGGGGGGCGGCGACCTGCCGTTCTTATCGGTCGGTGCGACGGGGCTCCTGGTGCAGGGCCGTCACGTCGTCGCCTATGGCCACGATGGGGGGAAGCCGACGCTGCAGGTCCATGAAGGGCTCATCACCTATCTGCCCGATGGCGTGCAGGTGCCGGTGGCGCCGGGGGCGAGCGGCGGGCCGGTGCTCTTGCCCGATTGTCTGCTGGTCGTCGGGATCGCGCGCGGCGGCGACGAGAGCGGTGGCCAGGTCATCGAGGGGCAGCAGCGGTTTGTGGACATCGACAGCGCGAGCCAGGCGGTCGGACTCGAGAGCCACCGGATCGGGCGCCGCACGAGCTGCCCGAAGCCCGCGGAGCCGCCGTCCCCCGAACTCTGCAATGCCCCGCTCCTCGGCGAGCCGCGCCAGGTGGGTTTCGTCCATCGACCGGAGCTCAATACGCTCTTGCGGCAGCTCGAACAGCCCGGCGGGAAGCCGCCGTATCTGTGGGGCCTGGGAGGCACGGGCAAGACGACGGTGGCCATCGAGGCCGTCTATCGCCTGCTCGAACAGCGGCGGCTGCCGTTCGGGGCCGTGTTCGTGAAGCTGCGCGGCGCAAGGAGCCTCCAGGCCGTCGAGCAGCAGCTGGCTTATGAACTCTGTGAGCCCGACGTGATGAAGACGCCGCCGGAAGGACGTGCCAAGCAGTTCCAGGAGCTCCTGTCGAAGCGGCGGCCGCTCGTGATCTTCGACGATGTGCCGGAGGCCACGGCGGCCGAGGAGATTCCGGCGCTGCTGGAGCACTTTCGTGGCATCTGGGCGCTCTTCACGTCGCGCAGTCAGCCCGATGGGTTCGGCAACGATGTGCGGCCGATCGAGCTCACCTCGTTGACCGCGGCGCAGGCCGTGGAGCTCCTGCGCAAGAGTGCGGCCGCCGCCGCGGGCACGGGCAAAGGAGAGGATCGGGTGAGCCAGGCGCCCGAAGGAGATCTGCGAGCCCTGGCGGAGCGGCTTGCGCTGCATCCGCTGGCGTTGGCGCTCGCGGCCGGCCGCATGGTGAAGTTGAAGGAGAGTCCGAGCGAGCTTCTGGAGGCGCTGAGGGTCAAAGGCATCTCGCTCGTGCATATCCTCCCCCGCAGTCGGACACTCGACCTGTCGCCGTATTTCCAGGCCATCACGGAAGATCTCGAGCCCGGGGGGCAGCAGGTGCTGCGCGCGGTCGCGGCCTTCCCCACCGGCGAAGCGCCGCTCGCCGGCATCGCGGACGTGAGCCAGGTGGAAGACACGGAGGAAGAGCTCGAATGGTTGGTGGCGCGCTCGCTCGTGCAGGTGGTCGCCGCGGGGCGGTTCAAGATCCATCCGCTGCTGCAGGAGGCGGTGCGCGGTTGGTTGATGAAGGAGAACCAGCTCGCGGTGCTCGACGCACGAGCGGAACGGTATTGGGCCCGCTGGGCCAAGCAGACGCCGGATGAGGAGCTCGACAAGAACCCGGGCGACGTGAGCAGTGTCCTCGCGGCGTTCGAGCGGGCGTATGAGGCGAGGCGCTGGCAGGACGCCATGGACCTGGCCGTTGGGAGCAGGGTTCACCTGATGCTGCGCGGCCGTAATGAGGAGGCGGTCCGGCTGTGTGAGAAGGGTGCAGAGGCTGCCGTTGCGGCCAGGGATCTCAAGAATCAGGCGCTCTTCCTCCATGAGGAGGCCATCGCCCTCGTGACCTTGGGCCACGTGGACAAGGCGCGGCAGCTCTATGAACAATCCCTCCGCATCACAGAGCAAATCGGCGATGCACGAGGCCGCGCCGCCACACTCCATCAACTGGCGGGTCTGGAAGCGCAGCAAGGCCACGTGGACAAGGCGCGGCAACTCTATGAGCAATCCCTCCGCATCGACGAGCAAATCGGCGATGCACGAGGCCGCGCCGCCACACTACATCAACTGGCGGGTCTGGAAGCGCTGCAAGGCAACATGGACAAGGCGCGGCAGCTCTATGAACAATCCTTCCACATCGACGAGCAAATCGGCGATGCACAAGGCCGCGCCGCCACACTACATCAACTGGCTATCCTGGAAGCCCGGCAAGGCAACGTGGACAAGGCGCGGCAGCTCTATGAACAGTCCCTCCGCATCAAGGAGCAAATCGGCGATGCACAAGG
>DATAGU010000177.1:0-50487 GCA_036263495.1 Polyangia bacterium | reverse complement strand
CCCGGCCCGCAGTTCGACAGCACCACCACGCCGGTGCTGCTCTCGCGGACAAAGCCGATGAACGACTGATAGCCGCCCGTCCCGCCCGTGTGCCAGTACACCTTGTGCGGTACCCCCAGGCTCCCGTCGAACTCCGCCACCGCCCAACCGAGCGCCATGGCGCATAGCCGCTCCGGCCTGGCGAGCGGCCGGGACAGCACCGGATCGTTGACGTAGATCGTCTGGCAGGCGCGCAGCACCGCCGCCTTGGGCGAGGGCCTGAGGCCGAGGTGGGTGGCGAGAAAGAGCAACAGATCGTGCACGGTCGAGCGCAGCGCGCCGGCGCCGGCGAGCGCCGTGGCCTCCCAGGCAGACACCGGCTGGCCCGAGGACGAGCGCGGCGGCGCCAGGCGCGAACGCTGCTCGGGCGTGAGGGTGATGCGGGTGTCGTGCAGGCCGAGCGGCCGGCAGAGGTGCTCCACCATCGCCTGCTCGAACGACATCCCGATGCGCTGGGCCAACGCCTGACCGAGCAGCCCCATGCCGAGGTCGGAGTACTCCAAGGCCCCCACCCGGAGTGGCCGCGGCGGCACGGAGCGCAGGTACTCCATCAAGTGCTCGGTCGTGTAGTGGGCGTAGGGGTTGCCGAGGTCGGCCCGACCGCCCTGGAAGAGGTTGCGCGGCAGGCGCGGCAGCCCGGCCGTGTGCGTCGCCAACCGGAGCAACGTGGCGTCGGGCGGGAAGCTGGGGAGCCCGAGCAGCTCGCCCACCGGCTCCTCGAGCCGCACGCGACCGGCCGCCACGAGGTCGGCCAGCAGCGCGGCCGTGAATACCTTGGTGATGGAGCCGATCTCGAACAGGGTCCGCTCATCCGCCTCCGCCGGTGGCGTGGAGGGGGAGGCGCGGAACTCTCCGTGCCCGTACAGGACCGGCTCGCCATCGGCGATCACGCCGATCGACAGGGCCATGTCGGGGTGCAGCTCCAGCACTGGCGCCACTACGTGGTCGATCGCCCGCCGCATGGCCCGATTGTACCGCAGGGCACGGCCCCTCTGCGCGGGGCATGCGTCGCTTCATGGAAGCGCCGTTCCCACGCATCGATCCGCCCGCTCAGGCCTGCCGGCTTTTGCTCACCGCGGGCTTCGCCCGCATCCAGTCCTATGGATGCGGGGGAACGGCTGCATCGTGCTAGCGTCGCTCCGTGGACTTCTTCTGCCACGAGACCGCCTGCGTCGACCCCGGCGCCGTCATCGGCGAGGGCACGCGCATCTGGCACTTCTGTCACGTCGCCGCCGGGGCGCGCATCGGCCGCCGCTGCGTGCTCGGCCAGAACGTCTACGTCGCCCCCACCGTGGTCATCGGCGACGACGTCCGCGTCCAGAACAACGTCTCGCTCTACGACGGCGTCATTGTCGAGGGCGCGGTGTTTCTCGGGCCGAGCGCGGTGTTCACCAACGTCATGAACCCGCGCGCCGAGCTCCCGCGCAAGCACGAGTACCGCCCGACCCTCGTGCGCCACGGCGCCTCCATCGGCGCCAACGCCACCATCCTGTGCGGTCACACGATCGGCCGCTATGCGATGGTGGGAGCGGGCGCCGTGGTCACCAAGGACGTGCTCGATCACGCCCTGGTCGTGGGCGTGCCCGCTGCTCAGGCGGGCTGGGTCTGTCGCTGCGGCGTCCGCCTCACGCTCGCCGATGACGCGGCGCGGTGCCCGGCCTGCGGCCAGATCTATCGACACACGAATCATGGGCTGGAAGTGGCCTGAACACGCCGCTCGACACCCGCCTCCACGCCCCCTCGGACGCCCTCACGCGACGAGCCCGCTGGCGTCGCTGCCGAACTTGATTATTATCATCCATGTAGCTTGGCTCTTCGTTTGGGAGAGAGCCAAAGAGCTGCGTGGCATGGACTGGGCCGAGGTGGCCCCCTGATGAACGTCCGGCATGCTGCCGCGGATACGCGGCCAATCCCGGGCGCCGGCATGAGCCGGGGGAGGAGAAATCGCGTGTCAAAAACAAATGGTAGCTCTTCAGGGGGGCTCGCCTAGCGCCAACGTGCTCTAGCGAGGCCTTCGCAAAGGCCACCCTGCCACCTCGGCCGGGTGGCCTTTTTTTTGCCCTGGTCGCGGGACTTCCGCGCGCGATTCCCGGCGCAGATTCCCCTCATGGTCCCAGGTCGAGCCAGGGCGACCCCGGAGCTGGTCATCTTCATCGGCCTCCAGGGCTCGGGGAAGAGCAGCTTCTATCGGGCCCGCTTCGCCGCCACCCACGTCCACGTGAGCAAGGACCTCCTGCGCAACAGCCGCGACAAGGGGAGCCGCCAGCGCGAGAAGATCGCCGCGGCGCTCCGGCAGGGTCACTCGGTGGTGGTCGACAACACCCACCCCGCGGCGGCGGACCGAGCGCCCCTCTTCACGCTGGGGCGGCAGTTCGACGCGCAGATCGTCGGCTACTTCTTCGACGAACCGATCGAGCGCTGCCTGGTGCGGAACCGGCGGCGCGCGGGGCGGACGTGCGTCCCCGAGGTGGCCCTGTACGTCACCCGCCGGCGGCTCGAACCGCCGACGCTCGACGAGGGCTTCGATGCGCTGTACTTGGTCCGCCCGCTCGATGACGGCACCTTCGAGGTGACGCCGATGTGGCCGCCCCCCAGCCCGGCGCCGCAGCCCCAGGAGTAGCCGACCGGAGGGTGGCCGTCACCGCCGCGGGCCGCTCGACCAGCCCGCCGCCATCGACACGAGCGCGGCCGGCAACTGGCGCGCCCAGTCGGCGGGCGCGTGGTTGCCGCCCTGCACCTCCGCGTACGACACCACGTACCCCTTGGCGAGCAGCGCGTCGCGGAAACGCCGGTGGGCCTCGATGAAGACCGGCCCGCTGCCGAGCACGTGGCGCGTCTCGAGCGCGCCCACCTCGAGGTGGAAGCGGATGTCGAGCTTGCGCGACGCCGCGAACGCCTTGGCGAGCCACTCGTAGGGCTCCGCGCTCCCCTCGGGACCGCGCCAGAACGCGCCGCTCTGGGACAGCACGTTGCCGAAGAGATCGGGCCGCTTGTACGCCACGTAGGCCGAGGCCAGCCCCCCTGCGCTGGAGCCGGTCACGATGACGCGGTGCGGATCCTGGGTGACGTTCCAGTGCTGCCGCACCCAGGGCACGAGCTCGTTGCCGAGGAAGTCGGCGAACTGGGCGCGGTTCCCGAGGTCCCCGATGCGGTCGACGTTGTTGTCCACGAGCACGGCCACGAACGCCGGCAGCTTGCCGGCCGCGAGCAGCGAGTCGAGCGTCTTCGGCAGCGGGATGTCCTCGAGATACTCCTCGCCGTCGAACGAGACGATCATCGGGTAGCCGGGTTGGGCGTTCGGGTCGTATCCCGGCGGCGTGTAGACCCACACGCGGCGATCGCGCTGATAGAGCGCGCTGTGGACCCTGCGCTCCTCGACCCGACCGGCGGGGGCGCCGCTGCTCGGAGGGGCGGCGCCGGCGGTGCCAGGCGCCTTCTGTGGCGGAGCGCCGCCGGGGGCTCCGCCGCCTCCCTGCGCCCCGGCGATACTGGAGACGAGCAAGGCGGCGAGCGCGACGCTCCCGCGGGTCATACCACCGGCTCCGAATCGGCCTCTCATCGCATCCTCCATCTGGAACGCTCGCGGCGTGATGCCTCGAGCGGGCCTCGCCCTCATGCCAGGCGATACGTTCCCATGTCCAGCTTGCCGAGATCGAGGAGGTACCTCTCCTCCTCCGGCGACAGCGGGCCGCGACCGAGCGCATCGACGAGCTCCGCCACGTGGCCGGGCGTGTCGAGCGCCACGAGGAGCCCGCCGATCTCGGGCCGGGTGAGCGCGAAGCGGTAATAGTCGGTCACCTCGGGCTGCCAGTGCTGTTGCGACAGCCCGAGGCTCGGGAAGCGGCTCGGCCTCACGTAGGCGTGGGCGCTGTTGAAGTTGTAGACGAGCGCGCCGCCCTCGGCGCGCAGCCGCGGGAACAAGTCGCGCCGCGCCCCGGGGTGGCGCGGGTTGTAGCGCACGAACGCGAGGTCCACGGCCGGCTCGTTGATCGCCTTCACCGCCGCCGCGCGCTCGTGGAAGCTGGCGCCGATCGACCAGGCCCCGAGGTAGCGCTGCTGGCGCTGCTCGTCGAGCACGGCGCGGCGGTGCGGCCAGTCCCGGTTGTAGACCCCGCCGGCCACGCACATATCGATCGAGCGCAGGCTCGGCAGCACCTCGATGAGCTCGTCGAGCGGCTTCCAGCAGAACTCCGGCTGGGTGAGGTAGGTGACGGCCGCCACCACGATCTCGTCGCGCAAGGAGCGGCGCCGCGCGAGGAGCCGCTCGAGCCCGCGCCGGCACATCTCGTAGCGCGGCCAGTGCATGTCGCAGGTCACGAAGAAGAAATTGATCCCCGCGTCGAAGGCCTCGCAGAGGACGTCGGGCGAGACCGTGGCCCCGAGACAGATCGGGCTCACGCCGCGCCCGTCCGGGCCGAGCACGTACCGGTCCGCGAGAGTAGGCCAGGGCCGCGAGCGCCTGCTCGGCGGGTCATTCATCGAGGGGCTCATGGGCGGCCCCGTCGGATGTACAACTCCCTGCGAAACAACATGCCTTGCCGCGCGCCTCCAGGACCTGCCAGTGCGGCCCCAGTCTCCCACGATACGCACATCCGATCAGCCGCGGCTTTGCGCCCGATCGCCGAGTGATAAGCGCGCATCTTCTCGTACCGCAGCATGAGGTCCTCGTTGCCGTCGACCTCGGCGCGCCGATCGAGCCCGGTGGTGATAGCCCCGAGGCGCTTGTGGCGCCTCTCATCCACGTTGGCCTCGATATACTCCAGCGCCCTCACCAACTTGCGCGTCGGACGGAGGAACGAACGCACGGCCGCGATCTGGTTGTTGTCCTCGCGCAAGGCGGCGATGTCCTCGGCCGTCACCCCGGCCCGCTCGCCCAGCGTCGCCTGGTTCCCGAAGAACTCCGCGAAGACGTCTTCGATCCCCCGCTGCTCGCGACGCTTCGGCTCCTGCCAATTGCGCTAGAGTGCCAACACATACCAGGAGGTTCACATGCCCGCTGTTGGAGATCTGGCCCCGGATTTCACGCTGCGCGACGACCAGGGCGGCGAGGTCACGCTGTCCGCGCTGCGCGGCAAGACCGTCATCTTGTGGTTCTACCCGAAGGACGACACCCCTGGCTGAACGCGCGAGGCCTGTGGGTTCCGTGATGAATCCGCCGAGTACACCCGCCGTGGCATCCTCGTCTATGGCATCAGCGCCGATGACGTCGCCTCGCACGTCGCGTTTCGCGACAAGTTCCACCTCAACTTCCCGCTCCTCGCCGACACCGATCACAAGGTCTCGGACGCTTATGGCACCTGGCAGATCGACCCCACCTGGGGCCCGGGTGTCAGCCGCCAGACCTTCGTCATCAGCCCCGAGGGCCGTGTCCTTCGCCATTACCCCAAGGTGAACCCCACCCAGCACGCCGCCGAGATCCTCGCCGATCTCGGCGTTTAGTCTGTTGGAAGTCGTGCACGAGGCCCGCGGAGGGCGATGAGGAGGGGCGTTGCCCGCGCGCGCCGGTGAATACTGGCGGCCGTGGAACCGGCCCTCGATGCCATCGTCGCGACCGTGCGGCGCGTCCTCGCCGCCGGCCCGCCGCTGCGCCTGGCGGTCCTGTTCGGGTCGGCGGCCCGCGGTCAGTCGTGACCGGCGAGCGACGTGGATCTGGCGCCAGGGAGCATGGGACCCAGAGGGCCGTCGTTGCCGACGATGATGAAGGGGTCCCAGTTGTAGGGATGGGGAGGCGTCCCCGCACGACGCACCGATCGGCGTCTATGCCGCCGCTTGCGCGGTCTCGGCCAGCTCGTGATCAGGGCCCCCCCCGTGTCACTGTCCGCCGAAGACCTTGCGCAGCTCGATGAACACCTCGATCGGGTCGAAGCCGAGCGCGGCGAACGGCGACATGGCGCGCGCCGTGTCCTTGACCGATTGCGGTACGAAGCGGCCGAACAGACGCGAGGCCTCCTGCGCCACGCCCGCCATGGCGCCCACGCCGGCGAGCGCCACCAGCCACGGCTGCATGGGATCGATGATCGCCTCGCCGAGCGCGACCTGACGCGCCAGCGCCCCGGGCGTCGGCCCCACCACCTCGCGCCACGCGGAGAGCGACAGGAACAGCCCGAGGTGCGGACGCGCCACCTCGCGCGCCACGGCGTCGAGGATCTCGCGGTGCGCGCCCTGGCGAAAGCCGGGACGCTGCAGGCGTAGCGCCGCGTGGGTGGTGACGCGCACGATGTCGCCGCCCTGTTTCTCCAGGATGACCGAGGTCCACACCGGGCTCTGCGGCGCGCTCCCCCAGCCGCGGTTCTCGTCGAAGACCACGAGCACGGCGGCGCGCCCGTCGGGGAGCAGGGCATCGAGGGTCTTCTGCAAGGCCGTGTAGGGGGGCACGGGCACGTGACGCAGCGGGTCGGGGTCGAGGTGCAGGCCACGCCCGAGCTCGGCGCGCGCCGCGCGCGCCACGTGGAGCCCCTGGGCCACGATGTCCTCGCTCGCGCGCACCTGCCCCTCGAAGGCCGCGGCCACGCGCTCCATGGCGTCGTCCTCGATGGCCAGGGCCCACGGCGCGCCCGCGGCGCGGCGCAGCCGACCGAGCGACCACGTGCCTTGCCAGGCGACATCGGCGGCGCGCAGGGGCTCACCGCCGGGCCGCAGCGCCTTGACGCACACGCCGCGCTCGATCATCAGGATGAGCGGCGGCGCCGGGCGGTGGCGCGGCCCGCCGACGCGCGGTGGGGGTGAGAGCAGGCGCTGCATGTTGCGCCAGGCGGCAGGGTCGAGATCATGGAACCGGATGCGTGGGGAGATCACGCACGCATCGTAGCATCAGGCGGTGCCGACGTTCGTCTCGTCGGCCGGCGCCATCATGGAGACTGCGTGGCCGGCACCGTCGGCAGGGTGGGTACGCCGCGGGGTGCGATGGCCGCGCGCACGGCGCGATCCTCATGGAGCCAGGCCCCGATCCATCCGGCGCACACCGCCCCGATGAGCGGCGCCACCCAGAACAACCATAGCTGGGCGAGCGCCCACCCGCCCGTCCAAAGGGCGGGGCCGGTGCTGCGCGCCGGATTGACCGATACGTTGGTGACAGGGATGCCCACGAGGTGCACGAGGGTCAATGTGAGGCCGATGGGAATGCCGGCAAAGCCAGCGACCGCACGGCGAGCCGTGGACCCGAGGATCACGGACACGAAGATGAAGGTCAGCACCACCTCGGTCAGCAGCGCCGCGCCCAGGCCGTAGTGACCCGGGGAGTGCAATCCGTACCCATTGCTCGCCAAGCCACCGATGGAGGCCTCGTAGCCGCTCGGCTGATCTCGGGCGATGAGGAGCAGCACGCCGGCCGCCACCACACTGCCGAGGAGCTGGGCCACGACGTAGCCCGGCAGATCCCGCCACAGGAAGCGCCTGCCGACGCACAGGCCCAGGGTCACCGCCGGGTTCAAGTGGCAGCCGGAGATGGGTCCCAGGGCATAGGCGCAGCCGAGGACCGTCAGGCCGAAGGCCAGCGAGACGCCCAGCAGCCCGATGCCCACGTTCGGAAACGCCGCGGCCAGGACGGCGCTACCACATCCGCCGAGGACGAGGACGAATGTGCCGGTGAATTCAGCGGCGAGCCGGCGTGACAGGGTCGGGGTCGCTTCTTTGGGTTCGGGTTGCATGGCTCTGTAGGTAGGGCCCAGGGGTGGCCCTACAAGCGTTGATCGAGCCGATGTCGTGACGATGAGGGGGGGATTCTCGGGTGACTCCCCCGATTCACGACCGCGCGCGGCTCACATGAAGCGCAGGAGGCGCACCTGGAACGGCTCGAGCGGCACGGCCAGGGTCTGGCCGCGCAGGCGTTCGCCGCCGAGCACGTCCTCGAGCTCCGCCTCCTTGTCGAGCTCCACCGCGGCGGTGAGCGGCTGCGCGCTCGACGTCCCCACGAAGAGGAGCGCGGGCGTGCCGTCGGGCCGCACGTGGAGCGCGGTGTCGACGTTCGGATCCTTGGCCGGGGCCACGCGCTCCACCCCCGCGGCCGCGGCCCAGGCCGTGAGCGACTCCTGCAGGAGGTGGCGATCGGTGAGCATCTCGGGCGTGAGCCGCGCCCCCGGCAGCTCGCCGAACTCCGCGCTCGGCTCGAGCCGCAGATCGCGCGTGGGCGTGCGCGGCCCGGTGACGAGCTTGCCCCCCGCCGCCGCGTAGGCGCGCAGCCGGTTGCCGAGCTCCACGTCGAGGAAGTCGAGGGTCGGCACGATGAGCAGCCGGCGCTTGGCCATGACGTCGAGCGGCGCGCCTCCGGCGATGAGCACGAACGGCAGGTGTGCGCGGCCGAGCGCGTCCACGAGCGCCGCCCGCCACGCCGCCTGCTCGATCTGCATGGGCCCGGACAGGCCGTAGGTCGCCTCGCGCAGCGTCTCCTGCTCGCCGAGCCCCAGGAACTCGCCGAACACCGGGCCGACCGGGCCGAGGTGCGAGGCCGCCACGGCCAGCCGGCGATACTCGCGCGGGATGAGCACGCCGACGCCCGCGGGGCGATCGAGCGAGGTCCACCGGGCCTCGGCGAGCGCCGCGTGCAGGCGGGTGAGCAGGCCCCCGAACTCGGGCCGCACCTCGCCCTCCGCGGAGATGGGCGCGCCGTACCAGCGATCCCGCTCGACGGTCATGTAGTAGTTCACCCCGGCCACGCCGTGCATGAGCGCGCCGAGCGTGAGCGCGCGCGTGTCCGCGATCTCGAAGGGCGGCCCCCAGGGGAACGAGCCCGCGGCCAGCTCGGGCACGTACGGAAGACGGGACGACCCGGCCAGGTAGAGCGCTCGCTCGCGCACTCGCGCGTACTGGCGCCGCGAGTGGTAGAGGTCGACGCCCGCGAAGTCGAGCGCGGTCTCGGCCTCGGCCACGTCGTAGATGCCGGGCTCGACCGGCGGGAAGTTGTGGTAGCGCGGCACGCCGGTGAGGCCGGCCTCGTCGAGGAGCAGGCCGAGGCGGGTGAGCGCCCGCACCTGCTGCCGGTCCTTGAAGGCGAGCCAGGCCAGCACCTGGGCGAGTTCCTGTGAGGTGGCCGTGGGCGCGAGCGCGCGCGGCGGCGCGGCGCCTCCCGCGTCGGCGGCCCAGGCCGCGAGAGCGTCGGGGTGGTAATCGCCGTCGAAGGGGCCGGCGCGAAAGAAGTGGCCCTGCTCGTTGTCCACCTGCAGCGCCACCACCGGCCCCACGGGGAAAAGGCGCGGCCCCACCACCTCGCCCATGGCCTTGTACCAGTCACCCACCTGGGCGAGGAAGCGCTCCGAGGCGTACGAGGGCACGGGGAAGCCCCGCGGCGGCACGATGAGCGCGGCCGGCGTGTCGCGCGCGGTGCGCGCCTGCATCGTCGGATCGGAGACGATGCGCTCGGGGAAGCCGAACCAGGTCAGCTCGGCGTTGATGTGCGGCCCTGGCCGTACGATCGCCTTCAGGCCCTCGGCGTGGGCGAGGTCGAGGAACGCGCCGAGGTCGAGGTCGCCCTCGAAGCGGTAGCGGCCGGGTGCCTGCTCGTGCACGCCCCAGGGCACGTAGGTCTCGACGATCTCGAGCCCGAGCTGGCGCATGGCACGCAGTCCTTTTTGCCAGTGCCGGCGCGGCACCCGGAAGTAGTGCAGGGCTCCCGAGAAGAGCGGCAAGGGCGCGGGGTCGTGGCCCTCCAGCCGGAGGCCACGAGGGGCGAGCGTGACACGCAGGGCCGTGGTCATCGGCGGCGAAGATAGCATGCACGCTGGTCGCCGGCCGACGCGGGGTGGGGTCGCGAGGCTACGTGAGCAGCGGATCCTCACACCCTACGGGAGCGGTAGCGGGAGCGGGGGCGGGAGCGTGAACTACTGGGCAACGACGCAGGAGATGCGTGCGGTCGTGTTCGGCCTTGCGTCGACGTCCCGGCGCCGATGTCTGGGTGGGCGCGCGAGGCATTCCTGAATGCTGGCGAAGGTTTGCGCGCTGTGCGGAACGCGTCCCGGGTCCTGGCAACCGTTTGCGAGCTGTACGCAACGCCCTCCTGGGTCTTCGCAACCGTTTGCGAACTGCACGCAACGCCCTCCGGGTCTTCGCAACCGTTTGCGGGCTGCACGCAATGCGTTGCGCCGCCTTCGCAACCGTTTGCGAACTGCACGCAACGCGTTGCGCCGCATTCGCAACCGTCCGCGAGTGTGCGGGGCGCGTTGCTGCGCCTTCGCAGACGTCCGCGACCCTGACGCAAGCCGTTGCGTCATCCCCGCAAACGGCCGCGAGCGTGCACAACACGTTGCGCCGCCCCTGCAAACGGACGCGCCGTATGCAACGTCACGTTGCGTCGCCCCCGCAAACGCACAGGGACGACGTCGTGCGTCGGCGGCTCGTTGCCGACACTTGCGGTGATGCGTCGCGCGTTGTCGCCGATCCTCGGTAGAGAAACAGCCGCCTTGAACCGCGTTCCGGCGCCTCCCCCTACCGGCGCAACGGACGGGCGGCGTTTGCTGCAGGACCACGGACGCGCCCGGGCTGAGGCCCTGGCTTGCGGAACAGACTCCACATGGACGCAAAGGGAGGGGACCCGGCACCACCAAGCAGGCGAAGGCAGTGTGTGCTGGGAGGTTCTGGAAGGGGGGGACTACGCGCTCACTGTGCCGGCGCCGATGAGCGCGGCGGCGCCGAGCACGCCGGCGTGCTGGGCGAGCGTGGAGTCGACGATGGATAGGTCCTGCGCGCTCGGTCCGTTGACGAGCGAGTTGAACGACTCGAGGACGCGCCGCCGGAGCTCGGGCGTGTTCTCCCACACGCCGCCGCCCATCACGATGTGCGAGGGGTTGAGGAGCGCCACGGAGTTGGCGAGCAGCGTGCCGAGGAGCGGCGCCACTTCGTTCCACAGCGCCACCGACCACGGATCGCCCTGCCGCGCCGCCTGATCGATGTACCCGGCGTGCACGTTCTCGAGCCCGCCGGCGAGCTCCACCACCAGGCTCCCCTTGACGTCCTGCAGCTCCTCGCGGGCCCGCTTGCGGATGTTCACGCCCGAGACATAGGCCTCGATGCAGCCGCGCGCGCCGCAGCCGCACAGGCGCCCGCCCGGCACGACCTTGCTGTGGCCGATCTCGCCCGCCAGGTGACTCATGCCGATGTAGAGCTTGCCCTCGATCACCACGCCCGCGCCGAGCCCGGTGCCGACGAACACGCAGAGCACGTCCTTGGCCCCGCGCGCGGCGCCGAACACCGCCTCGCCGTACGCGATGGCGTTGAGATCGTTGTACAGCTCCACGCGCGGGCCCAGGCGCTCGCGCAGGGGGCCGCGCAGGTTCACCTCGCGCCAGCCGAAGTTGGGCGCGTTGACCACCACGCCGGTCCAGCCGCGGAGCATGCCGGCAAAACCCACGCCCACGCCGGCTCGCAGACCCTCGGGATCCACCTGCTTGACGAGCTCTGCGACGTGGTCGGCCATGCGCTCGGCGGACTGCTCCTGGGGACGGGGGATCTTCACGTCGCGAACCAGGCGACCATCGTGGCCGAGGTCCACCAGCGCGGCGCGCAGGTTGGTCCCTCCGAGGTCGACACCTACTGCATAACCGACTTTGTTCTCGTGTTGGGTCATGGGGCCATCATCTCCTTGCGGATGTACTCGAGCTCTTGTTCGACCTGTTGGCGGATCGCCGCGAGCCGCTCGGGGCTCCGGGCCTCGAACCGCAGCACCAGGACCGGTTGTGTGTTGGACGCCCGGACGAGGGCCCAGCCGTCGTCGAACTGGATCCGCGCGCCGTCGATGTCGATGACCGGGCGGGTGCGGCCGAAGTGCACGCCGGCGCGACGCACCAGCTCGAACTTGAGGTCGTCGGGGCAGTCGAGGCGGATCTCGGGGGTGTTGTAGACCCGCGGCAGGGCGTCGATGCGCTCGGCCAGCGTCTCGCCGGACTGCGACAGGAGCTCGCACAGCCGCGCCGCCGCGTAGATGGCGTCGTCGAAGCCGAGGTACCGGTGGGCAAAGAAGATGTGGCCCGACATCTCGCCGGCGAGCAGCGCGCCCTCTTCCTTCATCTTGCTCTTGATGAGCGAGTGCCCGACCTTCCACATGAGCGCCCGCCCGCCCGCGCGCGCGATCTCGTCGTACAGCACCTGCGAGCACTTGACCTCGGAGACGAAGGTGGCGCCGGGGTGCTCGGCCAGGATGGCGCGGGCGAAGAGCAGCATGAGCTGGTCGCCCCACACGATGCGGCCGCGCGCGTCGACGACGCCGATGCGGTCGGCATCGCCGTCGAAGGCGATGCCCACCTCGGCGCCGCGCCGCGCGACCGCCTCCCGCAGCGCCGCCATGTTCTCCTCGACCGTGGGATCGGGGTGGTGGTTGGGGAAGCGGCCATCCATGTCGCAGAAGAGCTCGGTCACCTCGAAGCCGAGCTCGCGCAGGAGCGGGGCGCCGATCACCCCGCCCGCGCCGTTGCCGGCGTCGACCACCACGGGGAAGCGCCGCGGGCCGAGCCGAAGCGAGCGCCGCGCGTGATCGATGTAGGCGCGCTCGATGCGCTCCTCGGTGAGCGGGCCGGGCGTGGCGGCGTGGAGGAAGTCGCGCCGCTCGAGGAGGCGCTTGAGCTCCTGGATCTCGCCGCCGTGGATGGTGCTCTTGCCCTTGACGATCTTGAAGCCGTTGTCCTCGGGCGGGTTGTGGCTGCCGGTGATCTGGACGCCGCCATCGACGTCGAGGTGGAAGACGGCGAAGTAGAGGAGCGGGGTGGCGACGACGCCCACGTCGATGACGGCGAGGCCGGTCTCGCGGAGGCCGTGGAGCAGGGCCGCGTGCAGGCGGGGTGAGTGGAGCCGGCAGTCCCGGCCCAGGGCGATGCGCCGGGCGCCGGCGCGGCCGAAGTGCGTCCCGAGGGCGCGCCCGAGGTCGGTGACGAAGGCGGTGTCGAGGTCGCGCTCGGCGTTGCCTCGGATGTCATACTCGCGGAAGACGCGCGGGTTCATGGATGTCCTTGGGTCGCCTCTCGTGTCGTGTCGTCTCTCGCACGCTCAAAGGAGGATGTCCCGCCCGGTGCGCTCGAGCTCGGACACCACTTGCCGCACGTCCTGGGCGCGCGACCGCGGCAGGATGAGGACCGCCTGATCCGTGGCCACGATGACGAGGTCGCGCACGCCGACCGCCGCGATCAGGCGGTCGCCGACGAGGACGTTGTTGTGGGCGTCGATGGTGACGGCCTCGCCGAGGACGGTGTTGCCGTGCGCGTCGGCGGGGCGCAGCTCGGCGAGCGCGTCCCAGGATCCGACGTCGCTCCAGCCGAAGTCGCCGGGCACGACGGCCATGCCGCTGCGGCCGGGCAGGCCCTCCATGACGGCGTAGTCGATGGAGATGGCCGGCGCCGAGGGGTAGCGCGCGACCAGATCAATGGAGTCGCGGCCGACGCCCTCCAGGATCTCGCCGAGCGCCGGCAGCTGGGCCTGGATCTCGGCCAGGATGCGCCGCGCCGGGAAGAAGAACATGCCGGCGTTCCAGAGGTAATCGCCCGCGGCCAGGTACCGCTCCGCCGTCTGGCGATCCGGCTTTTCCACGAAGCGCGCCACGGCATAGAGCGCTCCGGCCGCGCTGCCCTCCGGGCCGGCCACCGCCTGCGGGTCACCCGGGCGCTTCTGCAGCGGGGCGCCGCGCTGGATGTAGCCGTAGCCGGTCTCGGGCCGCGTGGGGCGGATGCCGATGGTCACCACCTGGCCCTCGGCCGCGGCGCGGACCGCCTTCATCACCGCGTCACGGAAGCCGGCCTCGTCGGAGACGAACTGGTCCGAGGGGATGACGGCCATCACCCCGTCGGGGTCGCGATCGATGACGTCGATGGCCGCGAGGCCGATGGCCGGGGCCGTGTTGCGCCCGATGGGCTCGACGATGAGGTTGTCGGGGGGCAGGTTGGGCACGGCGCGGAGCACGTCGTCGGCCTGGGAGGCCGCCGTCACGACCAGGACGCGTTCGAGGGGGGCGAGCGGGGCGAGACGCCGAACGGTGGCGCCGAGCAGGGTCTCGCCCGAGCCCACGAGGGGCAAAAACTGCTTGGGACGGCGACGGCGCGACAGAGGCCACAGCCGCGTGCCGCCGCCGCCCGCGAGGATGACGATCCAGGGCACCACCATGACCGCCCATTTGCGCTTGGGATCCGACGACTGTCAACCGTCGATTGGAGTTCCCAGGATCCGGTTCCCGACAGGGAGCGAGTGATCACGGGACGCAGGGGGAGAGGGCGGGAGCGAGGGGAGGACGCGCTTTGCGCACGGCCTCCCTCCAGGAGAGAAGAGAGGCGGGAGAGACGCTTACGGCCGGGTGAAGGTGGCCTTGACGGCGGTGAACCCGACGCCGACCGAGATCGAGTCGTTGGTGCAGCCGGTCTTGCACGGCTGGTAGGTCGTGCCGTTCGAGGCATACACCTGGATGTCGGGCGTGAGGACGGTCTGGAGGAGGGGGTTGGTCGCCAGCTCGCAGACGTCGATGCGGCAATCGTTCGCCGCCGCGCCCGTGCAGCCGCCCTTGTCGAGGACATCCAGGATCGACTTGGCGGTGGAGCCGGACGGCGGCGGGCACCCTGCGGGTTGGACGAGGCTGTTGAGCAGCGCGGCCACGCCCGGGAGGACGGTGGTCTGCAGGTCGGAGACCTTGAGCGAGCCATTGACCTGGCCCTCCACGAGCCCCGTCGCGCCGTTGCTCCGCCACTGGACGTGCGCGCCGTTGAGGCGGACCTGGAGGGTGGTGCCCGCGCTGGCGATGGGCAGGTTGAGATCGACGGTAACCGGCGCGAGCTTGGTCGTGGCCGGGTTGTTGGAAGTGAAGCGGCTGCCAGCGATCTTGCCGAGGAACACCCCGCCACTCACGGCGGGATCCACGGTGAAGGTGTCCGTGCCGTCGAACCTGGGCGGGTTGGCTGCCTGATTGCCGAGGTAGACGGTGGTGCCGACGTTGTTGGCGCTCGCCAGGCTGGCGTCGGTCGACTGCACGTTGAAGAGGAGGACGGCCTGGCCGGCGTTCACCGCGGCGTCGACCGGCCCCTGCACATCGAGCGACAGGCCGGCCGCGAGCGCTCCAATGATACTCCCCAGCTTGTTCTCGGGGTTGCCGTCACCGTTGAGGTCGAAGGAGTACGTAGCTGTGCCGCTGCCGGTCGGGAGCAGGATCCGGTTGGCGACGAACTGGTAATTCGACCCCTCCGCCTGGGTCGTCTCTCCACTACCCCCGCCGCCACCGCCCCCACACGCGAACATCATAAGACTTGCCGGTACCACCCAAAGATAACCCGCTTTCATTTCAACCTCGCTGAACGTGTTGAACCACAGCGGTACGCCCGCCGTAGACCGTATACCGCAGCGATCGCCGATGCGGCAACTAATTCATCCCTATTGAAACGCCTGCTGATCCACAGGGCTGACTCGGGGTCCGGGCGGAGCGGCCCCGGCCGCCCATAAGTTGTGCTCCTTGGTGAGGAAGTGGTAGGTTCTGTAGACGTGACGCACGGGGACGGACGGAGCCCGGGTTTCGAATGGGCGGGTTCGCTGGACGAGGTGGCTCTGGCCTCGGTGTATGCTCGTTGCGCCGAGCTCAGGTTCAGCGGACGGTTGCTCCTCTATAATATAGTAGGGAAGGCCTCGGGGGACCCGGTGGTAGTGGAGTTCCTGGGGGGCGATGCGGTGGATGCAGTGACGTCCACCGCGTGGCGGTCGGGCCACTTCCAGCTGGTGCAGGCGCTCCCGGATCTGTCGGGCGCGCTGACCGAGGGCCTGGAGATGCGGGGGACGCTGGTCGCGACCTCGCCGCGCGAGCTCATCCGTCATTGCCAGACGTTGCGGCTGAGCGTGGACGTGTTCCTGCAGCACCGGAGCGGCGCGCGCGCGCTGCTGCGCTTCGCCCACGGGCGCGTGGAGACGGCGGCGGTGGATGGGGTGCCGGAGCTCGGGGCCCTGGCGCGGGTGGAGCGATGGACCGAAGGGGAGTTTCGTCTGGTCCTGCGGCCCTTGTTCGCCGATGACGCGCCCGCACCGCCGCCGTCCGTGCCGCCGCTCAAGGATGTGAGCGGCCAGGACTTCGATCTGTCGACCCGGACGCGGATGCCGCCCCTGCGATCGCAGGATGCCGATGGCCTGGGCGAGGACCCGCCAGGGCCAGGACGGTCGCTGGGGAGTGTGGCCCTGCGGGCAGGGGATCCGGCACGGGGCGCTTCGGGGTCAGGGGAGCTGGCCCAGGCCGCCGGAGGCGTGGTCGTTGCGGGGGCAGGGCCTGCCGGGCAGTGGGTGGGGCGGCGCTGGATCTGGATGATGACGGCCGCGGTGGCCGTGCTCGGTCTCGGAGCGCTCACCTGGATCCTCACCCGGCATTCGTAGTCCGATGGGGTTCGTGCTCCTGATCCTCGGGCTGGGGGGGACGGTCTGGGGGACGGTGACGGCGACCACGCGGCGCCGGCCCCTCGATCTCGTGGGCGCGCTGGCGGCGGCGGTGGGGGTGCTGCTCGCGGCTATGGGGGCGCTGGATCTGCTCGTGGCCGGGTTCCTCGCCGGGTGAGCGGGGGAGCGTGGCTTTCACCCACGGTCACGGTCACGTTCACGGTCAGGCCCACGTTCACGGGGGCGGTTTGTGGAGCTGGGCCTGGTGGCGGTCGACCGGGACGTTGACAGGGGCAGGACGGGGCGCTACCTGTTCCTCCCGCGTGACGCGCTACCGCATCAGCTTGCTCGGACTGGCCCTGCTGCTCGGCGCTTGCCGTCAGGGGAGCGATGAGAACCTGGGGGTGGCCGGTCGCTCCGACGCGCCCCTCGACCTCACGGGCCTGGACCAGCCGGGCCGGCTCGAGGCCGTGCTGGCGGCCGAGGCCGAAGGGGTGGAGCGAAAGCTCGGCCCGCACCAGCGCCAGCAGACCACCAAGCTGGTGGTGCGGAGCGGCGAACGCAGCGACACGCTGGAGGAATTCTGGCGCACCGAGTTCGATGCCCGCGGTGCCCTCCATGCCGTGCACGAGACCTCGCGGGACGAGGGGATCGAATGGTACCTGGTGGGCGGCGACTTGTTCGTCCGTCCGCGGCATGGTCGGTTCGTGAGGCGCCATCCCCAAGGCGATGAGGTGAGCCGGGCGCGGGACGAACAGTCGCGCGCCCTCGCGGGGTACCTCGGGGTGCTCGGTCGCTTCGCGACCCGCGAGGAGAAGCCGATGCGCATCGGGGACAGGCCGGCCGTGCGGGTGACCCTGCGGCTCGACCCGCAGGCCGCGCCCTCCACCGAGGAGGATCCGGCACGCGCCTGGCGCCGTAGCCTGCACGTCCAGGCGCTCGACGGCACGGTGACGCTCGATGCCGCCTCGGGGGCGGTGCTCGAGGCGCACCTCGAAGCGAACTACTCGTTTCTGCGCGAAGGGGCAGCTGGCGACAAGGGGCGGGAGATCTCGGTGCAGCTCGCCTACCGCAGCTTGACCCGACAGGGTGGCGTCGCTCCCCTCGCGGCGCCTTCCGATGCGCTCCCCGCTCTCGCCCGTCCGCGCCCGCTCCTCGACAGGGCCACGCTCCTCGAAGGCCTCGTGCCTACGCGCGGGGAATGAAGCGGCCCGGCCCGCGCGGGGCCCTCCCCGCGGGTCCAAGGATGGCATGACCGGAACGTGTCCGGATTTTGCTATACTCCGGCTATGGGACGTCCGATCCGTGACGCAGGGGAATGGTCCTGAGCGATCTAGACCGATTCGATACACCATCAACGGCGATCCGCCGTGCGTCCAGAGGACAGCAAGTTCCATCTCTTCCATCCGCCGCGCTCGCCGGGCAGGTGAGGGAGTTCAACCATAGATACGCGCACCGAGGACGAGCCCGGTCCCCCCGCACGGCGGGGCGGACGGCCGGTGGCGCGAGAACAGGGAACGATCCGAGTTGAAACCGCTGGAGACGAACGAAACGACCCACACTCCGAGCACGCGGACCTGGGTGGATCAGGCGCTCACCGCGGCGCTCGACAAGAAGGCGCTCGATCCGGTGTTGCTCGATGTGCGCAGCCAGTCGAGTTACACGGACTTCATCCTGCTCCTGTCGGGCACCAGCGATCGCCACGTACAGGCGGTCGCCGATGCCGTCCTCGAGACGCTCGGCCGTCAGGGGCAGCGTCCCATCGGCGTCGAAGGCCAGCAGCAGGGCCACTGGACCCTCGCCGACTACGGGGACTTCGTGGTCCACGTCTTCTACCACCCGATGCGTGAGTTCTATGACCTCGAGGGGCTGTGGTGCGACGCGCCCCGGGTGGAGCTGCAGGTCCCCCCCGAGTCCCAGGCCGAGCCGTTGTTCTAGCCGGTGACCCTCTCGTCCCCTCCCCCGCTCGCAGCGGGGTGCAGCGGGACGGCCAAGCCCTGGTGTTTCCTCCCGCTCTGCCGTCTATACTGGAGCGTATGAGACGATCTCCTGCCCTGTGCCCGATGCTCGTGGAGCATCCCGCCCCGAGGAGGCACGCATGATCAGCTCGACCCACCCCTCGGCCAGCTGGTTCCTCCTCATCTCGAGCGTGTTCTTCTTCTTCATCTACGCCATGCCGCTGTTCTTGTTCCCGCTCCGCTGGGCGCGCTGGTTTGCCTGGAACGTGCCGACCGGGAACACGGACCTCACCGTGTACTTCGGACGCTGCCTGGGGGGCCTGGCGCTGACCGCGCTGTTCATGATGCTCCAGGCCGTGCCCGACCCCGTCACCCATCGCGACGCCTTCACCATGGTCGCCTGGATCGGGGCGTTCATGACGGTGGTCCACATCTGGGGGGCGGCGCGCCGCGCCCAGCCCTGGACCGAGGACGTCGAGATCGGCCTCTATGCCATGATGACGGGGCTGTCCCTGTACTTCCGCTCCACCCTGGGTTGACGCGGCGGCCTGCCTCGCCCGCCGCTTCGTCCGGCGTTCATGGCCGGGGCGATATCGCCCGCGGCGGGCCGGCGGCCAGAACGTATAATCGCCGCCATTGACTTCGCTTATCTTACCCTCCACGGGAGGTCCACGGGCCGTGACTGAAACCACTACACTGGCCGCCGTCGTCCCCTACATCCCGGCGACGCTCGTCCGCCAGCTCGCGCGCCAGAGGGACACCACACTCCCGCCCATCGAGCCGTTCCACAGCGCCGTGCTCTTCCTCGACATCGCCGGCTTCACGCCGATGGTCGTGGCCATGAGCGCCGCCGGGCCACGCGGCATCGACACGCTGCAGCAGTTCCTGGCCAGCTACTTCACCGAGATGATCGACGTCCTGGAGGGCTTCGGCGGCGTGGTCTATCAGTTCGCCGGCGACGCGATCCTGTGCTGCTTCGATCGCTCGCCCGAGGAGACCGACGCCGCCGTGGCGCTGCGGTCCGCGAGCTGCGCGCTCCACATCCAGGAGCGGCTGCGCCGCTTCACCTCCGTCGAGCTCCTCGGCCAGACCTTCCAGGTGTCGTCCAAGATCGGCCTCGGCTTCGGCCACGCCCATCGCATCCTGCTCGGCCACCCCGGCCCCTTCACCCACCCGATGATCCTGGGCGCCCCGGTCGAGGCGGCGGTGCAGGCCGAGAAGCACGCCGCGGGCGGCGAGGTGATCGCCAGCCCCGAGCTGTGGCAACTCCTCGGCGCGGCGGCGACCGGGACGCCGCGCAAGGATGACTACCAGCTCGACTCGGTCGCGATCTCCGAGCCGACGCCCGCCCGCGCCCGCTGGCAGTTCCCGCTCACCGACTTCGACGACGAGATCGTGCGCAAGTGCGCGCCGCTCATCCCGCCCGCCCTGTTCAAGAAGATCGCCACCGGGCACCAGGACTTCATCGCCGACCTCCGCGGCATCACCTGCGTCTTCATCCGCTTCGAGGGCCTCGACTACCACGGCGACGTCGAGGACTTCGTGGCGCGCGTGAACCTCTTCTTCGAGTTCGTCGAGCGCGAGAGCAGCCACCACGGCGGCGTGCTCATGCAGACCGACTTCACCGACAAGGGCAACGTCTTCTTCGTGCTCTTCGGCGCGCCCACGGCCCAGGAGCACAACGAGCTCCTCGCCGTGCGCTTTGCCCGCAAGCTGCAGAGCGAGCGCTCGCGCTTCCTCTTCATCGACGAGCTCGAGATCGGCATCGCCACCGGCCAGGCCTTCTGCGGCAACCTCGGCTCCCCCCTGCGCAAGGGCTACTCGACGCTCGGCGAGGTGGTGAACCTCGCCGCGCGCCTCATGACCTACCGCAAGGAGAGCGGCATCTACCTCGAGGGCGGCACCGAGCGCAAGATCCGCAGCCACTTCACCACCGAGCTCATCGCCGAGGCCCAGCTCAAGGGCGTCTCGCGCCCCGTGCCCGTCTACCGCATCACCGGCGAGCGGCAGGTCCTGCGCAGCCTGTTCGTCGAGGGCAAGGGCGAGATCATCGGCCGCAAGGAGGAGCTCGAAGCGCTGCACGGCTACGCCCGCGAGGCGCTCGATGGCGCGGGCCAGGTCTGCGTGGTCTCGGGGGAGGCCGGCATCGGCAAGTCGCGCACCGCCGGCAAGCTCATGGAGGAGGCGCGCGCCTACGACATCCAGGCGCTCTACGGCATCTGCTACTCGTACGAGATGTTCACGCCCTTCTATCCGTGGAAGGAGCTGCTCGTCCATTTCTTCCAGCTCTTCGAGAACGACCCCCTCGAGGTCCAGCTCGACAAGCTGCACCGGGCGCTCGGCGAGATCGAAGACGCCGGGCCCGAGTGGGTGCCGGTCGTCGCCGGCATCATCGGCCTGCCGGTGGAGGAGGATCCCCTGACGCGCGGGCTCGACGCGCGGCGCAAGAACCAGAAGGTCTTCCACATCATCCTGCAGCTGCTCGGCCGGCGCACCGAGAAGACCCCGCTCCTCCTCTTCTTCGAGGACCTCCACTGGGCCGACCGCATCTCGGTCGACCTCATCGAGTACCTCGCCCCGCGCGTGAGCGGCATGCGCATCATGGTCCTCTGCACCATGCGGCCGAGCGAGCACCTGAGCGCCCTCGACGTCCTGCCGAACTTCCACCGCGTCGAGCTCGGCCACCTCTCCCCGGCCGAGACGCGCGAGTTCCTGCGGAAGCGGCTGCGGCTCGACCCGCCGAGCCCCGCGCTCGAGGAGCTCATCCTCACCAAGGTGTACGGCAACCCCTTCTACATCGAGTCCATCGTCGACTCGCTGGCCGAGCAGGGGCACCTCCGCAGCCTGCCGGGCGGCAACTTCCAGCTCGTGCGCAGCCTCGAGGAGATCACGGTCCCCGACTCGATCCAGGACGTCATCCTCGGCCGTATCGACCGCCTCGACGAGACCTCCAAGACCGTCCTCCGCGTGGCCTCGGTCATCGGCCGCGTCTTCACGCTCGAGGCCTTGAGCGTGCTCATGCCCGAGACCATCTCGCCCGACAGCCTCAGGCAGGCCATCACCACGCTCAACACCCTCGGCCTCACGCTGCTCGAGCTCGAGGAGCCGCTCACCTGCATCTTCAAGCACATCGTCATCCGCGACGTCGCCTACAACACGCTCCTCGTCTCGGGGCGCGAGGACCTGCACCGCCGGCTCGCCCGCCACCTCGAGACCAAGGCCGCCCAGAACCCCGCCGCCTCGGCCGGCATCCTGGCCTACCACTACCTCGCCGGCAGCGACGAGCAGAAAGGCCTGTACTACACCCTGCTCGCGGCCCGCTCGGCCAAGGAGCAGTACGCCAACAAGGACGCCATCCACCACTACCAGCGCGGCCTCGCCATCATCGAGCGCGCCGCCTTCCTCCCCCCGGACGAGCAGCGGGCCCGGCTGCGCAAGGCCAAGCAGGAGCTCGGCGAGACCCTGCTCCAGGCCGGCAGCTACGACGAGGCCATCGCCCTCTTCGGCGAGTGCCTCGGCTACGACCCGTCCCCGAGCGAGCAGGCCGAGATCCACGTCGGCCTCGGGCGCGCCTACCAGGAGAAGGGCGAATCGAGCCGCGCCATCGACGAGCTCGAGACCTCGCTCCAGCTCCTCGGCCGCCGCGCCCCCAAGAGCCGCCTCGGCGTGGCCCTGGGCGTGGTCGGGCAGCTCATGCTCTACGGCGTGCGCCTCCTGTTCCCCTGGATCCTGCGCCCCATCCCCGAGGCCCGGCTCCCCGGCTACTTGAAGCAGCTCGCGACCCTCATCTCGCTCATCCGCATCTATTACTTCGTCGACATCAACAAGCTCACCTGGGCCACGCTCACCGCCGCCAACATGGCCTCACGCTCGCCCTCGGTGTACGGCGCGAGCATGGCCAGCATCTACGTCGGCACGCTCTACTTCGGCGCGGGCCTGCTCGGCCGCTCGGCGCGCCATATCACCCGCGGGCTCGAGCTCGCGCGCCAGTGCCGCGACTCGGTGGCCGAGGGCATCGCCATCAGCCGCCTCGGCATCCAGGCCAGCTTCTGCAACGACCTCACCCCGGCCCTCGCCCGCCTCGAGCAGGCCGTGAACATGTTCCACCAGGTCGGCGAGATGTGGGAGGCGCAGACCAGCCTCATGATGCTCGCCACCACCCACTTCATGCGCTCGGACTTCGCCGCCGCCGAGCCCATCTACGTGCGCATGGGCGCCATCGGCCAGAAGCTCAACGCGCTCATGCACCAGGCGTGGTCGCACTCCTGGGCGCCCTTTTGCCGCTACCTCCGGGGCCAGGCGAGCGCCGCCGAGGTCCGCCCCGAGCTCGAGCAGGGCCACGCGCTCAGCGTCGAGGTGGGGGATCTCGCCAACCAGTGCGCCTCGCTCAACCACCTGTGCAACGTGGCGGTGCGCGAGGGCGAGGGCGAGGAGGCCGCGCGCGCCGCGGTGCGCGCCTTCGACGCCATCTGGCGCTACCAGGTGATGGTGCCCTTCCTCCAGCACGGCCTCATCGACGCCGCCGAGGCGGCGCTGTTCGCGCTCGAGGGCGGCGCCACCTCGGTCGGGCGCGGGCGGCTCCGGCGCATCGTGCGCCTGAGCCTGGTCAAGGCGCGCTTCATCGGCCGCATGTACCCCTACCTCCGCGGCCCGACCCTGCGCATCGCCGCGCGCTTCGCCGCCCTCTCCAAGGGCGCCGCCACCGCCGAACCCCTGTTCGAGCGCGCCCTCGCCTGCCTCGACGCCACCCCCAACCGCTGGGAGACCGCCGTCGCCTATCTCGACGCGGCCCAGGCCCTGCCCCACCGCAGCGCCGCCTGGCTCGCCCGGGCGCGCGAGATCTTCCAGGCCATCGACGCGCAGGTGGAGCTGCGGCGCGTCGAGAGGCTGGAGCGATCGCTGCCCCAGCCGTCCGCCTCCGAACGGATGCTGCCCCCGGCCACGTCCGCCGCCCCCCCCCGCCGCTGATCCCCCATCACACCGTAGACCGTCTCCCGACCTGGGCTTCCGCGCATCAACGGCGACGCGGAGACCGCAGGAACAGGCGCCGAATAGCAGGGATGCGGACCGCGGGACTTGCCAGCCAGGGCTCCATGCCTAGCTAGAGAATTATAACTGCTTCCCAGCAGCCCTGACGCCGTGACCATAGATGATGACTAGCCTGGCCATGACACCTGCATCGAGTGGTTTATCCGGTGACGACGCCGTCCTCCGCGAGTTCACCGAGGCGATGCCGCAGATCATGTGGATCGCCGACGCCGGAGGCAACGTGGAGTACTTCAACCGGCACTGGTACGAGTACACCGGCCTGCCGCGCCAGTTGTCTCCGCCGCTGTCCTGGTCCGACGTCATCCACCCCGACGATCTCCCCCGCCTCCTGGCGTTCTCGCGGGAGCCGTCCACGCTGTTCCAGGCCGAGTACCGCCTGAAGAACGCCGGGGGCGAGTACCGCTGGCACCTCGGGCGCGCCATCGCCATCACCGGCTCCGACGGCGGCGTGCGGCGGCGGTTTGGCACCTCCACGGACATCCACCAGCTCAAGCTCCAACAGGAGCGGCTCGAGCGCAGCATGCGCCTCGCCGCGTCCCTGGCACGGGCGCTGGCCCCGGTGCAGGTGGCCGAGGCCGCCTTGTCCGAGGGCCTGCGCGCGTTCCGGGCCCCGCGCGGCCTGGTCGCCCTCCTCCATGGCGGGCAGCGCATCCAGCTCATCGGCCAGATCGGGTACGAGGATCCCCTCCTCGCCAGCTGGTCCACCGGCCTGGCCCCCGAGGCGCCCTGGCCGCTCGTCGAGAGCATCCGGCTCGGGGTCCCGGTGCTCGTGGAGTCGCCCGCCGAGTGGACCGCGCGCTGGCCCGCGACCAGCCCCCTGGCCGCGGCCGCGGGGGATCAGGCCTTCCTGGCCATCCCGATGCAGTTCGATGGCCGCGTCCTCGGCGCGGTCGGCATGGGCTTCGCCGCGCCGCGCCGTTTCACCGTCGACGAGCAAGGCTTTGCCCGCGCGCTCGGCGACCAGTGCGGCCTCGCGCTCGAGCGCGTGCACCTGTTCGAGCAGGTCCAGGCCTCGCACAGCACGGCCGAGGCCGAGCGGCGGCGGCTCCAGAGCCTGTTCATGAAGGCCCCGGCCCAGATCTACATCCTGCGCGGGCCCGAGCACCGCTTCGAGTTCGCCAACCCCGCGGCCCTCGCCGTGGCGGGCCATCGCGAGCTCATCGGCAAGACCGCGCGCGAGGCCCTGCCCGAGCTCGACGGCAGCGGCTTCTTCGAGCTCCTCGACAAGATCCGCCGCACCGGCCGGCCCCACCTCAGCAAGGAGGTGCCCCTGCGCCTCCGCTCGCCGGACGGCAGCCCGGTCCCCGAGAGCTTCTACAACTTCGTGTATCAACCGATCCTCGGCGAGGACGGCACGGTCGATGGGATCATGACCTTCGGCTTCGAGGTCACCGAGCTCGTCCAGGCCCGCCGCCGCGCCGAAGACCTGTCCGCCCAGATGCAGAAGGCCGATCGCCGCAAGGACGAGTTCCTCGCCATGCTCGGCCACGAGCTGCGCAACCCCCTGTCGCCCATGACCGTGGCGCTGCGCCTCATCCGCCGCGGCATGGCGCAGGGGATGCCCATCGAGCCCTACCTCCAGGTGCTCGATCGCCAGACCGCGCACCTGGGCCGCATGGTCGAAGATCTCCTCGACGTGGCCCGCATCACCCAGGGCAAGGTGGAGCTGCGCCGCGAGGTCGTCGAGTTCGGCCGGCTGGTCGCGCACGCCATCGAGATGGTGCGGGGCCCGGTGGAGAAGGGACGGCACCAGGTCATCCTGACGCTCCCGGCCGAGGCGATGTACGTCCTGGCCGACGCGCTGCGCCTCGAGCAGGTCGTGGTCAACCTGCTCACCAACGCCACCAAGTACAGCGAGCCCGGGACGCGCATCCACATCACGGCCGAGAGGCGCGACGGGATGGTGGAGCTGCGCGTCCGCGATCACGGCATCGGCATGGACGCCGAGACGCTCAAGCACGTGTTCGAGCTCTTCGAGCAGGGGCCGCGGAGCCTGGATCGGTCCGTGGGCGGGCTCGGCATCGGCCTGACCGTGGTGCGCACCCTGATCGAGCTGCACGGCGGGATGGTGGAGGCGCGCAGCGACGGGCTCGGCCAGGGCAGCGAGCTCGTCCTCTGGCTGCCCCTCGTGAGCGCGCCCCAGACGACCAAGACGCCCCAGCTCCCCGGCCCCACGCCGAGCCCCGCGACCCGCGCCGAAAAGCGCCGCCGCCGCATCCTGGTGGTCGACGACAACGACGACGGGGCCGAGGTCATGGCCGAGCTGCTCCGCGACTGGGAGCACGAGGTCCAGGTGTGCCATGATGGCCCCGCGGCGCTCCACGCCATCGCCGAGTGGCGGCCCGAGGTCGTGCTGCTCGACATCGGGCTCCCGGAGATGGACGGCTACCAGGTGGCCGAGCGGGTGCGCGCCGACGAGGGTCCTCAGCGCGCCGTGACGCTGGTGGCGCTCACCGGCTACGGCCAGGAGCGAGATCGCCGCCGCGCCAACGAGGCGGGGTTCGACGAGTACCTGATCAAGCCCGTGTCGATCGACAAGCTGGCCCAGCTGCTCGAACGCCTCAAGTGAAGATCACTACGGCGGGCACACGACCGTCTCGCATTTGTGGTTGATGCATTCGAAGTGCGCGCACTGCGTCGAGCCGTCGGCGCAGACCTGGCAGAGCTGCGGCAGGATGCCGGTGCAATCGGTGTCCGCCTGGCACTCGGGCGCCACGCAGGTGCCGCCGCAGTCGGGGCACGTCGGGTTCAACTGGCAGACGAGCGGCTCCTGACAGACCGGCGCGTTGAGGATGAAACCGCCGCAGTGCTCGCCGAGCCCCACCACCGGCGGCCCCGCGTCCGGCGTGCTCGGCACGCAGGTGCCGCCGCAGTCGGGGCACGAGATGTTCAACTGACAGACGAGCCCCTCGGCGCACACCGGCGCGTTGCGGATGAAGCCGCCGCAGTGCTCGCCCGCACCGACGACGGGCGGGCCGCCGTGGTCATATCTCCGCCCCCTCCGGGGCTGTGCGTCGGCGCGGCCACTCGCGAGCAGGCCGACGGCGACGAGCGCGACGGCGATCGAGGCTCTTGAAACATTGCGCATGGTCTCCATCCTTGTCGTGGGAGGTGCACATGCGATTTCCGGACCCGCGGAGCGGCGCGCCGACGGCGGCCGGCGCCGCGCCCGCCACGGACCGGCCGGCGGCGCGCCGGCGGTGACGTCACCGATCGTCGCGACGGGACGTCACACGCTCCGGACGCAGCGGAAGCCCCCGCCGGCGAAGCGGGTGTGCGGCTCGAAGCTCGACCGCGCCGTCGTGCGCAGCGACTCCGCCGCGTACATCCACGAGCCGCCGCGCACCACATAGTGATCGCCCTGGCCCCGGGCCACGGTGTTGCGCGGGTTGAGCACCGGTCCGTTCAGATAGAACTCCGGGTCGTCGACGTCCTCGCACCACTCCCACACGTTGCCCGCCAGATCCTCGATCCCATAGGGGGACGCCCCGGCCGGGCAGCTCCCCACCGGCACCGTGCCCCGCCGCTTGCGCCCGAAGTTGGCGTGCTCGGTATCGGGGGCTGCCTGTCCCCAGGGATACCTGCGCCCATCCACCCCGCGCGCCGCCTTCTCCCACTCCGCCTCGGTCGGCAGCCGCTTGCCGGCCCAGGTCGCGTAGGCGCACGCGTCCTCCCAGGAGACATAGGCCACCGGGTGGTCCTCCTGGCCCGCCGGGATCGCCCCGCCCGACCAGTGCGCGAGGAAGCGCGCCGCGCTGCCGTCCTCGGGCCGGTAGCCGGTCACGTCGACGAAGCGCTTGAACTGCCGGTTGGTCACCGGCAGCCGGTCCATGTAGAACGCATCGAGCACCACCTCGCGCCGCTGCGGCCCGAAGAGGAACTTGCCGGCCGGCACCAGGATCATCTGCCCGCCGTCCTCGGCGTCGATGCGCTCGGAGAGCGTGCCGAGCTCCGGGGCCTCGTGCTGCTCCGCCGTCCGCGCCGCGGGCAACGCCGCCCCCAGGCGCTCGCGGAACTCGGCGCAGCTCTGCGGCCGGTCGGCCGGGTTCTTGGCGAGCGCCGCGAGGATGAGCGCCTCGAGCGCGGGCGGCAGGTCCGGCCGGAAGCGCGACGGCGGGGGCGGCGCCTCCATGACGTGGGCCATCATGAGCGAGAAGTGGTTGTCCGAGGTGAAGGGCGTCCGGCCCGTGCACAGCTCGTAGAACGTGACCCCGAGCGCGTAGATGTCCGCGCGGTGGTCGGTGAGGGCCGGCCGCTGCACCTGCTCGGGCGAGATGTAGCGGCAGGTGCCGAGCAGCTCGCCCGACACCGTGTACACCGTGCCGTCGAGGATCTTGGCGATGCCGAAGTCGACGATCTTGGGCACGTGGCGCCGGCCCACCTGGCGGAGGAGGACGTTGTCGGGCTTGAGGTCGCGGTGCACGATGCGCCGCCGGTGCGCCTCCTCCATGGCGGTGAGGATGTCCCACAGGAGGCGCCCGATCTCCTCGAGCGGCATGTGGTCGCGCCAGCGCCTGAGCTCCTGCAGGAGCGTCGGCCCCTCGATGTACTCCATGACCATCCCCACCAGGTACTGCTCCTGGATGAGGTCATGGACCGTGACGACGTTGGGGTGGCAGAAGGTCCGGAGGATGCGCGCCTCGCGGATGAAGCGGCGGCAGATGTCGGGCTCGCCGGCGAGGTTCGAGTGCAGGCACTTGATGGCCACGGTGCGGTCGAGCACCCGGTCGTGGGCGCGATAGACGGTGCCCATGCCGCCTTCGCCCAGGGTGGACTCGATGCGGTAGTGGCGGCCGAGCACCGTGCCCGGGAGCAGGCGCATGGGGGGCAGCGGCAGTTCGGGCTCGGCGGGCGCCTGGGTCTCGCGGTCGGTGTCGGAGTCCGGGGCCGCGCGCGGGGGGGTGCGGCGGCGCTCCGCGCGCGTGGCGGCGGCCTCCTTGCCGCAGCGGGGGCAGAAGCGCGCGCTGCGCGGCAGGCGCTCGGTGCAGAAAGCGCATTGCGCCAGGGCGTCCACGCCGCAAGTGTGCCGAGTTCGAGGTCGCCGCGCAATGCCAGGGGCCCCGGGGCAGCTGGCAGGGCCCCGATCCCGATGCTGGCCTATCTGGTCCCGATGCGGCCCCATCCGGTCCCTGTGCGGCCCCATTTCAGTCCCTGTAAGGCCCTCATCTCGTCCCTATAAGGCCCCATTTAGTCTCTATGAGGCCTCCATTCAGTCCCTATAAGGCCCTCATTTAGTCCCTTTGAAGCCCTATTAAGTCCCTGCAAGGCCCCGTTAAGTCCCCATGAGGCCCTCATCCAATCCCTACAGGGCGCCATTCAGTCCCTATAGGGCCCCATTTCAATCCCTATAAGGCCCCCATTCAATCCCTATAGGGCGCCATTCAGTCCCTATAGGGCCCCATTTCAATCCCTATGAGGCCCCCATTCAGGCCCTGTGCGCCCCCATCAAGTCCCTGTGCGGCCCCCATCCAGTCCCCGTGCAGGTGTGCCTGGTCCCTGTGACGGCGTGCGGACGCCCTAGGAGGGGGCCTTGGTGGCCTCTCCGATGCGCCACAGAGGAGAAATGCCCGTACGCTGCCAGGTGGGCCCCAACCTCCCGACATCCATGCCGCTTGACGCAGGACCAGACCTGGCCCCAGATCGCCGGGCGGGACATGCCCCGGCCCGGGCTTCATGACGTTCCGCGCCCGGAGAACGCCCGCAGGCCCCTTCGCACAAGGAGAAATCCCGACATGTCGAGCCCTTCCCTGCA
Source organism: Polyangia bacterium (assembly GCA_036263495.1). Classification (GTDB taxonomy): domain Bacteria; phylum Myxococcota_A; class Polyangia; order Palsa-1104; family SHYY01; genus DATAGU01. The sequence continues at coordinate 21,384 of DATAGU010000177.1, read as the reverse complement.
GCGCCCCGATGCCTCGGAGTATGCGCCGCACTTCGAGAAGTACGTCTCGCTGGTGCCCGCGGGCGACATCCTGGCCACGCTCGCGACCCAGCTCGAAGAGACGCTGGCCCTCGTCCGCGGCCTCAGCGAGAGCCAGGGCGATCACCGCTACGCGCCGGGCAAATGGAGCGTCAAGGAGGTGCTCGGGCACGTCATCGACACCGAGCGCACCTTCGCCTATCGGGCGCTCCGCTTCGGCCGCAACGATCTCGTGCCGCTCCCCGGCTTCGACCAGAACGAGTACGTGAGCCATGCCAGCTTCGACCGCTGGCCGCTCCAGGAGCTCGCGGCCGAGTTCGGGCACGTGCGACACTCGCACATCCTCTTCTTCCGGCACCTCGAGGACGCCGCGTGGCAGCGGCGGGGTGTGGCCAGCGGCCACGAGGTGAGCGTGCGGGCGCTCGCGTACATCACCGCCGGCCACGCGGCGCACCACGTGCGGATCCTCCGCGAGCGGTATCTCTAGCGCGCCGCGCGCGCGCACGGATCCGGATGGGGCTGCGTTTCCTCCTCTATGGTCTCCTCGGGTGGTGCGCCGAGATCGTGTGGACGGCGCTCTACGAGGCGCTCGCCGGGAGCCGCCCGGACGAGGAGGACCCGAGCCGGAGGCGCCCGCTCAGCCGGCGCGCGCGCCTGCGCCTGACCGGCCGCACCTACCTCTGGATGCTGCCCATCTATGGCTCGGCGGCGGTGCTGTTCGAGCCGGCGCACGAGGCGGTGCGGGCCTGGCCCTGGCCCCTGCGCGGCCTCGTCTGGATGGTGGCCATCTTCGCGGTCGAGTACGCCGCCGGCTGGCTCCTGCGCCGGCTCGTCGGCCGCTGCCCGTGGGATTACCACTCGGCGCGCTGGCACGTGCACGGCCTCATCCGCCTCGACTACGCCCCGATCTGGATGGCCTTCGGCTTCTTCCTCGAGCGCGTGCACGATGTCCTGTGCCAGATCGAACCGGCGCTGCGCGCCGCGCTGGCTTGACACGTCCACGGCGTTCGCCGGATCATCCGCCGTGTCGATCGCCCACGTCTCCGATGAGCCCGAGCGCCTCGCCGGCGCCCCGGACCCCCGCGATGTCGACCGCCGCGTCTTCGACCTGCAGCTCGAGCGGGTGCGCCTTCAGGTGATGCGTGCCGTCGAGCGCGGCCGGCAGGCGCCGGCGCCCGCCACGCTCGAGGGCCTCGAGGCGGCGCTGGTGCCGATCACGGCGCACCTCGCCTCGGCGCGCCGCGAAGGGGGTTCGGCCCTGCGCGAGCAGGTCCTCAAGGAGCGGCTCGGCCTCTCGGACCTCGAGCTCGACTTCGTCTGGACGGTCGTGGCGCTCACCATGGACCCGCACCTCTGGCCGCACGCCGTGCTGCTCGGGGGGAGCGACGCGCGTCAGGGCGCCTCGCCGGCGCTCCATGCCTCGCTCGCCGCGCTCGACGGACGGGCGGCGCGCGATCTCGCCCTGGCGCTCGGCCCCTCGCACGCGCTCCTGCGCTACGGCCTCCTCACACTCGCCGATCCGTCGGTCGTGCCGGCGGCCCGGCCGTTCTCGGCGCCGCCGCGGCTGGCGGGCTGGCTGGCCGGGCGCGACTCGCTCGACGAGACCGTGGCGGCCGCCGGGGGGCTCGCGACCCCGCCCGGGGCCTTCGAGGTGGACGCGGCCCAGGCGGCGATCCTGACGCGCGCCACCGAGGTGCTCGCCTCCGAGGAGCCGGTCGTGCTGGTGGTCGAGGGGCCCGCCCACTCGGGCCGCACGCTGGCCGTCGCCGAGGCGGCGCGGCGGGCGGGCCGGATCGTGGTGGGCCTCGACGTGAGCCGGCTGCCGGCCACGCTGCCGGCCCTCGAGTCGGCGCTGCTGGCGCTCGGCCGCGAGTGCCTGCTCCAGGGGGCCGTGCTGCTCGTCTCCGGCCTCGAGAGCTGGGCCGGCGCGGCGCCCGATCACCCGGCGCGCCTGCGCGCGATCGCTCGCGCGCTCGACGACGCCCCGTACCACGCCGCGCTCGTGACCGGCGACCCGAGCCTCGACCTCCCGCTCGGCCGCCGCCGCTTCCGCTCGAGCTGGCGCCTCCCCGACACCGAGACCCGGCGCCGCCTCTGGCGCCGCGCGCTCGGCCCCGACGCCGCCGCGCTCGACGACGCGGTGGCCGATCTCGCGCTCCGCTATCGCCTCGGCGCCACCGGCATCGCGCACGCCGTCACCCTGGCCCGGTTCCTCGCCCGCTCGCGGCCCGAGCGCGCGCTCCTCGCCGAGGACCTCGTCACCGGCGTGCGCAACGACATCGCCGAGCGGATGGAGGGCCTGGCCCAGCCCGTGGACGTGGTCCAGGGTTGGGAGGATCTGGTGCTGCCCGCCGACGTGATCGACCAGATCACCGCGCTCATGACCCGCGTCACGCACGCCTACCAGGTGCTCGAGGGCTGGGGGTTTCGTCGCAAGCTGCCGCGCGGTCAGGGCGTGGCGGCCCTCTTCTCCGGCGCCCCCGGCACCGGCAAGACGATGGTCGCCGGCCTCATCGCCCGCGAGCTCGGCCTCGAGCTCTATCAGGTGGATCTGTCCCGGGTCGTGTCCAAGTGGGTGGGCGAGACCGAGAAGCAGCTGGCGCGCATCTTCGACGCCGCCGAGGCCGGCCACGCGCTCCTCCTCTTCGACGAGGCGGACGCCTTGTTCGCCCGCCGCACCGAGGTCAAGTCGGCCGTGGACCGCTACGCCAACCTGGAGGTGAACTACCTCCTCCAGCGCATCGAGTCCTTCGGCGGGGTCACCATCCTCACCACCAACCTCGACACCAGCATCGACCCGGCGCTGCGCCGCCGCCTCGCCGCCCACGTCGTGTTCTGGCCGCCGGACGAGCCGGAGCGCGCCGAGCTGTGGGGCCGCATGCTGCCGGCCGAGGCGCCCGTCGCCCGCCCGATCGATCTCGTGGCGCTCGCGCGCGCCTACCCCGAGATGACCGGCGCCAACATCCGCAACGCCGTCTTGGCCGCCGCCTTCCTGGCCGCCGAGGAGGGCTCGTCCATCACGGAAAAACACCTGGTGCGCGCCGCCAAGGGTGAGTACCGTGCCATGGGTCGCCTCACGGATTGACGCGCGCGGGAGCCCCCCCATGTCTGAGTCTGACGCCGCCAAGCAGATCCAGTCCGACCTGACCCACGACCTCGTCAGCGAGCACCACCCGGAGCCGCCAGCGAGGGCCGGGGCCACCGCGAACGTGAACCAGGCGGCGGCCACGCAGGCGAATGCCCAGGCGGCCTCGCCCGCGCCCGTCGATCCGGCGACCCTCACCACCTACAACAAGGACGCGTTCCTCAAGGCCGTCACCGACCGGAGCGCCGCCTTGGCGATCAAGCTCGCCGCCTTCAACCCCGCGCAGGCCGTGGCGGATCTCGGCGCCCGGGCGGACGAGTTCTACGGCGTCGTCCGCGGCGGCAAGCCCTACTCGGCGCTCACGCGCGCCCAGCTCAACACGCTCTATCAAGGGCTCTCCTTCGATCACCAGAAGAAGCTCTTCGAGGCCCAGTTCAACGTCCAGATCTCGGGGGGCGGCGGGGCCAGCTTCACGCAGGCCGAGCTCCGGACCCTGTACGCCCAGGCCCGTCTCCTCCCGCCCCAGCAGGTGGAGGGCAACCCCTCGTGGGTCCACCTCGTGCGCGCCAACGGCGTCGCCGAAGGCAGCCACGGCGGGAGCACCATCACCATGGGCGCGCAGAACAACGCCGCGCGCTATTCCCAGGTGTTCCGCCACGAGGTCGGCCACGCGGTCGACGATCGGCTGGGCGGTCGCTCGAGCAACCTGCGGCTCAACGAGGCGGGCTGGCACCAGTACGGCACCATCGACCAGTGGATCACCGCGCTCGGCGGCTACGGCGACATCCCCGCGGCCCTGCAAGCCGTGGTCAAGAAGGCCGCGCAGGCCTACCTCGGCGCCGGCAACACCTTCGACTCCCCCACGCCCACCTTCGAGGCCACGCTGCTCGCCCAGATCAAGCTCGCGCACCCGGGCGTGGCCCAGGCCGCCGACGGCAAGGACGACGTCTCCAAGGACCTCGCCGCCCTCCGCGGGCAGTTCGGCACGAGCACGCTGCTCAAGGCGTGCATCGCCTCGCAGGGCCGGTCGAACTATTGGCGCTTTGCCAGCTGGCCCGAGGCCGGCGGGAAGGTCTTCTTCATCAACCACTACTACGCCAAGCCCTACTCGCTCTCGTCGGCGACGTGGACGAACCTGAAGGCGTGGAACAACAGCGCCGCGGCCTTCTCGGACAAGGAGTGGTTCGCCGAGATCTACGCCGACTGGTACCAGAACGGCATCGGCGGCGCGCACACCGCGTTCCCCGACTACGTGACCACCTTCTTCACCCACCAGGTGGAGAAGCTGGGCGCGGGCGCGGTGCCCGCCGCCGCGACGCCTCGGCCCGCCGTGGCCGCGGGGCCGACCCCCGACAGCGCGACGGCCGAGACGGCCATCCCCGCCCTCCCCGGCGCCGAGTTCGCCGGCGGCGGCGATCACCCCAAGGTCCCGCGCGGCTGACGTCGGCGCGGTCGTTCGGTATCAGCGCAGACGATCCGCGAAGGCGGCGCCGTGGGCCTCGGCCGCGAGCTGGAGGAGCTGCTGGCGGCGTGCGGCATCGAGCGGCGCCCAGGCCTTCTTGAGCGCCGCCGCCGCCTCCGGGCTCGCGCCGATGGCCACGATGGCGTCGGCCGTGAGCTGCTCGTTGCCGAGCGTGGTGGCGTGCGCCAGGAGCGCGAGCGCCCGCGCGTCGCGACGAGCCGACAGCGCGGTGATCGCGGCCGACTGCTCGGCCGGTGAGCCGTGCTCGAGGGCCCGCTCGGCCTCGGCGAGCGGATCCTGCGGGGGCGCGGCCGGCGTGCCCCCTGCGGCCGGCGCGAGCTGGCCGACCTCGACGAGGGCCTTGCTTTTGGGCGGGAGGAGGATCCGCACCGACTCGAACGCCCCGCTCGGGAAGGTGCGCCGCTGGAGCCTGAGCTCGAGCCCCGCCGCCGAGAGCGTCGCCACGGGCGGCACGGCGTCATCGATCTGGAGCAGCCCTTCGAACTCGGCGTCGTTCACCAGGCGCACGAGCTCGTCCGTGGGCGGCGCCTTCTTGAGCCAGCCCTTCTTGCGGGCGAGGTCGGCCAGGTCGCGCTCCCCGTGCCGCCCGTACGAGAGGCTCCCATCGAGGACCACGCAGGCGACGCCGGTGCCGGGGTAGGCGTCGGGGATCGCCGCCGTCACGACGGTGGTCCCGAGCGCTCCCGGCCGGCGCGCGAGCGTCGGCTTCTTGCCGGCGCGCGCGGCCTCCTCGCCCACGGCGCCGAGCACGCGGGCCTCCGCCGCGGGCGGCTTCTTGGCCGCGCCAGGCGACGCGATCAGGGCGGACGCCAGGAGAAAAGCCATGCCTTGGTGACGCCTCATCCTAACGCTCCTTCTTAGCCCGCCCCCGCCAGCGTCTCCCGCGCCAGACGGCGGAAGCCGGCGTACGGTCGCATGAACAGCCCCGGGAACTTCGCCACCAGCTCCGTCCGGGCGCCCGCCAGCTCGGCGTAGCGCGACCGCCGGATCCCGAGGTTTTCGGGCGGCCAGGCGCCGAGCAGGCTCGACGCCTCCACCTCGATGAGCGCGTCCCCGACCGCCACCACGTCGAGGGCCAGGTCGCCCCGCTGGCTGAGGTCGGGGTGGGTCGTCGCGAGCTCGAGCTTGCACAGCTCCACGAGCGCGTCATCGAGGCCCGCATCCCACACCCGCAACTTGTCGGCGAGGGCCTCGAGGCCGAACACCGCGCGCACCAGGAAGCGGGTCGCCACCTCGCGCATGGCCGGGGGCCCGGGGACAAAGCCGCGCCAGAACGTCTCGCCCGCGATCTCCTCCCACTGCGGCCAGTCGCGCTCGTGATCCCTGGGGAACACGTGGACGAAATGCTCGCGGCGGAGATCGGTGTAGAGGAAGCTGCGATCGATGGTGATCCGCGTCTGGCACTGGGGGCAGCGCAGGCGATGGAACGTGCCCGCCAGGATCTGATCGCGCGCCCCCGGCATGCGCGTGACGTTGATGGTGTCGGCCGTGGCCGCCATGAAGTCGTGCCGGCAGCTCGGGCAGGTGTGGCGCTCGTCGGCGAACCAGGACATGGCTAGCGGCCTTCGAGGCGCGCCGCGAAGGCGCTCCCCCACAGCTCGCTCACCATGGCGGCCACGCTCCGGCGGCGCGCTTCATCCGTGGTCGCGAGCGCCCGGCGCAGGGCCGCCGCGGCGCCGTCGCTCGCCCCGAGCTTGACGAGGGCGTCGGCCGCCACCGTGTCGTTGGGATGGAGCGCGGCGCGGGCCAGGGCCTCGAACTCGCGCGGCTGCGACGGCGCCTCGATCCCCTGGATGGCATCGAGCGTGGCCATGAGGTCCTGGGCGTCGAGCGCGCGGACGAGGGCCGTGGCGCGGTCGATGGGGATGGGGGCCCGATCCGCCGGGTCTTCGTCGACCCGCTGCACCGTCTCGCGGCCCGACGCCGGGATGTGGATGCGCATGCGCTCGCGGGCGCCGCTCGGGAACAAGCGGTGCGTGAGCGTGAGGCTGAGCCCCCCGGGCTCCGCCGTGAGCTGCGTCGCCGGCTCGGCCGCCGAGTCGGTGTCGAGCTGGAGCTGGTCATCGAAGAGCACGGCGCTGGCCACCGCGGCGAGGGTCGTCGCATCCGGCGGCGACGCCAGCCAGCCGCAAGCGCGCACGAGGTCGGCCAGGCCGTCGCGGGGCCCGTAGACGACCCCCTCATGGACGAGCGCGGTACGAACGCCCGTCCCCGGGTAGGCGCCCTCGGCCGCCGCCACCACCAGGATCGTGCTCATGGGTCCGGCCGAGGCCCGCGTGCGGATGGTCGCCGGCGCGAACCCGTCCCGCACGAGGTGCTCTACGAGGGCCCGCTCCGCGTCGGCGATGGCATGGGATTCGACCGCCATGGAGCGACCTTAGCGCCTGTGGCAGGCGCTGTCACGCGCCCGCCCGGGCGGTACGGCTCCGGACAGGGGCCCCGTGGGCTACAGCGGCCGGTAGCGGTACTCGGGCGCGGGCAGCCGGTCGGTGGTGACGAAGCCGGGCGCGGCGGCGACGAGCTGCGGTAACCGGTTGACGATGGTGGCGCAGGTGAGCTCGGGGGTGGCCGGGCGGCGGATGGTCACGGTCGTGCTCGGCTCGCCGACCAGGGTCCACTCGTTGAGGTCCACCTCCTCGGGCGCATACACCTTGCCCACGCTGTGGGTCTCGAGGACCGGGCCCTCCTCGGTCTCGGTGATGACCACCGCGCGCATGCCGGTGGCGTGGCCGGCGGGGATGTCGGTCCCGAGGCAGCGCGAGGGCACGGGGGTCCGGTGCGTGGTCGGCCGCAGCTCCTGCCGCTGCGAGCGGATGTGCCAGCCGAGGCGGCCGCACAGCCACTGGTTGCCGTTCCAGTTGTAGGCGGGCGCCTGGCTCGTGGCGATGCGCGCCGCGAACTCGTCCGGGCTGAGGCCCGCCCCGTGCTTCTCCGCCAGGACCAGGCCGTAGTCGTCGACGTTGTACTGCGACAGGCCCTCGATGCGGTCGATGCGGTGGGTGGCGCCGGCCAGGACCGAGATGAGGTGGCCCCAGAACACGTCCTGATACCCCGAGCCCGTGAGGGTGCAGCCGTGCGCTACGGCGAGCTCGTGCAGCGTCCGGGTCGGCTCGGACGCGGTGGACCAGGGATAGAACGCCTCCTCGCAGGTGGTGATGGCGTTCACTCCGTGGCGCGCGGCCAGGGCCAGGGCGTCGTAGACCTCGGCGACCACGCTGCGGGTGGCGACGATGCACGCGTGGGCCCGCGCGGTCTCGAACAGGGGCTCGGCTTCGCCGGGCGGGCGGATGGGGACGCCGAGCGGCCGGCGGAAGGTCGTGATCTCGCCGGCGTCGCGGCCGATGAGCGCGGGGTTCGCGTCGATCGCGCCGACCAGCTCGGCGCCTTGCTCGAGGAGGTAGCGGATGAAGATCTGACCCATCAGGCCGCAACCCCACTGGATCACGCGCAGGCCGCGGAGGGACTCTGTTGTGCTCATGGTTTCATCTCTTCTCGATGGCGCCCGGCATCGCCGGGAGGTGGCGGGTCAGGAGAGGCGCTCGAACAGGCCGGCGATGCCCTGGCCCACGCCGATGCACATGGTGGCCAGGCCGCGGCGCGCGCCGCGGCGGCGCATCTCGTGCACGAGGGTGGCGACGATGCGGGCCCCCGAGCAGCCGAGAGGATGGCCGAGGGCGATGGCGCCGCCGTTGACGTTGACCCGCTCGGGGGCGAGGCCTTCGAGGTCGCGCAGCACGGCCAGCGACTGCGCCGCGAACGCCTCGTTGAGCTCGGCGAGATCGATGTCGGCGAGCGACCAGCCGGCCCGGCCGAGCACCTTGCGCGTGGCCGGCACCGGGCCGATGCCCATGATGCGCGGAGCCACGCCGGCCGCGGCGCCGCCCACGACGCGGGCCAGGGGGGTGAGGCCGAGCTTGCTCGCGCACTCGGCGCTGGCCACCAGCACCGCGGCGGCGCCGTCGTTGAGGCCGGAGGAGTTGCCGGCGGTGACGCTGCCCCCCTTGCGGAACACCGGGGCCAGCTTGGCGAGCGCCGCGAGCGAGCTGTCGGCGCGCGGCGACTCGTCGGCGTCGACGGTGACGGCGGGGCCCTTGGGCTGCGCGACGGTGACCGGGCACAGCTCATCGGCGAAGCGGCCGGCGCGCTGGGCGGCCACGGCGCGCTCGTGGCTCTGGAGGGCGAAGCGATCCTGGGCCTCGCGCGGGATGGCGTAGCGCTCGGCCAGGTTCTCGGCGGTCTCGCCCATGGCCTCGAGGGGGAAGAGCGCCTCCATGCGCGGGTTGGGGAAGCGCCAGCCGAGCGAGGTGTCATAGACGGTGAGGTTGCCGTTCGGGAAGGGCGTGGAGGACTTGGGCATGGCGTAGGGGGCGCGGGTCATGGACTCGACGCCGCCGGCCACGTACAGATCGCCTTCGCCGGCGCGGATGGCGCGCGCGGCCGTGAGCACGGCCTCGAGGCCCGATCCGCAGAGCCGGTTGACTGTGAGGCCCGGCACGGTCTGCGGGAGGCCGGCGAGGAGGAGGGCCATGCGGGCCACGTTGCGGTTGTCCTCGCCCGCCTGGTTGGCGCAGCCGAGGATCACGTCGTCGATGCGCTCGGCCGGGACCCGGGTGCGCTCGAGGAGCGCGCGGATCGCCACGGCGGCGAGGTCATCGGGGCGTACGTCCTTGAGCGCACCCCGGAAACGACCGATCGGCGTGCGCACGGCATCGATGATGACAGGGTCCCGTTCCATCTGTTCTCCGTTGGCCCCCCCATCCATCCTGGCCTGGCCGGCGGCGGCCGGCAGCTCCCAGCAGTCCCGTGGGGGGATGAGGAGTGTACCCCACCCGGCGGCGGACGGAAGGGAGCAGCGGAGGAGGATGTGACGCGGCGTGTGACGGCGGACGAGCCTGGCCCCTGGACGCAGACGTTGGAGTGCCGATAATCTCGCGGCCCGAGCGCTGGTATAAGATGCGCTCATTCAGCAAGCGTTGGAGGCGCCCATATCATGATCCGTTACCTATCGCTTATGTTCGTGATCTTCGCCCTTTGGGCCCGCCCGGCGGCGGCCCAGATCCAGAGCCGCGGACCAGAGATCTTCCCTGGCCCCAATGAGATCTCGGGGCACATCGGCGCGAGCGGCGGCTACAGCGACACCACCCCGGGCGGCTTGAAGCTGCAGTTCGACTACGGCCGCATGGGGCGGCCGTTCCGCTTCGGCTCCGTGTGGTTCAACATCGGCTTCAGCAACGTCTTCGGCCCGCGCGGCAACTGCGTGGTCGCGGGGGGTTTCTACAACTGCGGTTATGGCAACCGCGGCATCACGATCGAGCCGTACGCCGGCGTGAAATGGAAGTTCCAGACCGGCATCCCGCTCGTGCCCTACATCAAGCTCGACGGGACCTTCATCGGCATCGTGAACCGTTTCTGCCGCGACAACGGCTTTGCCTTCGGCGTGCGCAGCGGCGGCGGCGTGAAGTACTTCCTCACCCGCCACATCGGCCTCGGGATCGAGGTCACCTGGGTGATCGGTCCGGCCTTCTACAGCGGCCCGGACGGGTGCTACCCGAACAGCCCCGGACGCACCGAGCTCTACGTCGGCGTCGATTACCTCGTCGGCATCGAGTACGTGTTCTAGTCCCCCCTACCCTCCCCCCTCGCCAGCACCAACCATTTCCCTGGGCCCTCGGGCCCCCCGGACTCCCGGGGCCCTGGATTCCACCCTGCCTTGGGGACGCGGGCCGCCCGCTCAGCGGGTCACGCCCGCGGCCTTGAGCGCGGCGTACTCTTCCTCGCCAAGGCCCACCTCGCGCAGGATCTCGGCGCTATGCTCACCGAGCTGGGGCGGCGGCCGATGTCCCTCGGCCGATCCGAGCGGGGTGCGGACCTGGCCGAACTCGCCGATACGGAAGAACAGGCCGCGCGCCGCATGCTGCGGATGCCGGGCCAGCTCCTCGACGTCCAGGACCGGCTCGACGCACGCGTCCACGCCCGGGGAGGCGAAGTGCGCCTCCCACTCATCGCGGGTGCGGGTCTCGAGGATGGCCTGCACTTCGGCCCGCACGCGCTCCTGCACCTCGGGCCCGCCCACGAGCTCCGATGGATCGGCGGTGCGGCCGATGGCGGCGTTGAAGGCCAGCCAGAACTTGGGCTCGAGCGCCCCCACAGAGAGGTACCGGCCGTCGCTCGTGCGATAGACGCCGTAGCAGGCGAGCGCGCCGTTGAGCATCTCGGTCGAACGGCGGGGCGGCGTACCGGAGACGTCGTAGTTGCCGAGGTCGGGCAGGAGCAGGCTGAGCGCACCCTCGCACATCGACACGTCGACCTGGCGCCCCTGGCCCGTCCGCTGCGCGTCATAGAGCGCGGCCAGGATGCCGACCGCCCCCCATAACCCACCGCCGGCGATGTCGGCGATCTGAACCCCGGGCATCACCGGAGCGCCGTCCCGCGGTCCGGTGAGACCGAGCAGGCCGGCCAGGCCGATGTAGTTGAGGTCGTGACCGGCGCGATCGCGGTAGGGGCCGTTCTGGCCGTAGCCCGAGATGGAGCACAGCACGAGGCGCGGGTTCACCGCGCTGAGCGCCGCATAGCCGAGGCCGAGACGGTCGAGCACCCCGGGCCGGAAGCTCTCCACCAGGACGTCGTAGCCCCGCACGAGGCGCAAGAAGGTCTCCCGCCCCTCGGCGCGCTTGAGATCCAGGCACAGGCTGCGCTTGTCGCGGTTGAGGGCGATGAAGCGCCCCGAGAGTCCCATGAGCGTGGGCGGGAAGACGCGCACGTAGTCGCCCACGTGCGGATCCTCGAGCTTGTCCACGGCGGCGCCGAGATCCGACAGGATCAGCGTGCAGAAGGGACCGGGCAGGAGACGGGAGAGATCGAGGACGCGCAGTCCCCGGAGTGGGGCGGGCGGCGGTTTCACGACAGGAGGAGGGGTTGGATGGCGGATGGGGGTGGACTAGCCACCCATCGAGAACAGCTTCTGCAGCTTGGTGGCGAGCATGGGGTCGCCGGTGACCTTGAGCTTGCCCTGGAAGTAGAGCTGCATGCCGAGCGCGGGGTTGCCGAGCATGGCCTTGAAGTCGTCGTGCGCGACTTCGATGGTGCACTGCGGAGTGCCGTGGGCGCCGCGCTGGCAGCTGGGCGTGGCCGAGGCCAGGTCGACGGTCCACTCGCCGCCCCCATCACCGGTGATCTTGAAGAGATAGATGGCGCCGATCTCCTTCGCCTTCTCGGGGTTCTTCTGCAGCGAACCGGGCACCTGCGTGTCGAACAGTTCCTGCGCGGTCTGGGGCAGTGTGGGCATGGACTTCTCCTGGTCAGTGATCGTCAGGTCATCGGGGGTGATTGTCGAGGGGGGGCAGTAGCACGCGGTTTGCGCGGGTGTCAAGGCCGCCCCGGCCGGCCGGCCGCAGGGCTCGCGACGCGGCTCAGGCGGCGGCGGCGGGGACGCCGAGGAAGCGCGAGATCTTGTTGAGGAGCGCCTGGCGGTCATCACTGATCTCCTCCTCATCGAGGACAAGGAGGTTGGGATCGGCGAGCTCGGCCTGATAGGCCTTGGCCTCCTGCTGATACGTCATGCGGCCAATGGCGTTGATCGGCATGATCTTCTTCACGTGCCGATACTCCGGCACCTCCTGCTGGATGCGGCGCAGGATCTCGAGGCCGTGGAGGAGGTTCTGCTCCCGGTCGTTGCGCGGGTAGTACGGAAGGAGCAGGAGCGAGAACTCGTTCGGGTGCTTCTGGAGGAAGCCGACGATGTCCTCGACCGTGGACTCGGGGGCGAGGACGTCCTCCTCCGCGACGCCGATGTGGAGAGCTTGCAAGACCCCCACCATGTATTTCTTGAGTAATGGATAGGGCCGTATCACCGAGGCTCGATTGCCCATGACACCCTCCTGCGCTGATTCAACAGCAAGCACAGAAGCAAGATACACAAGAGCACGCGCCATGAACAGACCAAAAATACATTTTACGGATTAAAGATTCCCCGACGGGGGACCTCCCCAGAGCCCCGCCGCCCCCTCCAGAATCGCATCTTACCGACGGTGCTTGCGCCTCCCGAGGGCCCCCGGGCCGGGGCCGCCCGGCCGATCCGGACCACACCTCCGGCCCCACGACCTGTGACCATTCAATCTTTGTGATCAAACATTCCAGGTGTGATTTTGTTATACAACGATTGGGGTACGTACCTTTACAAGACGGATTGATCCCCCAGGGGGAGTCACCGTGCGAGCGCCCGCCTGCTCCTCGGTCCAGCCCCTGGGCGCTCGGAGATCGCCAGTCATCCCGCCGAGTTGAAAGGAGCGAGCGCCGGCCGAAGTAGAAAATTCAGGGAGCGCTCTCGTGCACGTTGCGATGGCCCGGTGGATCGCCATGCGCCAGCGCGCTCCGTGCCCTGGTCCTTTGACCGCAGAGGTTATGATGCGCCTGCCCGCTCGTTTGGCCGTCTCTGGTCCCCTGATCTCGATCCCGATCACGCTGGCCGCCGTGGCGGTGATGGCGACGCCCGCGCGGGCGGATGATCCATCGACATCGGCGCCGGACTACACGCTCTTCGAATCCGGCCCGGTCCGCCCGCTCGCCCGGGCCGTGAGCCGCCAGCTGCTCTTTGCGGCCAACATCCCCGATGGGCGCCTCGAGGTCTTCGCCACGGGCGCGCAGGGCCGGCTCACGCCGCTTGGCTCGGTGGCGGTGGGGCTCGAGCCCGTGGCCGTGGCCCTGCGCACGGAAGAGGAGGTCTGGGTGGTCAACCACCTGTCGGACAGCGTGAGCGTGGTGGACGTGAGCGACCCGACCCGGCCGCGCGTCGTGCGCACCCTCCTCGTGGGCGATGAGCCGCGGGACATCGTCTTCGCCGGTCCGGGCCGGAGCCGGGCCTTCATCACCACCGCCCACCGCGGCCAGAACATCGGCTTCGATCCGCAGCTCACGACCCCTGGCGTGGGGCGCGCCGACGTCTGGGTGTTCGACGCCAACTGCCTCGGCAACACCCTGGGCGGCACGGCCCTCCGCGTCATCACCCTGTTCAGTGACACGCCGCGCGCGCTCGCCGTCTCGCGCGACGGCAGCCGCGTGTACGCCGCCGCCTTCCTCTCGGGCAACCGCACCACCACGCTGAACGAGCGGCTGATCCCGGATGGCGGCATCGCCCAGGGCGGCCTGCCACCCCCCAACGTCGACGCCCGCGGCGTGCCCCAGCCGGAGGTGGGCCTCATCGTCCGCTACGACGGCACCCAGTGGATCGACCCCCTGGGCCGCGCCTGGAGCTCCTCGGTGCGCCTCTCACTCCCCGACTGGGACGTCTTCGCCATCGACGCCAACGCCTCTCCGCCGGTGCTCGTCGGCGGGGACAAGGGCCGCTGGAGCGGCGTCGGCACCGTCCTCTACGGCATGGTCGTCAACCCGGCCAGCGGCAAGATCTACGTCTCCAACACCGAGGCGCGCAACGACGTGCGCTTCGAGCCCACGGTGCGCGGCCACTTCGTCGAGAACCGCATCACCGTGCTCGATGGCGCCCGGGTCCTCCCGCGGCACCTCAACAAGCACATCGATTACTCGACCTGCTGCGCCCCGGTGCCCAACCCGGAGAACGATCGCAGCCTGGCGCTGCCCCTCGACATGGCGGTCTCCCGCGATGGCCACACGCTCTACGTGGCGGCCTTCGGATCGAGCAAGATCGGCGTCTTCCGCACGGACGAGCTCGAGCGGGACAGCTTCGTCCCCGACGCCCGCAACCACATCCGGGTGAGCGGCGGCGGCCCGAGCGGCCTCGTGATCGACGAGAGCAACGGCCTGCTCTACGCGTACACCCGCTTCGACAACGCCCTCTCGGTGATCGATCTGGCCCTGCGCCGCGAGATCGCCCACACCCTGCTCCACAACCCCGAGCCGCCCGAGGTGATCCGCGGGCGCCGCCTGCTCTACGACGCCGCCTACACCTCGAGCCACGGCGACAGCGCCTGCGCGAGCTGCCACGTCTCCGGTGACTTCGACGGCCTGGCCTGGGACCTCGGCGATCCGAACGGCCTGCCCCTGGCCGTGCCCGGTCCCTTCGTCATCACGCCGCCCTTCGCGGTCGAGGCCCACCCCATGAAGGGGCCGATGGTGACGCAGAGCCTGCGCGGCATGGCCAATCATGGCCCCATGCACTGGCGCGGCGACCGCACGGGCGGCATTCTCCCGGGGGCGAGCCCGAGCCAGCAGCCGGACGGCGGCAGCTTCGACGAGCGCGCCGGCTTCCGGCAGTTCAACCCGGCCTTCGCCGGCCTGCTCGGCCGCAGCGCCCCGCTCAGCGACGACGAGATCAACGCGCTCGCCGAGTTCGCCCTGCGCATCACCTACCCGCCGAACCCGGTGCGCCGGCTCGACAACTCGCTCACGGCCGACGAGCAGGCGGGGCGCGACTTCTTCCACACGCAGCCCTCGACGCTCGGGGCCACGTGCGTGAGCTGCCACGTGCTCGCCCCGCAGGCCAACGCCGGCGCGCCCGGCGTGATCGCGCCCGGCTTCTTTGGCACCGACGGCCACTACACCTACGTGAAGGAGTCGCAGATCTTCAAGATCCCGCAGCTGCGCAACCTCTATCAGAAGGTCGGCATGTTCGGCATGGCCGACACCTCGATCGGCCCGTCGCTCCCCACCTCCCTCAGCCTGGCCTCGGGTGACAACCAGTTCACGGGCGCGCAGGTGCGCGGCTTCGGCTACCTCCATGACGGCAGCGTCGACACCATCTATCGCTTCCACTCGAACGAGCTGGCCCGTCAGAGCCCGACCAACCCGGGCGGCATCCCCGTCGGCCCCGCGGGCGACACGATCCGCCGGCAGCTCGAGCGCTATCTCCTGGCCTTCGACACCAACCTCGCCCCCGTCGTGGGCCAGCAGGTGACGCTCACGGCCGCGACCTGGGCCGTGGCCGGGCCGCGCATCGATCTCCTCGTCGCCCGCGCCGAGCGCGGCGAGTGCGACCTCATCGCCAAGGCCGACAGCTTGCTCGAGGAGGAGGGCCTCCTCTACGCGGGCCGCGGCGCGTTCCGGCGCGACCGCGCGGCCGCCCCCCTGGCGAGCGACGCCGGTCTGCGCTGGTGGGCGCTCGGGCCGGGCCGCTCCGTCACCTACACCTGCGTGCCCCTCGGCTCGGGCCTGCGCCTCGGCCTGGATCGCGATGGCGATGGTCGCCTCGACGGCGATGAGCGAGACATCGGCAGCGACCCGGCGAATCCGGGATAGGGGTCCCCGGGGCCTGACTCGCCGAAAAACGCGCTCACCGTCGTTGACGTGAGTGCTCGCCGTGCGGTGCAATGATCTCATGACCGCCGCGTCCCCTCCTCCCGGCCCCCCCGACGACACCTCCTCTGAGCAGCGCTGCCCGGCCTGGGTGGCGCACCTGAACCCCTTCGCCAGCCCCTATCGGGAGCACCCGGAGGAGGTCCAGGCCCGGCTGCGCCGGGAGGCGCCCGTTTGCAAGAGCCCCCTCCTCGGCATGTGGCTGGTCTCCCGCTACGAGGACATCTGCACCGTGCTGCGCGACCCGAAGCGCTTCTCCTCGGCCGATCTGGCCCACAGCGGCACCGTCCCCACCCCGGAGGCGCTGGCCGTGCTGCTCCGGGGGTATCCTTTCGAGCGCACCGCCATCAACAGCGATCCGCCGCTCCACACCCGGCTGAGACGGCTGCAGGCGCGGGGCTTCACGCCGGCGCGCGTGGCCGCCCAGGAGCCGCGCATCCGCCGCATCGCCCAGGATCTCATCGACCGCTTCGCCGCGTCGGGCCGCGCCGATCTCGTCGAGCAGCTGGCCTATCCGTTGCCGGTCCTGGTGATCGGCGAGATGGTGGGCTTTCCGCCCGAGGACATGGCGCAGGTCAAGCGCTGGAGCGACGATCTGTTCACCTTCCTCCTGAGCCCGGTCCCCCCCGAGAGGCAGGTGGCGCTGGCCGAGAGCATCGTCGCGTATGGGCACTACTGCGCCCGCCTCATCGAGGAGCGGCGCCGCGAGCCGCGTGAGGATCTGGTGAGCGACCTCGTCGCCGCCCAGGTCGAGGGCGAGGAGCTCAGCCTGTCCGAGCTCGTCCACATCGTGGCCGGCGCGTTCATCGCCGCCGGGCACGAGACGACCACCAGCATGCTGACCAAGGCGCTCAAGCTCCTCCTCGCGGTGCCGGACCGCTGGCGCACGCTGCGCCAGGCGCCCTCCCTCATTCCCCAGGCGCTCGAGGAGTGCATGCGGCTCGACTCGGCCACCCACGGCATGATCCGCACGACCACCGAGGACGTCGAGGTGGGGGGCGTGCGCATCCCGGCGGGCGAACGACTGCTCCTGCTCTACGGCTCGGCCAACCGCGACGGGGCGCAATTCACCGCGCCGGACGAGTTCCGCCTCGACCGAGGCCCTGCGCCCGCGCACCTCACCTTCGGCCAGGGCATCCATTATTGCCTGGGGGCGCCGCTCGCCCGCCTCGAAGGACGGGTGACGCTCGGGCTCCTGCTCGAGCGGCTGCCCGACCTGCGCCTCGTGCCGGGCCAGGACCATGGCTACGAGCTCAACCTGCTCGTTCATGGCTTCAGGCACCTGTGGGTAGAATGGTCCCCGCCCGCCGCGGACGCAGGCGAAACCAACGCACGAGGATCCAGCGATGCATGACGCCAAGAGATTGACCGGTCAGGTGCTCGGCGGGCGGTACCGCGTAGGGCCCAAACTCGCCGAAGGGGGCGCCGGCGCCGTCTACCGCGCCGAGCACCTCGTGCTCCGCGAGGCGGTCGCGGTCAAGGTGCTACACGCCGACGTGGCCGCGAACCTGGAGATGTCCAAGCGCTTCATGCGCGAGGTCACCGTGGCCTCGCGGCTCGATCACCCCAACGTCGTCGCCATGTACGACTCGGGGACCCTGGACGATGGCTCGCTCTATTACGTGATGGAGCTGCTCGAGGGGGCGTCGCTCGCCGAGGCCATGACCGTGGGGCGCCTGGCCCCGGCGCGGGCGCTCGGCCTCGTGCGCCAGCTCCTCGACGCGCTCGGGCATGCCCACGCGCGCGGCGTGGCCCATCGCGACGTCAAACCCGAGAACGTGATGCTGGTGCGGCGGGCCGGCGTGGAGACGGTGAAGCTGGTGGACTTCGGCATTGCCGGCGACGAGGAGGCGACCGAGAAGCTGACCGCGACCGGGGTGGCCTTCGGCACGCCGGAGTACCTGTCGCCGGAGATGGCCATGGGGCAGAAGACGGACGGCCGCGCCGACGTCTATGCCGTGGGCGTCATGCTGTTCGAGATGCTCGCCGGCCGCCATCCGTTCGCCGGGCTGACGGGCAGCGCGCTCGTGCGGGCCCACGCCCTCACGCGGCCACCCTCGCCCCGCGAGGTCGCTCCCGAGGCCGCCATCTCCCCGGCCCTGGAGGCGGTGATCCTGCGGGCGATGGTCAAGGTGCCCGAAGACCGCTTCGCCAGCGCCGCCGAGATGAAGGAGGCGCTCATCCAGGCCGCGGCGGCGCCGGCCATACCTGCGCCAGAGACCGAGGCCCGTCAGGACGCGGGCGCGGCGGCGCCCTCCACGGAGCCGGCGACCGCGCAAGAAGGTGGCTGGCTCAAGCGGTTGCGTTGGCCCTGGGGCTCGCGGAGCTGAGCACGAAGAGCACAACGGGGCGGCGACATGTAGGTAACCTAGGGGGTGGGTTGAGTCAACCCAGGGGGTGGGCTAGGTCAACCCAGGGGGTGGGCTAGGTCAACCCAGGGGGTGGGCTAGGTCAACCCAGGGGGTGGGTTGAGTCAACCTAGGGGGTGGGTTGAGTCAACCTAGGAGGGGGGTTGGGTCGACCTAGGACATGGGTTGAGTTGCCTACATGGAGCCACAGGTTCCCCTCACTGGGGTAGGAGCCAAGGCGACCAAGGCCCCAGGGGGCAGCGAGGGCGGCGACTACCGCCGCCAGTGGCTGATGGCCTCTTCGAGCCCCCGGCGCAGGGGCTCGCGGCCCATGGGCCCGTGCGGCAGCCGCTGGCCCCCCACGGTCACGCCTGCGACCTCACCGGGCGCGACGTCGGCCTCGTCCACCCGCACGGCCGAGCCGAGCTGCCGCCCGAGCTGGACCACCTCGCGCCGCACCCGCAGGAGCAGGGGGCAATGGTAATTGTGGCGCACCACCACCGGCAGCGGTCCGCCGGGCGGGGCCGGCGGCGGCTCGACGAACTGCGCCCGGGAGGGGGTCTCGGTGAGGCACAGCTCGAGGAGCCGCGTGTCGCCCTGGCGCGCCACCTCGACGAAGCCGCCGCGCTCGTAGCCCTCGTGATGCAGGAAGACGTCGATTGAGGTGGCCAGGGTGAGGATGCCATCCACGCCGGCCGCGCGCGCCGCCTCGACCAACGCCTCGAAGAGGCGCCGTCCCGCCCCCTGGCCCCGCCGCGCCCGCTCGATCCAGGGGCAGTAGAGGAACCAGCGCACGCCCTCGGCGCGCAGCCCATAGCCGGCCTGCTCGAGCGGCGCCCACAGAATGTGCCCGACGAGACGTCGACCCCGGCCCTGCGCCGGCATCTGATACAGGAGCCGCCCATCGATCCTCGGACTTGGGGAGCCTGACCCCTGGCCGAGGAGCGGCTCGAGACGCGCGCGACACTGCGCCGCCTCTTCGCGCAAGCCGCTGATGGGGATCTCGGCCACGCAGGCGAACAGGTCCGGGAGCGTGGCGGCGTTGAGGGGGCGCAGCTCGAGGCCGGCCGTGGCCCGCGCCCGCTCGGCCGCGGCCAGGATGGGCCCGAGCGCCCAGATGGCCTCGCGCTCGGCCCGCGCCGCCTCGCTCACGAGCGCCGCGGCCTCGTCGCGCAAGGTGGTGGTGAGCATGAACGAGGGCCCCGGGGGATAGGGCACGAGGCGCGCCAGCTCGGTCAGCATGGTCGCCGCCCGGCGGTAGCCCTGCGCCACCTGTCCGAGGTCGAGGCCGGTGGCCTGCGCCGCCATCGGCAGGTACTGGGCCACGTGGGCCCGCGCCTCGGCGTAGCGCTGCGCCGCGAAGGCCAGGCCGAGCGGATCTACGTCGCCCTGCGTGAGGGCCTCCTCCCAGAGCTGCCAGGCCTCGGCGCCCGAGAAGATCACGGGCAATTCGAGGGCGCCGGCATAGCGGCCCCCTCGCGCATGCTCGAGCGCGGTCCGGAGCGTGGCGAGCGCCGCCGCGGCCGGATCCTGGGGCACGCGCTCGATCAACTGGAGCGCAAAGACCAGGCCGGCCTCGGCGCCGATCTGCGCCCGGTCGAGCTCCACCGCGCCGCCCGCGGCGTCGAGCAGGCCCGACACCGAGAGCCGCCCGGCGGCGCGATCGGCGCCCCGCACCAGGCCGAACTCCGCGACCTGCACGCCGAACCACAACGTCGGCCGCCCGGCCTCGACCCCGAGGCAGCCGAGCTCGAAGGCCGCGTCGCAGGCGCGCTCGAAGCCCGGCTCTCCCGCCCGCGAGGCCACCAGGCGCCAGTCATAGCCGAGGCGCTCGGCGGCGGCGGTCAGCTCCTCGCGCCAGGGATAACCATGCGGGCCCGCGGGCGACAGCCGGCGGTCGAGGGCGATACGAAAGGCCAGACCCGATGCCGCGGCGAGCGTCCTCCCATCGCGTGGATCACCGAGCGCCTGCGCGCACGCCCCGAGCGCCGCCGCGGCCGTGTCCCAGGAAGGAGGGAGCCTCACATCGAGAGCATGCATGGGTGCGCACCATGGCCGTGCCGCGCCGGAGTGTCAACTACAGCCCGGCTCACGCGTCCGTCCCGCCCCCCTCCCCTGCTCCTCTCGGGCCGCCCTCGTCCACCTTCTCGATCTCCAAGGTGAAACCGCTGGCCAGCGCGGCGACCGCGCCCACCGCCGCCCACACGGGCAGGAGCATCGCCCCCACCAAGCCCAGGGTGAGCGGGATCTCGAGGAGCGGGTGCCCCTCGGTGTTCTTGATGATGATGCGCCGCACGTTGCCCTGGTGGACCAGCTCCCGGATGGTCTTGAGGAGCTGGTCACCGGCCACCTGGATCACCTCGTAGGGCTTGTTCCTGTCGCTCATCACGTCTCCTTTCGGCGCTCGCTCGCCGCCGGCTATCGCTGTCCCTGGGCATGGGCCCGGAGCAGGAGCTGCTGCTCGAGCTCGTCGAGCTCCTCCATCGTGATCGAGGCCACCTCGCTCTGGGTCCCGAGCCGCTGGCGATACTCGGTCCGGATGCGGCGCAGGTCGGCCAGGACCTCGGTCGTGGGTCGTCCGGACGCGAGCTGCTTGTGGATCCCCTGCACCACGACGCCCATCTCCTCCTTGAGCTGCGCCATCTGTTGCCGCTGCGCGGCCGGGCTCTGTGGCGCTTGGACCGGAGGCCGCGCCCCGGACGACGGCGGCGCGGTCGGCGGGGGCGGCAAGCCCGGCGGCGTGTTTTCAACCTGGGGCGCCCGCCCTTCCTCGACCACCGGTCGTGAAGAGACGCTCACCGCGAGCCACAAGGCCGCGCCGAGCAGCATCGCCGTCCCACCGCCGAGCCAGAGAGCGGTCGTCCGCGTACTCATCGCCGACGTGCCCCCGCGATGTCACGTTCCATGTCCATGGGGGAGAGGAAAGCGCAGGCCCGGGCAGCCGTCAAATCATCCGGGCTCATTCTCGGCGCTGGCGTTGCGCTAGGCTCTGCCCATGCCCGAGCCCACCGACGCCTTCGAGCGCACCGCCCTCGCCGCCGCCGTGCCCCGCTTCGTCCATCGCCTCGAGGTCCGCTTCCAGGACGTCGACGCCGCGGGCATCGTCTTCTATGCCCGCTTCTTCGACTACTTCCACGATGCCTACGTGGCCTACCTCGCCCACGGGGGCTTCCCCCTGCCCGAGG
>DATAGU010000176.1:0-40760 GCA_036263495.1 Polyangia bacterium | reverse complement strand
GGGAGCGTGCGAGGTGGTGCCGGGAGCGTGCGAGGTGGCAGCTCTCAGCGCGCGCGGTACTGCACTTCCTCGACATAGAGATCCGGCCCCTGCGCGTAGCCATAGGCGAGCACCCGGCGGGTGTCCTTGACCATGGCGAAGAGCCCGCCGATCGTCTGGGTGAACAGATCGGCGTTCTCTTCGCTGTTCCAGTTCTTGCGCAGGGCCAGCATCCGGGTGGTGTCGCGCCACACCGTGGCCGCGCGCCCGAGATCCAGGCGGTAGACGCGCGGCGCGGCGGCCTCGAGGAGGCGGTTCACCTCGGCACGGCCGAGCGCCTCGGCCAGGCGCGCCGCGCCCGCGGCCTCGGTGGCCACGAGCAGCCGATCGCCGCGCAGCTGCCAGGTGAGGGACCACTCGCTGGCCGGCACCAGGGGGAGCTTCAGGCTGCGCCGGCCCCCCTCGTCGGCAAAGGCGAGCGGAGCTCCGCCCGGCGTGCCCAGGCCCGGGGCGAGCGCGCCGAGGAGCGCGGCTTCGAAGCGAGCGGCCTCGAAGCTCGCCGGCGTCCGCAGCGCGAGGACGAGGCCGGCGTGGTGCTGCATCGGGCCCCCCTTGGCCCGCGCCGGGTCGAGCACCTCGAGTGCGCGATCCGGCCCCGCCGGGGTGAGCGCCAGGGCGAGCGCATCGGCGGCCTTCACAGAAACCTCCGGCCCGGCGGGCAGGGGCAGGAGCTCGGTGAGGGCCGCGCCCGCGGCCGACGCGTCCGTGGGATGGGCCGCGGCGAAGATCGGCCCCCCCGGCAGCGGCGCCACCTGGGCGGGGACATCGCTCTGACCCACTACCGATCCTTTACCGGTCCCGGCAGCGGCCACGGCCGGGCGCTTGCCCTCGGCATAGAGGAGGGTGCGGGTCTCCACGGTCAGATCCTCGCCCGGCGTGAGCGTGAGCCAGGCGCCGCGCACTCCGTGTCCGAGGGCGTCCGCCTTGCCGAAGATCCAGTAGCTGTCGAAGTAGCGGCTGGCCAGGGCCTCGCCCGAGACCCAGACGGTGATCGGCGCGGCCGGCGGCGCGGCCCCGAGGAGCGCACGATGGCGCGGATCGGCGGCGAGCGACTCGGTCCCGGGTCCGGGATCCTGCGGCTGCCCGGGGGCGGGCGGGGCCACGGCCAGGCCCGCCGCCCGCGCCGCCAGCACGAGCGCGCCGCGGAAGGCGGGGAGGTCCGTGCCGGCGAGGAGACGGTTGCCCACGAGCGCCACCGCCAGCGTCGCCTGCCCGCGCTCCCCCTCGCGATAGAGGTACTTCACGCCGCGATGTTCGCGGGGCTCGAGGCGACCCTTCTGATCGAACCAGGTGCTCGCCCGCGCCTCCTCGGTCGACAGCTCGCTGATGAGTACGAACGAGGTGGTGGGGAGCTGATAGAGGGCGATGGCGCTGCGGTGCCCGCCGAATTTCTGCAGCCGTTCGAGCGAGATGGAGAAGCCCGCGGCCTCCTCGATCTCGGCGAGGTTGCGCTCGAGGCGCAGGTAGAGCCGTGAGTGCTCGAGCTGGCGCTCGGCCGCGCTGCCTTCGAAGTCCTTGCGCAGGCGCGACTTCATCCAGCGGTCGAGGAGCGCGCCGAGATCGTCGACCTCCAGCGCGGCCAGGGCGCCGGCGGGCAGGAGCCCGGCCAGCGTGCGGGGCGCGTCGGCCGCAGCGTTGTCGCCGCGACACAGCGCGAGCGCGAGCAGGAGCAGCGCGGTGCCGAGGTGCCGCCAGCGCGTGCGAGGCAGCGGTTCTTCGGAGGACCGGACGCAAGGCGAGGCCACGCCCGGGGGAGAGGGGATGGGGGTGGAGGGAGGAATGGTGTGGCGGGTCCTCGTCATGGGATGGCCTCCAGCGCGAGCAGATGATCGAGATCCGGGGTGACGAAGCGCCGCATGTACGTCCGGTGCGCGTCGAGCGTGGCGCGCAGGGCTTCGGCGGCCCGCTGCTCGGCCGCGTGCGAGGGGGCCACACGCGCCGCCAGGGCGGTGTAGAAGGCCAGGTGTTGGCCCTGGTCCACGGAGCTCACGGCCCGGGCGGCCTCGACCGCGGTTTCGGCCAGCATCCTTCGATCGTCCTGGGTCTCCAGCTCCTTCCAGGGCGGCTGCCCGGCCTCGTCGCGCGCGAGCTGGGCGAGTCGCCGGCCGAGGGCCTCGTCGCTCGCCCCCTCGCTCTCCCAGGCGTCGCTCCAGTCCCGGAGGCGCTCGCTGTCGAGGAGGAGGAGGGCGGCGAACGGCCGGCCGGCCGCGCGTTCGGCCTGCACCTGCGCCCGCCGCGGCTCCTCGCTGCCGAGGGCGCGCAGCCGGCGGTAGTAGCGCGCCGCCTCGGCCGCCTGCCCCGTGCGGGTGGCCGCCTCGGCCAGGCGCAGGAGGGTCGTGCGTGGCGCCGCCAGTGGGTCGATCGACCCCTTGAGCAGGCCGGTGTCGAGGTCTCCGCCGGCCTGCGCGCGGGCCAGGAGGAGCGGCTCTTCCGGACCGGAGGCTCCCCCGGAGCCGGCCGCCTCGGCCGTGCGCGCCACGGTGTCGCGGGCCGCGCGCACGCCCGCGCGCGCCATCTCGCCGAGGAGGTCCGCGGCCTGCCGGCGCGCCATGGCGCTCACCCGCTCATCGCGGAGGAGCGTGCCGGCCAGCGCGAGCGCCCGGTCGTTGCTCCCGGTGCGCCATTCGTCCCGCGCCAGCGCGGCGCGATTGCCGCCGTCGAGGGGCGCGAGCAGGGCCAGGCGGCGCCGCAGGTCGCGCGCGAACTCGAGGTACGTCGCCTTCTCCGCGCTCTCGGCCGCCAGGCGATAGGTGTCGTGGTCGTCCAGGCGGCGCACCACGGCCCGCCGCAGGGCGGCGATGGCCTCGTCCTTGCGCCCGAGGTGCCAGAGCGCCTCGCCCAGGCCCACCTCGTCGACCGCCGCCCGACCGGGCTGGGCGAGCCGCGCTTGATATTGTTCGAGGCGCACCTGCCACTCGGCCGGCGACTTGAGCTCGGCGAGGAGCGCGGCGACCGATTGGTGCTCAGCGTCTCCCTGGTCGTGGACCCAGGCCACGAGCTCCTCGACCGCGGGGCCACGCTCGCCCTTGCCAAACCGTGCCCGCGCCCGCGCGAGCGCCGCCCAGGACGGCACCTTCTGCGCCTCCTGCTCCGTTTGATCGTGGGTCTGGGGCCGCGCGGCCTCGATCACCGGCGCGATCGCGAACAGCACCGCGTCGTAGTGACGCTCGCCGAGGCCCCACTCCGCCAGCGCCTGGCGCCAGCGCAGCTGCTCCTCTCCGGCCGTGAGGCCGATGCCGGCGCGCAGGTACGGCTCGCGCGCGGCCGCATCGACGAGCCCCTCTTCATCGCTGGCGCCGAGCCCGGCGAGCGCGGTGACGAGCGCGAGATCGCGCCAGCTGCCCTTGTCGAGGAGGCCGCGGAGGAACTTCTCCCACTCCGAGCCTGCGGCGTGCGAGGGGTAGGCACGGCCGAGGGCCCGCAGATCGCCGAGCCGCTCGCTGCTGGCCTGCGTCCAGATCGAGGCGAGGTAGCGGGCGTAGGTCGCGCGCGCCTCGCCGTCGAGCCCCGCGGCCAGCACGAGCTCGAAGCGGGCCCGGTGATCCGCGGCCCGCGCATCCTTGCGGGCCACGAGCCGGTCCCAGGTGGCCAGGGCCTGGCCGCGATCCCCGGCGGCGAGATAGGCGCGCGCCAGGTGATCGAGGGCCCGGCGGTCGCCCGTTTTCAGCGACAGGCCGCGCTGATAGGCGGCCACGGCGGCGCGCCGATCCCCGAGACGGAGGAGCGCGTCGCCGTGCTCGACGTAGGCCATGCTGTCGCGCGGCCGCGCTTCGACCGAGGCCGCGGCGAGACGCGCGGCGCGAGGGTCGCGCGCCTGCCTGAGCGCCTCGGCATAGCGCGTGGCGTAACGGTACCAGCGCTCACCGGTGAGCTGCGGGCTCGACCGTTGGTCCGATGCCTGCGACGGCGCGCCGGCGTCGGGCCGGTGCGCGAGCACCTCGCCGATCGGCGCGATCGCGGCCGAGCCGCCGAGCACGCGGCCGAGCGCCGTCGCCGCCTCCTTGCCGTGCCCGCCGAGGGCGAGGAGCGCCTCGCCCTGCTTGGCGTCGCGCCACACGGGGCCCTCGTCATGGCCGAGCGCGCCGAGGGCCACCTGGCCGAGATCCGGCCGCCCGTGGGCGAACAGGAAGTCGGCGATCTGGGGCGCGTACGCCCCGCCGCGCTCGGCCTGCTGGCGCAGCTCGGCGTCGGCCTTGCGGGCGAGGAGCAGCGTGAGGTACCGGTCGAGCGCGGCGTCGCGACCTCCGAAGCGCGGGCCTTCGCCCTCGCTCTCGCTCGCCCGCGCCGCGAGGTAGCGCGCGAGGGCCTGCGATTCGCCGCTGCTATCGCCGAGCGCCCGCTCGGCCTCGGCCAGGGTGAGCAGGTCCGCGGGCCGCAGGGGGGACGGGGCAGGGCCCTTGGCGTCGCCGAGGAGCTCCACCAGCTCGTCGTAGAGGTGGGCCTCGGCGAGCGATTGCACGAGGCGGGTGACGTACCGGGGGCCGGCTTCGTCGCCGAGCCGGGTGCCACGGCGCCACAGCGCCCGCGTCACGTCGGGGCGGCCGGCCGCGCTCGCGATCTCGGCCCACAGATCGAGCGTGTCGCCGTCGCTCTTCGCCCCGCGTGCGACGAGGGCCTCGGCGAAGCGGCGGGCCTCGCGGTCGCTCGCGATCTCGGCCACGGCGTGCGGCAGCTCCTCGGTGAGCGCCTGATGGGCGGCCTGGCCCGTGCTGCGCGCGCGCCACGGATCCTCGGTCCCCTCGGCCTCGGCCAGGGTGTGCGCCTGTTGCCGGATCTCGAAGAGCTTGCCGAGCGCCTCGGCGGCATGACCGCTCCGCACGGCGATGCGCGCGTATGTGGCCGCCTCCCGGGGCCGCCAGGGCGTCTCGCCGAGCCTCTTCGCGATCCGATCGACCCCCTCAGTGGCCAGCGTCCATGCCTCGGATACGAGGCCCGCGTCCTCGAGGAGCGCGGCCGCGTCCCACCACGGACCGAGCCGGTCCCCGGTGGTGCCGGACTCGGCCGCCGCGGCGACGACCCCGCGCAGGATCTTGAGCGCCTCCTGGGTCTTGCCCGCCCGGCCAAGCGCCCTGGCCTCGGCCATGGCCCAGCGCGGGTCGTGATCCGCGAGCTCCCACAGCCGGTGCCAGCTCTGGGCCGCCTGGACGGGATCGCCGACGCGGAGGAGCGCCTCGGCGCGCGACTGCCAGAGGCCCGTGCGCTCGGGGGCGATGGCGAGCGCGTCGCGCAGGCGGGCCGCCGCGGTCGCCGGGTCGCCCTCGAGGTCGGCGAGCGTGGCCAGGACCAGGGGCCAGCGCACGTCGCGCGAGGCGGTATGCGCGGTCTTGGTGTAGTACTCGACCACGCGCCCGAGCTGCTTCTGCGCCACCGCGTACTCGTGCAGCGCCATGATCTCGCTCTCGTCGCTCGGGTTGGCGTTGACGATCTCGATCCACTGATCCACGGCCTCGCGATGGCGTCCGGCCGGGGGCATGCGCCGCAGGAGATCGATGAGCGCGTGCCGCAGCTCGATCCCCCGCCGCCGCCGCTCCCCCTCGGCCAGGGTGAGCTTGCGCGTGGTCTGGATCGCCTCCTGATAGAGCTGCAGCGCCTCTTCGCGTTGCCCGCGGGCCAGGAGGACGTCGGCCACCGGCCGCACCCAGCGCGCCTCGCCCGGGTGCTGCCCGAGGAACGCCCGCGCCTCGCTCTCTGCCAGATCGAGCTGCTTCTCCGCGATGCGCCAGGCGATGACCTCGAGCGCGAGCTCTTCCTTGCGCGCCCCGCTGGCCTGGGCCGCGGCCTCGGCGCGCAGCCCGATGGCCTCGGGGCGGCGGCGCCGCTGCCACAGGAGATCGGCGAGCGTCACCCGCGCGGCCACGGCCTCGTCGCGATCGTCCTCGCCGCCCTTGTCGAGGCGCTCGATGAGGCCGCGCAGCTCCTGCTCGGCCCGCGCGTCCTCGTGCCCCGCCACGAGCGCGTCGACGAGCGGGTAGACGTAGGCCGGCGCCCCCTTGCCGAGCTCGGCCTGGCGCGCGAGGGCCGCCACCAGCACCGGGCGCGCGCTCTCGTCGCCGCGCACGAGCTCCACGATCCGCGCGAGGAGGCGCGGATCGCGCGCCTTGGCGGCCGCCTCGCCGAGCAGCTTCCGGCGCTCCTCGGGGCGATCGAGCCGGGCGAGGTAGGCGGCGTTGGCGAGCACGGTGCGGCCGTCGGCGGCCCCGAGATCGACCGCGGCGCCTTTGGCGCTTGCGCCGAGGGCCGTGCGCCAGGCGCGGGCCACGGCATCGTTCATGCCCCGCCGGCGGGCGAGGTAGACCAGGCGCGAGAGCCCCGCGTCTCCCCCCGCGTCCACTTGCGCGCCGGCGTCGCCGCCCTCGCCGCCCTCCTCCTCGAGCTCGCTCGTGCCCTCGCCTTCGCCGCTCGCGGGGGGCTGCGCCTCGTCGAGCCGCTCGGCCCCGGCGGCGAGGCGGATGTACTCGGCGATGGCCTTGGAAAAATCCTTCTTGGACTCGTAGATGGCGCCGAGCTTGTCGGCGAACTTGAGGGGATCGCCGGAGCGCTTGCGCGCCCGCCGGATGACCTCGGCCGCGGCGTCGAACTGGAAGAAGTCCCAGCGGATGGAGGCCAGGCGCAGATAGGCGTCGAGATCCCCGGGGGCCAGGGCGATGATCCGCTCGTAGCGCTTGCCCGCCTCTTCGAGCTGCCCGGACTCGGCGTAGTAATCGCCCACCTCGGTGAGGAGGGATTCGTCGGCCGGGTAGAGCGTGACCAGGCGCTCGAGGAGGCCCGCGGCGCGGGTCGCGGCGGTGCGTCGATCGGGATCGGCCACGGCCCGCACGAGCGCCGCGTGCCGCCGGACGAGCGCGCGATCCGCGGGGAAGTCCTCGATCAGGCGGCCCAGGATTGGCACCGCCATCTCCTGCCGCGACAGGAACACCAGCGCCGCCGCGCCGAGGGCCCGCTCGGCCACGTTGCCGCCGGCGTTGACGAGGGCCAGATCGGCCTCGAGCTTGCCGGCCGCGGCGCGATCGCGGAGGAAGCGCGCGAGGAGGTCCGGGTCGGCGAGGAGGTAGCGCCGCACGAGGCGCTGCCCGGCCGGGGCGAACTGCTTGGGGAAGCGATCGTAGAAGGCGAGCAGCTTGCCGACGAAGCGCGGGTCATAGGGGAAGCGTTCGAGCGCCTTCTTGTAAATCGCCTCGTAGAAGCGCGAGGCGTCGGCCGTGGCCGAGCGGGGGTTGTAGTTGACGAGCGACTCGAGGTACGCCGCCAGCTTGGCGTCGTCGAGGTCGCCGATGAGGCTCCAGGTCACGGTCTGGAAGGCGGCGGCGCCACGGCGCTCGAGGTGCCAGCGGGCGATGCGGTCGTACCAGGACGAGGTGGCGAAGCGCTTGAGCCCTTGCTCGTAGACCCGCAGCTCCTCGTCGAACAGGTTGTGCCGGCCGAGGTGCTCGAGGAATCGATCGTAGAGCGCGGCGTCGTCCGGGTGCTTGCCGATCTCGGCCCAGTAGAGCTTGAGCACCTCGGCCTGGCCGCGCCGCTCGCCGGCCCAGGCGCTGGCGAAGGCGGACAGCACCTCGTCGTAGCCGGTGTGCTCGCGCCGGCCGTAGGCCTCGTCGAGGAGGCCCTGGTAGCAGGCGACGCCCGCCGGGCGCTCGCGGCGCCAGCGCGCGTCGCAGCCGCTCAGGCGCACGGCGACGTAGCGCGGGTGCTGCGGAAAGGCGCGGCCGAACTCCTCGGCGAGCCGCGCGGCCTCCGCCCACTCGTGATAGGCGCGCGCGGAGTCGACGAGCGCGGCCATGAGCGCGGCGGTGCGCAGGGAGCGCGGGGCCAGGCGCTTGAGCTCGGCCAGCACGACCTCGGCCCGCTCCTGGTTGCCCCGCACGGCCTGCACGTGGTCGAGATCCTTGGCGGGCTCGCCCTCGAGGCGATTGAAGAGGAGCGAGGCGAGGCCGCCCGCGATGGAAGGGCCGGAGGCCACGTGGCGCAGGCGGAAGCCGCCGAGCGGCGCGAGCGGCGTGAGGCCGGTGCGACCGAGGTCCTCCCCCACGAGCGCGAGGCCGAGCTCGCCGAGCGCCAGCTCGCATTCCTGTGCGGTGCCCGCGGCGCGGTAGGCGGCGTAGAGGAGCGGCACGGCGCGCTCGGGCAGGCGGAGGAGGAGGTAGAGCCGGCCGCGCAGGGCCAGCTCCGCGGCGGGGGCGGGCTTGGTGGCGAGCTCGGTGAGGAGCTCGCGGGCCTTGCCGCTGTCGCCCTCGTACACGTGCAGCTCGACGAGGAGGGCGAGATCGCCGCCGGCGATCGTCCCGGCGCGCGCCTTGGCCAGGAGGGCGCGCTTGGTCTCCCGGTCCCGGCCGAGGCGCTTCACGAGGTCGAAGTAGTCGCGGTAGAGGCCGCCGTCGTCGCCCGCGGCGGCGAGCGGGTCCGCGGCGATGAGGCGGCGATACACGGCCTCGGCGCGGTCGGCGTCGCGGGCCTGCTCGGCGATGCCGGCCTCGATCTGGGCGAAGTAGCGCACCTCGCCGAGGGCAGTGAAGCGGGGCCGGTAGCGCGCCACCTCGGCGAGCGCCTCCTTGGTGCGCCCGCGCGCCACCAGATCGTCGATGTAGCGCCGCAGGTAGCTGGGATCCTCGGGGTAGAGCTCGATGATCTTGCGGGCGTAGCGGGCGGGGGCGCCGGCCAGCGCGTGAGCCTCGGCGAGGTCGCGCTCCCGCTCGTACAGCTCGCGGAGCCGCGTCTTGAGCTCGCCCGTGCGCGGGCCGGCGAGGAGCGCGGTGAC
Organism: Polyangia bacterium; assembly: GCA_036263495.1. Classification (GTDB taxonomy): domain Bacteria; phylum Myxococcota_A; class Polyangia; order Palsa-1104; family SHYY01; genus DATAGU01. The sequence continues at coordinate 31,969 of DATAGU010000176.1, read as the reverse complement.
CTCGCGGTCGAGCGTGGCGAGCTCCTCGCGGGCCTGGTTGCGCTCGCGATAGAACGCGGCCAGCTCCTCGAGCGCCCACGGCGCGTCGGCAGGGCCCGCGACGCTCACGGCCATCTGATAGGCCTTCTCGGCCGCCGCCGGATCGCCGGCCTGGTACGCCGCCCGGCCGAGATACTTGTGCACCGCCGCCACCTGCGGGAAGCGCTGCGCCACGTCCTGCAGGACCGCGCGGGCCAGGGTCGCGGGCCGCGGCGCGAGCGCCTTGTCACCGAGGAGTGGGACCTCTTCGTAGAGCGCGGCGCGGAGGGCGGCGCGCGCGTCCTCGGGGATGACGCCGCCGACCGGTTCCTCGAAGCGCGGCTGCGCGAGCGCGCTCCCGGCCGGACCGATGGCGAGGAGCGCGAGCAGGGCCAGGAGCGGGGGCCGCGCAGGCGCCTTCAGGGTGGGGAGAGGGCGAACGCCAGATCCACGCATCATCGTCCTCCCGCGACGTCGAGGGGCAGCTCGATCGAGGACACGTTGTGCGCCATGTCCTCGGCCGTGACCACCAGGGTGGCCCGCCCGGTCGGCTGGTCGCGCGGCACGCTCAGGCTGCCCACGGACACCCGCCGCACCGGATCCCACAGCACTTCGGCCGCCGGGCCATCGCCGATGCGGGCCTGGATGCGGCGCGTGTCGGCGTCGGCGCGCACGGTGATCTCGAGGGGCTCGCCGGCATGGGCGAGCCGGCCGCCCCCCGCGAGCTCGGCGCGCAGCCGCGGCGGCCGGCTGTCGATCACGAAACTCTTCCACTCCGAGGTCTTGCGACCGTCGGCCTCGGTGAGGACGAGGAGGCAGCGGTAACGGCCATCCTTCATCCAGGTCGGCGCCAGGAAGCGCGTCTCCCACACGCCCTCGGCCGGGAGGTAGCGCAGCTTCTGGGTGAGGCCAAAGGGGAAGACCGCGGTCACCTGCCGGATCTCGGGCGCGGTCTGGACCCGCAGCACGGGATCGCCGGGCTGGATGATGCGCGGCCGGAGCAGCGCCCGCGGCGCGGCGATGAACGAGGTGTAGGGCGTGACGAGGTGGAACTCCTTGGCCAGGGCGATGATCTCCCGCAGCCATTCGTCCTTCTCGCCCTCGAGATCGATGTGCTCGAGGAGGTCGGCGATGCGCAGCCGCGCCCAGCCGCGGCCCACCCAGGGCCGCCGGTCGTCGCGCTCGGGCAGGCTCACGGCCGCGGTCTCGTCGAGCTTCTGCTCCGTCCCCTGACCCCGCACGGCCACCGTGGCCTTGCCGGGCTGCGCGTAGCGGCCAAAGAAGGTGGCGTCGGAGCCGGCGTAGACCGCGCTGTGCACCGGCGGATAGACGTGGCTGATGCCGGCGAGGTCGGCGATGGTGAGCGCCACCTCGCGCCAGGGGGACTGGGCGAGCTTGTCGAAGAAGGTGCGGAGGAGGAAGCTCGCGTCGCCGCCTTCGCGCACCTGGGCGAAGTACCCGTCGCCCGCGCTCGCCAGGCGGCCGAGCAAGGTGCCGGCGGCATCGTCGCCCACGCCGAGCACGAACAGGCGCGCGGTGGGCTTCCGCGCCGGGGTCTTGCTTGCTGAGGCCGCCGAGGTCGCCGGGGCCGCTGGGCTGGCGCCGTTGGCGCGCGCGAACTCCTCGCCGAGCTTCTGATAGGCGATCTCGCCGAGGGTGGGGTTGCCGTCGCTCACGAGGACGAGGAAGCGCTCGGCGTCCGGCCGCGGGGCCTGACCGAGCAGGGCGAGCCCCGAGGCCAGCGCCGCGCCGAGGTTGGTGCCGCCGCCGAGGTAGGACTCGCGCACGAACTTGAGCGCCGCGGCCCGCGACATCGAGGACACGGGCACGAGGCCGCCGGGCATGGGGTGGACCTCTTCATCGAAGGTGGCGATCGAGAAGCGGTCGGTGTCCGTGAGCCGGCCGAGCAGGTACTCGAACGCGGCGAAGGAGCGCTCGAGCTTCTCCCACTGCATGGACAAGGACGTGTCGAGGAGCACCACCACGTCGCGCGGCGGCCGCGGGCCGGCGGCCTGGGGCCCTTTGCCGGCCTCGACCAGCGGACCCACCAGGGTGCGCACGAGGAAGTACCCGCGCTCGTCGCGATACACGGTGCCGTCGCCGAACGGCGAGATGTCCACGCGGCCGCCGGGGCGGACGTCGCGGTAGGCCAGGACGTCGAGCGGCGGGCCGCCGCCGAGCCGCATCTCGATGCTGAGGTCGTCGCTGAGGGGCACGTCCGTGCCATCGAAACGGCCGGCGAAGCGCGTGGACCCAGGGGCCGGGGCGCTCTGCCAGCGCAGCCGGCCCTGCGGCCGTACGATCACGTCGGCGAGCGGGTAGGGGCCCTCGGCGGCCACGTCGATGTGCAGCTCGCCGGCCCGCTGCTCGCCATAACGGCGCGGCTTGAGCGGCAGGACGAACTCGGCGCCGCCCGAGGTGACGACCAGATCCTCGGAGAAGGTGACCTCGACGCGCGCGGTGCCGCGCGGCGGGATGGGCGCCACGCGGATGACGAAGTCGTGCGCCCGCTCCGGTTGATCGTCGGTCTCGGCCAGGCCGGGGTCGAGCTGGCGCTGCACGATCTCCTGGAACAGGCGCTTGCCCTTTTGTTTTTCGACGATGGTGCCGATCAGGCGCTCCTCGCCCTGCCAGACCGAGAAGTCCTCGACCGTGGCGCGCTCGCCGAGCGGCAGGACGTAGCGCCCTTCGAGCTGCTGGTCGGTGTGGTTCTGGAACACCGCCTTGAGATCGACGCGCGCGTGCAGGTGGTCGATGCGCACGCGGACGTCCATGCTGCGCAAGGAGAGGATGTCGGGATCCGGCTCCTGCTGGAGGTTGGCGGGGATGAGCACGCCGGCATCCGCCCACGCCGGGCGGGTAGGGGAGGGCGCTTCCATAAGCGCTCCGATAAGGACGAGGCCGAGGCCGAGCGCCATTCGGGCGGGCCACAGGGCTCGGCTCGCCGCTCGATTCGTGGATCGACTCATGGGGCTTCCTCTGCATGAAGGGGGGTGCCGATGGGGACGAGCGCCGCCTCGACCGCGGATCGCGAGGCGCGCACCAGGCCCGCGGGCCCGCCGATGTAAAAGGTATCTCCGTCCACCAGGATCGCCGTGGCGCCTCCCGGCGGCAAGAGCCGCTCGAGCCGCCGCCAGCGCCGCTCGCCGAGATCGCAGGCGAGCAGGCCGGCCTCGAGCGTCCCGACCCAGAGCGTGCCGCGTTCCACCACGAGCGCCCCGGGGTTCACGTGAAAGCGCCCGATCGGCGCGCTGAGATCCTCCACGCTGCCGTCGGGCCGGAGGCGCTGCACCCCGCCGCCGTAGGTGCCCACGTACAGGCCCTCGGGGTCCGCGGCGAGGGCCGCGATCCAGGCCGCGCCGAGCCGCCCCGGGCCGGCGCCGAGGTTTTTTGTGATGCGTGGTCGGGTGCCAAGCTCGATGAGGGACAGGCCACCGAGCGTGCCCGCCGCGAGGGTCCCCCCTTCGGCCTCAGGGGTTCGGGACGCGGCCCAGGGCAGAGAGGCCAGGGCATAGACGTGGTTGTTGGCCAGGCCGTGGAAGGTATAGAGCGCCCGCCGCTTCGCGCCCTCGGCGAGCACGACGCCATGACTGGTGGCGAGCGCTAGGCCGCCGGGCAGGGGCACGAGCGCCGCCACGCCGTCGCCTGATCTGCCGCCGGATCCGTTCCGGGAGCTATCGCCCGAACCGTCCCGTGAGCCATGGGGGGGCCGGGCCGCGGCGTCCTCGTCCGGACCGAGCTGTCCGACCGGGACGCCATCGCGATACACGGTCACCCCGCGGACGGAGGCGGCCAGCATCTCGCGCGTGGCCGGACGGTAGAGGAGGGCGTTGACCTGGTCGTCGCGCGCATCGGCGAGCGGGGACAGCCCTCCGGCCGCGCCGGCGCCGGCGGGCTCGGGCAGGTGGCGGAGCGAGCGCAGGGCGCCGTCGAGCACGTCGATGCCGCCATCGAAGGTGCCGACCCACAGCGCGCCCGCCCCGTCGCGGGCGAGCGCGGTCACGTGGCCCGCGGAGAGCTTCGGAGTCGCGGCCGGCGCGGGCAGGGGACGCCAGCGCCCGGCGGCCCGCACGAGCATCCCGCGAGCGCTCGAGGCCACGACGCGCTCGCTCGTGTCCGGCGCCGGGCCCTGGCCTGGATTCGTGCCGGCGCCCCCGGGCGTCAGCGCGCGGAGCCGCGTGATCGTCTGCCCTTCGAGCTCGTGCGCGCGGACGCGTCCCGACACCGGGTCGAGGAGCCACACGCCGTCATCGAAGCTCGACGCGTAGAGCCCGGCGGCGAGGGGCAGGATCGAGGTGACGAAGAGGTCACGGCGCAGGGCCTCGGGGGGGGCGGCGCTGCCGGCGGGCAGGCGGTAGAGGCCGAAGGGCGTGCCGAGGTAGACATCCGGCGTCTCTGCGCCGGGGCAGGCGAGGGCGGTGATGGGCACGCCGAGACCGGTGTCGCGGCGCACGAACTCCACGGCCGCGCCGCCGCCGCGCTCCTGATAGAGGACGCCCTCGCGGGTCCCCACCAGGAGCCCGCCCGTGCCCACGCACAGCGCCGTCGCCGCGGTGAGGTCGAGCTTGGCCGTGGCGCCCACGTCGACCGCGCGGCGGCCGTCGAAGGCCACGACGCCGAGACCGGTGTAGAGGACATAGACCACGTCGGCCGCGGCGACGAGATCCGCCACCGGCGTGGGGCGCGGCAACCCGATCCGCACCGGCGTCACACGCTCGCCATCGACGAGCGCGAGCACCCCGGTCCGGTCGCCGAGCAGCGCCCGGGCGCCCAGGCGCGTGGCGGCCGTGAGGTCGAGGCCGGGGAGGCCGTCGAGGTGGGTGGAATAGGAGATGCCATCCTCCTGCGGCCGAGGGCCAGGGCCAGAGGGCGGGTGAGGGGCTGCCCGCAGACTTTGCGCAGGGCCTTCGGTTCTTGCGGGGGAGCCGGCGGCGTCCGTGGCCAGGGCCAGGGCCAGGGCTCCGGCCCGCACGGCCACGAGACCGCCGCCCGTGGCCACGAGCAGCGAGCCATCGGACAGCATCACGCCGTCGTGGGCCGCCCGCACGGGCGCTGCCACGTCGACGTCGGCCGGGTGGCCGGCGCCGAGCCGCACCGTGGCGCCGAGGGTGACGGGCAGCTCGCGCACCGCGCCGCGCGCGGCCTCGTTCTCGGTGAGGTAGCTCTCGGCGCGGCGGGTCGCGGCGCGCCACACGAACGCTGCACCGAGGGCCGCCGCGAGGAGGAGGCCGAGGATGAGGCGCCGAACTCCCCGGCGGGACATGAAACGCCTGGGGGAACCTGGCTCCTGGGTCGGTGTCCTGTGAGAGGAGCGGGTCACGTCCGCCGGCACCGGCGAGTCCGCAGCGTCGTCATTTGATCCAGGGCGATCCGTGGCCAGCCGAGGGAGCCGGCTCTACTCGCGAGCGTCGCGCTCGTGCGTTCCCCTGTCAATCCTTCGAGCAGGCGGACCGGCGGACACTGTGCAGACCGTCTGCTGCTCTTCTCTCAGCTGCGGGGTGGGGTGAGGGCTGGCTTGCGGCGTGCATTTTTCCGGCTGCGAGGCGTTCATGAGTCATGGATCGGCCCGGGGCCCGGGCCGTGGGGGAGCACCGTCAATGTCGCCGCGAGGCGATGAGGGAGGCAGTATGAAGGGCGCCATTCGTAAGAACCGCTGGCTGACACATTCCATCGCTGCGCTGGCCGCGGCGGCGGCGCTCGGGGCCTGGGCTCCGCGTGCCGAGGCTCGTCGCACCTGTGACGACTGCGATTATTCGCCGACCATGGTGTCATTGACCGTGGGCGGCGGCGTGACCGACTTCGCGAGGCCGCAATACAAGAACCAGACCCGCCTCGGTGGGAACTGGGATCTGCGTCTGATGGTGGGCACGCGCGCGCCGATCGCGCTCGAAGTGGGCTACGTAGGCACGATACAGCGCGCGCAGGGCTTGGCGGGGCCGCAGTCCTCGCTGCTCGGCTCCTCGGTCGAGGTCCTCGGGCGCATCAACTTCACCCGCTGGCGCGTCCAGCCCTTCGTGGCCGGCGGCGGCGCCTGGATGAACTACCGTCTCTATGGCAGCACCGAGAAGCTGGTCCTGCTGCGTGACTTCAACCGCAGCGTCAACGGCGTCGCCATCCCCGCCGCGGGCGGTATCACGTTCTACATGGGCCGGCACGCCGTGCTCGAGCTGCGCTTCACCTATCGCTTCGTGCCGCAGAAGGCGCTCGGCCGCGAGAACCTGGATCTGCTGCCGCGTTCGAATCAGCGCGCGGACGATTGGACGGCCGCGTTGCGGGTCGGCGTCGCGTTCTAGCTCATCCCGGCTCATGATGGCCGGCGATGCACTCGCTGAAGGGGCGAGGTTACTCTCTCTGGGCCCTGCCTGAACCTGGGATTCGCCAGCGGCTCGCGGATGAGATCCGACGGCGCAATGCCATGCCCTGGGAGCCGCACCTCACACTCCTGGCCGGTATGGGTGGAGATCCGGATGAGTTCATGGTTCGGGTACGGGAGCTCGGTGAACGGCTGCGTGGACAACCGATCCATGTCGAGCTCGGCGCCGCGGAGGTGGGCGATGACCCGTTCCGCTGCGTGTACCTCCCGGCGCGGTCGACCAGCAGGTCCTTCGAGGAGCTCCTCAGCGAGGCATCCCGCCTCTTCGGCCACCCGGCGGTCTCCGCCGGTGCGGCGCATTTGAGCCTGGTCTACGCCGACATGGCGCCGGAGGCGCGGGAGCGCATCGCGGGCGAGATCCAAGACCGGTACGCGGGGATCTGTGCCATCTCCGCCCTCAGCCTCCACCGGACCGAGGGGCCGCTCCCTTCCTGGATCTCCATGGGCGAGGTGCCGCTCCGGTAGCGGCGGGGCGTCAGTGGGTGTCTGAGGGCCGGCGCACGAGGCGGTTGGCGGGGATGAAACCTTCGGGCGGGGCGGGCGGCGGCGGCGGCTCGTATTCGAGGGCCAGCGCCGCGGCCTCACCGGCGGAGCGGGCGGCGGACTCCAGGTTGGCCGGCAGGCCGGTGCGGGCATAATCGCCCGCCACGAACAGCCCTTCGACGGGCGTACGCATCTTGGGCCGCAGGCTCTCGCCGCCGGCGGCCGCAGGATGGCCGATGAACGCGTCGCGTTCGCGCAGCACGCGAGCCGCCAGGACCCGCGCCGCCTGCGCCTCGGGAAAGGCGGCTCGCAGCTCGTCGGTCGCCAGGCGCACGAGCGCGGCGTCCTCGCGGTCGGAGAGCGCCCACGCACCGAAGGCCTGCAGCCACACCTCGCTGCCCCGGCCCGTGCCGTCGTGGCGCTGCGCCAGCCAGTGGAACGGCGACCCCGCGAACACCGCCGCCGCCCGCACGTCCTCGAGGGGCCGATCGAGCCGCAGGTGGACGGTCACCGCCGGCGCTCCCTGGAGGCGACCGAGCGCCTGGAAATAGGGGTCACTCCCGCGCACGCCCGCGGGGAGGAGCTCGACCAGCGCCGCGGGCGGGATGGCGGCGATGACGGCATCGGCCTGCAGGACCTCGCCGGTCTCCATCTCCACCCCTTCGAGGATCAGGCGGGGACGCCTCTCGCGCACCTGGAGCGCGCGCACGGCCGTGCCGGTTCGCAGCGTGCCGCCGTGCGTCTCGAGGTAGCGGCGCGCGTCGTCGACGTATAGCTGCTGCGCGTCGGTCGCCGGCAAGGCCAGGCAGGCGCTGTCGGGCGGGCCGAGGAACATGGACCGCAGGGCCAGTGCGAACGGCGCGGCCGCGGCGCGCCGTGGATCGTCCTGCAGCACGAGGAGCGCGAGCGGATACCAGAGCCCTTCACAGGCTCGCTCCGACTGCGACAGCGCGCGCAGCCACGACTCCACCGTATCGCCTTCCTGGGGGCCCGGCGCCAGCCGCGAGGGCGCGGTGAGCGCCGCCACCACCCGCAGCGTCAGGCCGCGCTCGACGAGCGACAGCCCGCCGAAGCCCGCCAGGGCGCCGAGCCGATCGAGCGGCGAGGGCAGCGAGGTCAGTGAGCGCAGGGTCCGCTCGCGTGGGCGGCGCGCGCGGCGATCGACGAAGACGAGCTCGAGCCGCGGTGGGAAGTGCAGCTTGCCCGCCGTGCCGATGCGATCGAGGAAGTGCCGCGCCGCCCGGAAATAGCCGAAGAACGGCCGCGGCGGCGGCTCCCGCAGGACGGGGCCCTGTCCGTCCGTCGGCTCGGTCTCCGCCGGAAAGGCGCGCCCGCCGAGATGCGCGCGCCTCTCCAGCAGCGTCACCTGGTGCTGCTCCTCCGCGAGCTGCGTCGCCGCTGTGAGTCCGGCAAAGCCGCCTCCGATCACGATGACATGCACGATGCGAGTCTCCTTTAGGAACGCCTCTCACACGCATCCATCCGCTCAGGCCTTCGGCCTTCGCTGACCGCGGGCCTTCGCCCGCCTCTGGTCCTATCGATGCGTGTGACCGGCGCTATGGCCGCGAGCATACATGCTCGCGGGCCTCTCGGATGGGTGTGTTGTGGCGATCGATGATTGAACGGATGCGGACCGATGAGCGCGCGAGCGGCGCCTACAGGCGGGAACGCCGCGCGCTTCGCATGACCATCTTCAGCTTGTCGAGGGTATCGATGGCCGGGCGGCGCTGGAACACGTCGTAGTCCACCGCCTCGATCTTATCGAGGATCGTCGTCCCGCTGTGCCAGATGAGGTTCATCTCGAAGCTCAGCTCGCCGTCCACCCAGTGGACGATGGGCCGCCCGCGCTCGAAGAACGAACGGGCGCGCGCCACCTGGAAGCGCAGCAGGTCTCGGATCCGCGGGGTTATGTAGCCCGCCGCCAGATCCGCCTCACGCACGCCGAAGTGGCTCAGATCCTCCTCCGGCAGATAGAGATAGCCGTGCGCCAGGTCCTGCTTGACGTCCTGGACCACCTTGGTGAGCTGGAGCGCGGTCGACAGGTCGTCCGTGAAGCGGGAGAGCGCCGGATCCCGGTACCCGAAGACACACAAGATGAGGCGGCCGATGGGCTCGGCCGCGTGGGCGCAGTAGTTGCGCAGGGACGCGAACGTCGGGTGGCGCTTCACATGGAGGTCGATGCGATACGCCGTCAGCATGTCCCGCAGCGGCAGGATCGGGATGTCGCGCTTGTCCACCGCCTCGCGCAGCGCGATGAACACCGGATGCTCCGCCTCCCCGTGGTAGCAGCGCTCGAGCGCCTCCTCCCAGTGATCGAGCGCCTCGGCTCGACTCCCCTCGTACTCCGGTTCGTCCGCGAAGTTGTCCGCGAAGCGCGCGAACGAGTAGATCGCCCACACGTACGGCCGCAGGTGCGCCGGCACGAAGCGCGACGCCACCGGAAAGTTCTCCGTCGACGCGCGCACGATCTGCTCGCAGTACGCGAAGGACTCCTCGATGGTCCAGCTGCGCCGTGGGACATTCGGCACCGCCGCCGCACCCGGCATCGCTGCGCCAGTCAGTTCATCAGGAAGGCGAACGCGAGGGGCGACGACGCGACGTATCATTGGAAAACTCCAGAAAAAACTGCTCAGACATTGTATCCCTGCGCGGCCTCTGCGCGCAAGCGCTCGAGGATGGCGGCAGCGCGCACCGCACGAACGTCACCCGTGCGCGCCAGCTCCTCCGCTACGAGCTCCACCAGCTCCCCCGTGGCCCCCACGCCGCGCGCCACCGTGCGCGCGTGCAGCGACATGTGACCCCGCTGGATGCCCTCGGAGGCGAGCGCGCGCAGCGCCGCCAGGTTCGAGGCCAGCCCCACGCACGCGGCCACCATGCCGAACTCCGTGGCCGTGTTCACCCCGAGCAGGGCCAGCGACAGCCGCGCCCCCGGGTGGACGCGAGTCGCCCCACCCACGGTCCCGAGCGCCATCGGCAGCTCGAGGGACCCCTCGAGCACCTGCGGATCGTCGGGCGGCAGGCGCCACACGGCCAGCGGCCGATACACCCCGCTGCGCGCCGCAAAGGCGTGGGCCCCGGCCTCGATGCCGCGCCAGTCGTTGCCGCAGGCGAGCACCACCGCGTCGATGCCGTTCATGATGCCCTTGTTGTGCGTGGCCGCGCGGTAGGGATCGAGCTCGGCGAAGCGGCTGGCCGCCACGATCCCGGCCGCCACCCGCGTCCCATCATCCCCCACCTCCGAGGCCAGCATGCGCACCGGCACGCGACAGCGCACCCGCACGCAGCGGCGATCCGCCAGGTTCGAGAGGATGCGCAGGCCCACCTCACCGCCCGCCAGCTCCGCCAACCGATCCGACACCGCCTCGGCCACCGTGTTCACCAGGTTGGCGCCCATGGCGTCGCAGCAATCGATGTGGAGGTGCACGATCACCATGTTGCCGATCCCGCTCGGCACCCCCGCCTCCGGCTTGTTGTCGAGGATGCGCACCTCGAGGTGCCGCATGCCACCGCCGCGCGCCACGAGCCCCGGCTGCGCCTGGTTGGCGAGCTGGATGATCTCGCTCGCGTGCGCCTCGATGCGCCGCTTGCCGTGCTCGGGATCGGGCACGGCCATGAGCTGCACCTGCGCGATCATGATCGGATCGTCGGCTTCGCCCTGGAAGCCGCCGCCCTCGCGCACCATGCGCGCCGCGTTCGACGCCGCCGCCACCACCGACGGCTCCTCCACCACCATCGGCACGAGGTAGTCGTTGTCGTTGACGCGGAAGTTGAGCCCCACGCCGAGCGGCAGCGCATAGGTGCCGATCACGTTCTCGATCATGTGATCGGCGGTCTCCTCGTCGAGCAGAGGCCCGCGGGCGAGGCCGGCGAGCTGCTCCCCGAGACCAGTGCGCTCGGCCAGCTCCACCCGCCTGCGCTCGATGGGGAGCTTGTAGAACCCGGGGACGCGCGAGGAGCGTTGCTGAGTCATGGATAGTACTCCGAAGCAGATAGAGGAAGGGCCTGGAGGCCCTGCGGTTGTTGTTCGATCTGAACCTTGAGCGCGGGCAGGTCCTCGGCCACGAGTCGCTGCTTGAACGCGTCGACCGCCTCGACTGGGATGAAGGCGACCGCCAGATCGCCGCCCCCCGCGCCCGAGGGCTTGGCGCCCCCACCCACCTCCCGCGCCACCGCCGCCACCCGGTGCAGCGCCGGGGTCAGGATGTCGATGTCGATCAGGCGCTCGAGCTCCCCCATGCGGCGCATCCAGTCGTCGACCAGGACGAGGAGGTCGCTGGCCAGGGTCACGAACGCGCCCCGCTCGGCCAACACCTCCAGGTGATGGAGCAGCTGCTGGACCGCCGGGTTCTTGCGGTCGAGCGAGCGGTAGCGGGCCACCCGTTCGGGCGTGCTCGCCGCCATGCCGGTGTCCACCAGCACCACCGCCAGCTCCGGCGGCAGCGTCACCGGCTCCACGTCGATGTGCTCCTCGTGGCGCCGCGCCCGCAGCACGCCGCCCCACACCGCGGCCGCCACGTCGAGTCCCGACCCCCGCGCCCCCTGCGCCGCCGTGTGCGCGCCATCGCAGGCGAGGAAGATGTCGTGGCGTCGCTCCGGAGCGGCCAGCGGCACGTCGGCGGCGTGCAGCACCGCGCCGAAGGCCGCCACCGTCACCGACGCCGACGAACCGAGCCCGAGCTTGCGCCCGCTGCCCCCGCCGCTCTGGGCATAGAGCATGGAGGAGTCCACCTGGGGCCAGCCCGCCGGCGCGTCCCGCCCGAGCCGCGCCAGGTAATCGTGCGCCGCCGTGGCCCCGTAGGCCACGAAGGGGCTGGCCGGCGGCCCGTCGTGCAACCAGGCCGTGACGTGACAATCGACCGCCGCCACCAGACCCCAGGCTCCATCGAGCACGGCGTACTCGCCAAAGAGCATCGCCTTGCCGGGGGCGCGGACCGCGATCCTCATGCCGCCGCCTCCTCGATGACTTGCGCCCCTGCGCCCGGGGCGCAGGTGATGACCCGCGTCACGCCCGGCAGCGCGGCCAGTGCCTCGGCCACCCGCGGCGCATCGGCCGGCGCACACAGCGCCTTGGCGTGCGGCCCCGCATCGTTGGTGAACCAAACGCCGGTCCCGCCCGCGCGCAACGCCCGCACGAGATGGAAGGCCTCCACGGTCACGCCCGACCAGTAGATCACCCCGGGCCGCGCCGCCAGCGCCGAGGCGTGCATCTTCAGGCAGGAGTACTCCATCACCTCGCCGAGGGCCTGCAGGTCGCGCGTCCGGATCGCGGCGCGCGCCGCCGTCAGGTCCGCCTCGTGCGTCTCCACCCAGGCGCGGAAATACGGCGAGGTCTCCGCCGTGTGCCGCATGCCGTCGGTCGACAGGGTCGCCTTGCGCCCCTCGCCGCACACCGCCACCACGAGGCGCAGGTCCCACTCCGCGAGCGGCTCGGCCACCGCGTCGCTCCCGTCGGCCCGCTCGCCCCGGTGCATCTCCACGAGGCCGCCGAAGATCGAGCGCGCCGCCGAGCCCGAGCCGCGGCGCGCGAGCACCGACAGCTCCGCCGGCGGCACCACCAGGCCCGCCGCCCGCGTCGCCGCTAGCGCCAGCGCCGCGAACGCCGAGGCCGACGAGGCCAGCCCCGCCGCCGTCGGGAAGTTGTTGTGCGAGCGCACGAGCGCGCGCTCCGTCCGGCCCGCCCGCGCGCGCACGAGATCGAGGAAGCGCGAGACCCGCGTGCGCGCCACCCCCGTCTCCTCCACCCCGGCCAGGATCAGACGATCGAGAGGGGCCTGCGAGCCCTCCGGCGCCTCGCCGCCCCCGAAGATGACCTCGGTGCGCGTCTCGAGCCCGTCGAGGGTCAAGGACAGGCTGCCGGTCGCCGGCAGGTTCAAGGCGTTGTCGCGTTTGCCCCAGTACTTGACCAGGGCGATGTTCGTGCGGGCCACAGCCACCGCGCGGCTCATGGGGGATCTCCCTGTCTCGCTTCTCCGACCTGGCCGACTTGGCCGACCTGGGTCACGAAGCTCGTGAACCCGGCCCGTGACCAGGCGGCCTGCACCGCGTCCTCACGCCCGGGCGCGAGCGCCAGCACACACCCGCCGCCGCCTCCTCCCGTCAGCTTGGCGCCGAGCGCTCCGGCCTCCCGCGCCAGCGTGCACATCTTTTCGATCTCCGGACACGACACCTCGAGCACCTCGAGGTGCCGCGCGTTCTCGTTCATCGCCGCGCCGAGGGCCGCGAAGTCCCCCGCCAGCACGGCCGCGATGCCCTGCTCGACGAGCGCCCCGATGGCGCGGAAGTGCGTCTCCATCTCGGCCGGGCGCTCGCTCGCCAGCTCCGCCACCCGCGCCACCCGGCCTTTGGTGTCGCGCTGCCGGCCCGTGTGTCCCACCACGAGCGGCACCGGCCGCGCCGCGCGCGTCGGCGTCCACCCGGCCGCGCGGGTGAAGCGGCCAAAGCCGCCGTGCACCGCCACCGCCGCGTCGATCCCCGACGGCTTGCCGTGGAACACGGTCTCCGCCGCCATGGCCGCGTCCAGGATCGCCGCGGTCCCGAGCTCCTGCTGCCGGGCCCGGGCCAGGGCGCGGCACAGCGCCACCGCCAGCGCCGCCGACGAGCCCAGCCCCGCCGAGGTCGGCACCTGGAACTCCACCTCGAGATCCACGTCCAGCCCGGCACTCTGACCTGGCCCCTCCGACCCCGGATACAGCCGCGCGGCCAGCGCCGCGAACGCCTGGCCGAGCGGCGAAGGATCGTGCCGGTCGATGTCCACGTTCCAGGCCGCCACGCGGAGCCGTCCCCGGCCCGGGCGGGTCGTCACCGTGACCCCCGATGACAGGGCCCCGGCGAGCGCCGGCTGGCCGTAGACCACCGCGTGCTCTCCCAGAAGAATCACCTTGCCCGGAGCGAACGCCACGAACTACCTCGCCTGCTCCAGCCACGCCGCGAGCCGCGGCCCGAGCACCCGCGGCACCGAGCGCAGCTCCGACGGCCGGCGGCAGCCGGTGAGGAACGTCACCGCGCGCACCCCGTCGATGACGTGCTGCAGGAACTCCACCACGCCCTCGTATCCCCCGTCCCGGTGCGCGCGCAGCGCCGCCGCCGCCACCCCGCCGGCCTTGGCGCCGAGCGCCAGCGCCCGCGCCACGTCCACCCCGTTCTTGAGCCCGCCCGTGGCGATGATGTCGAGACCGAGATCCGAGAGCAGACCCACCGACGCGCCGGTCGGGATGCCCCAGTCCCACAGCTCCTCGCCGAGCTGGCGCGCGCGCCCCTCGGCGCGGCGCGTCTCGACCCCCACCCACGACGTCCCGCCCGCGCCCGACACGTCCACGGTCCGGACCCCGGTCTCGCGCAGCGCGAGGCCCACCGCGCGCGACAGACCCGAGCCCGTCTCCTTGCCCACCACCGGGATCCCGAGCTCCCCGACCAGCCGCTTGAACGTCTCGCGGCCCCCCGAGAAGTCGCGGTCCCCGCCGGGCTGGATGAGCTCCATCGCCGGGTTGAGGTGCACGCACAGCGCGTCCGCCCCCACGAGCCCCACCACCTCCCGGATCGCCGCCGTCGACATCTGGCGCGCCTGCACCATCCCGAGGTTGCCCAGGATGAGCGTGGTCGGCGCCACGTCGCGCACCGCGTAGGTCGGCAGGAGATCGGGGTGCACCACCATCGCCCGCTGCGATCCGAGCCCGAAGCCGATGCCGAGCGCCTCGGCGGCCCGCGCCAGCTCGCGGTTGATCTTCTGCGCCTCCTCGGTGCCGCCCGTCATGCCCGCCACCACCACCGGCGCGCGCAGCTTCTTGCCGAGGAGCTCCGTGGTCAGATCCACCTCCTCCACGGGGAAATCGGGCAGCGAGTGGTGCACGAGCTGCACGTCGTCGAGCAGCGTGCCCTGATCACGGAACTCCACCTCTCCTGAGGCGCAGAGTGCAATGTGATCGGCCTTGCGACGTTGAATATTGGGCGATGGGTCCTGACTCATAGGCTTGTACCTTTTGCGCGCCTGCCCTCTGCAAAGCCTATACCTCTACGGACGTCAGCTCATCAGAGGCGTTTCCCTGTACAGCGTACAGCGGCCTGCAACGGCAGGAAATGAGAGTGTTTCGATACAAATAGCATTTTGCCTGGGGCCTGACCATCGCCGCTCCCGGGGGTCCCCGGGCAGGCTCGGCGAAAGCGCACCATCCGCAGGTCAGGAGATGTGCCAAACCGCGCCTACGTGCGGAAGCGCACGGAGGCCCGCGCCCTGCCGGAACAGATCACCTCCTCGTCACTTCAGTCTCAGTGAGCGAAGTAAATGATCCCGATCACCGCCGCCACCCACAGCCCGAGGTTGGCCATGAACAGCGGGTCGCGGAGGAGCTCCTCCGTGGGCGATTCGGCCCGGGGCCGCTGCGAGACCAGCACGAGGAAGCGCCCCATGCCGAAGATGATCGCCGGCACGGTCCACACCATCTTGGTGGTGTGGAAGAACGTGCGCGTGTGCTCCGACAGGGTGTAGGCCACATAGGCCACCACCGTCGCCGCCCCGGTCAGGTAGAGCGCCACCCGCAGGTGCCCCGGCCGATAGAGCGCGAGCACCGAGCGCTGCGCCGCGCCGCGCTCGCCCGCGCTCGCCAGTTCATGAGCCCGCTTGCCGAAGCCCACGAAGCAGGCCAGGAGCGCCGTGCACAGGAGGAGGTACGGCGAGGCATGCACCTCGATCGCCAGCGCCCCGGCCACCACCCGCAGGAGAAAGCCCGACGCGATCGCCAGCACGTCGAGATACGGCACGCGCTTGAGCCGCAGCGAATAGGCCACGTTGAGCATGAGGTACCCGCCCGCGGCCAGGGCAAAGGACCCCGCCAGCACCCAGGCGAACGCCAGCCCGAAGGAGGCCAGGCTCGCCGCGAGCACGCGCGCCATCGGCACCGGCAGCTCCCCCGCCGCGATCGGCCGCCGCCGCTTGCGCGGATGGACCCGATCCTTCTCGAGGTCCACGAGGTCGTTCCATAGATAGACCGCGCTCGCGATGAGACAGAAGATCCCCACCGCCGCCGCCGCCCGCCGCGCCTCCCCGGGCGCGAAGAGCGACTTGGCGAAGAGGAGCGGCGCCCCCACGAACAGGTTCTTCACCCACTGCTGCGGCCGCAGCGCCACGAGGAGCGCCAGCGCCCGAGGGCGCCGTTTCTCTGCAACCTCCTCCTGGGGAATGACGTTCTGGCCGGCCGGCACACCTCTCCTCGAGCGGAGCCCGGCGCCATCTTGTCATCCGAGGCGGCCCCCCGCAAGGCAGCAGCACCGCCACACACACGCGCCCCCACGGGACGAGTCGTGCTAAGCGTTCTCGGGTCGAACATGCGCTCCTCTCGCTGGCTCGCCGTGGGGGTCCTGCTCCTCGCTCTCGGGGTGGGGCTCCGTCTGGCCGTGATCAACCAGTGGCACGTCCCGGCGGGCGACGGCATCCGGTACTACCGGCTCTCGCAGGAGCTGGCCCGGGGGCACCGCTTCGCCCTCGACGCGCGCGCGCCCGCCACCTTCACCCACCTGCCGGGCTACCCGCTGTTCCTCGCGTTCGTCGCCGTGCGCGAGGCGCCGCTCGATCTGGAGACGCACCTCGTGCGCGCCACGCAGGCCAACGTGGTCCTGGATCTGGTGACGGCGCTGCTCGTGTTCCTCCTCCTCCGGGAGCTCGGCGCCGGCCGTGTCGCGCCCTGGGCCGCGGCCCTCGGTGTGCTCGCCTGCCCGGTCCTCGTGCTGCTGTCGTGCTACGGGCTGTCCGAGTCCCTGGCGACGATGCTCACCACGCTCGAGCTGTACCTCGCCGCCCGCGCCATGCGCCGGGCCTCGCTCGGCGCCGCCGCGGCCTGCGGGGCGGTGGCCGGCTACGCGCAGCTCGTGCGCGCCGACGCCGCGACCCTCGTCCCGGTGGTGCTCCTGGCGCTGGCCCTCCTGCAGGCGCCCTGGCGGCGGCGGCTCCTGGCCATGGCCCTGTGCGGCGTCGTGGCGGGCGCGGTCTTCGCGCCCTGGCCCATCCGCAACCAGGTGCTCTTTGGCGCCCCCCACTTCGAGGGCCACCAGTGGCCGGCCCAGGACGGGAGCCCGCAGCCCCTCGGCATGATCACCTGGCTCCGCACCTGGGCCCAGGGAGCGCCGGGCGAGGCCTACGTCCCCTTCCGCGTGGTCAACCGCGTCCCCATCGACACCGCGCACCACCTCACGCCGGCCATGTGGGACTCCGAGGAGGAGCGGCGGCAGGTGGTGGCGCTGTTCGAGCGCTACAACCGCGAGCACCTCTCGCCCGAGGTGGATCGCGGCTTCGTGGAGCTCGCCGAGGCGCGGGCGCGGAGCCACCCCTTCCGCACCTACGTCGGCCTGCCGCTCGGCCGGCTGGTGGCGCTGTGGTCCCCGGTGCCCGAGTACGAGCTGCCGATGCGGGTGCCGTTCCTCGGGCTACCGCAGGGGCGCAAGGCGCTGATGATGGGCAGCGAGGCGCTCCTCTGCGCCCTGGCCCTGGTCGGCGTCGGCGTCCTCGCGCTCGCGCGGCGGGATCGCCGGGCGCTCGTGATCCTCCTCCTGCCCGTGGTCACGCGCTCCGCGCTCCATGCCTACGCGGTGCCGCACGCCGTGAACCAGCGCTACCTCGTGGAGGCCTTCCCCTGCCTCCTCATGCTGGCCGCCTGGGGCATCGAGGCGATGTGGAGCCGACTCCGGCCCACGAAGAGCGTGAGCGATCCCCTGTCGCCAACGCATCCTCAGGCATCGTAGCTTCAGGGCGTCGGCGCGGGGCCCGTGCTGCCGGTGCCGGACGTCCCCGCCTGCGCCTGGCTGATGCACTGGATGAGGTCCGGGTTCGGCGCCCAGCCGCAGCTTCCATTGATACAGGCGCACTGGGCGAAGCTCTCCCGGTAGCAGGCGTACTCGTCGCGCCACTCGCACGTCGTCACCGTCGGCTCGCTGGCGCAGATCTGCCCCGAGCACCCCGTGCGCAGGCAGTCCGCGTCCCGCTTGCAGCCGGCGCGGGCGGCCTTGCATTGCTTGCACGACCCATCCTGGCTGTAGACCATCTCGTAGCCCGGGGCGCAGCCGAACTCCGCCTCGGCCGGATGCCAGACCCCCTCGCAACGCGGCGTCTCGGCCTGGGCCGACAGGCAGCGGACGCAGCGCGCGCCGGCGATGGTCCTGACGACCGGCTGCATGCCCTGGATACACAGGATCTCGACCGTGGTGGCGTCGAACCAGCCCTCAGGGCAGGTAGCCTTCTCGTGGCCCCCGTTCTGACGGGTCGGTTGGGTCTGGCGGGGCGAGGTGTCCGGTTCGGCCTGACGGCGGGCCTCAGCTGCGGCGCTGACGAGCACGCAGGCCCCCAGGAGCGCCGGGCCGAGCAAGGATCGGAGTCGACGGGTCATCTTTAGATCTCCCTTGGCGGCGGCCCCGTCTTCGCCACCGCGGGAGCCGCTCATCTGGTCCTGGGGGAGAGCATGTGCCGGAGATGCGGCGGGACCAGAGCGTCCTGTCGGCTGTGCAACCCCTTGAATTTGCACATCGCCGCCGCCGAAAAGGGGGTCCTCAGCAGCGAAAAGGGGGTCCTCAGCAGCGAAGAGAGGGCCCTCAGCAGCGAGAAGAGGGTCCTCAGCAGCGAAAGGAGGGTCCTCAGCAGCGAAAAGGGCCACCTCAGCAGCGAAAAGGACCACCTCAGCGGCTCCCAGGGCCACCTCAGCGGCCCCCAGGGCCACCTCAGCAGCTCCCAGGGCCACCTCAGCGGCGCCCGGAGCCACCTCAGCAGCCCAGGAGACTCCGGCGTAACCATTACAGGCAGCGAGCGAACCCCCAAGGAGGAGGTACTGAACATGAGAACCCCCCTCGCCCGAATTTTCTACCCGGCCGTGCTCTTCCTGCCACTCCTCGCCTGCGGCCCGGCCGGCGTCCCCGACCCCGCGGCCCCGGCCCTGCGAACGGCCGCCGCCACCATCGACCCCACGCTCCCCGACACCAACCCCCTGCCGGACGAGACCACCTCGTCCCCCGACACCCCCACCACCGCCGACAGCCCCTACCTCTACAGCATCCACTTCTACGGCACCCTCGGCGGCGTCGGCGCCGAGAGCATCATGAACGGCAAGCGCGGCTACTCGATCGAGCGCACCGACGTGCAGAACCGCACGGACTGGTCCGGCATCCGGCGCCAGGTGCAGGACGCCGTCAACGGCGGCTTCACCCCCATCGTGCGCCTCGACTGGGCGGGCGGCCAGACCGTGCCCGCCAACGGCGACTACACCGGCCGCGCCAACTACGCCGCCAAGTGCCGCGAGGCCGTGCTCAACCTCCGCGACCTCTGCCACATCTGGATCATCGGCAACGAGATGAACCTCCTCTCCGAGGGCGGCATCCCGGCCAGCTGGTACCTCACCGTCTACAGCAGCGGCGACGGCAACAACGCCTACACCCAGATCCACAGCGTGCAGTCGAACGCCCAGGTCCTCATGGGCGCGGTCGGCCCCGTCAACCCCGACTCGAACCCCGGCGGCCCCTACGCCCAGGCCTGGCAGAATTATCACTACTACCTCGTCCAGAACGCCGGCGCGGTCGACGGCTTCGCCCTCCACTCCTACGGCTCGCGCAACGGCGGCCAGCCCGGCCTCGCCGACTACGATCCCGACCCGCGCGACGACACGAGCTACCCCAACACCGACCAGAACCTCGAGAACGACAACAGCGCCTGGGGCGGCTCGGGCCAGTACCGCTGGTTCATGGGCGAGATCGACCGGCGCTTCCCCACCTTGCCCGTGTACATCACCGAGACCAACAGCTTCCTCGACGCCTGGCCCGACACGAGCTACCGGCCGGGCTGGATCAACGCCCTCTACGAGGACGTCTGGACGTGGAACACCACCCACCGCCACAAGATCAACGGCGTCGCCTGGTACGTGTACTCGTGGGGCGCGAACAGCGACGGCCTGCACTTCGGCCTGATGCGCGAAGGGTTCCCGAACGGCCAGCCGGCGCGCCTGCAGCAGGCGCGGCAGGACTACATCAACACCACCGCCAGCACCAACTTCCGCTCCGACAACGCCAACAACCCCGACGCGTACGTCTATCAACTCAACACCGCCGCGAGCAACCTCACGAGCGGCGATCCGAACCAGATCGTGCTCGGCCCCTACGTCGGCCGCATCGACTACTGGACCGGCGGCTACACCGACTGGGGCGCGGGCGGCCCGGCCGGCCAGGCCGACAACTGGGTGCTGCTCCAGAGCCGCGTCTTCTACGTCGCCACCGCCGGCACCTACCAGTTCCGCACCACCTCCGACGACGGCAGCTGGATGGTCGTCGACGGCCAGCTGGTGGTGAGCAATCCCGGCCTGCACGGCGCCGTGACCGCCTACGGCTCGAAGTACCTGACCGTCGGCATCCATTGGGCGTGGGTGAAGTTCTTCGAGGCCGGCGGCGGCGCGGTTACGTCCTACGAGTACCTGCCGCCCGGCTCGACCTGGCAGCCCATCCCCGAGCGCCGCGGGCTCTATGGCGGCTGCCTCGTCTACCAGCTCGACACCGGGGCGAGCAACCTGTCGAGCGCGGACATGAACGCGATCGTGGCGGGCAACTACGTCAACTCCATGCCGTGGAACGGCTCGTCGCGGAACTGGGGCGGCGGCGGGCCGCTCGGGCAGGTGGACAACTACATCATGATGCAGCCCGGCGTGTTCTGGGCGGCCACGGACGGGACGTACCAGTTCCGCACCTTCTCGGACGACGGCAGCTGGCTGTGGGTCGACGGGCAGATCGTGGTCTACAACCAGGGGCTGCACCCGGGGCAGGAGCGCACGGGGTCGGTGTATCTCCGCCGCGGGTGGCACACGTCGTTCTACAAGATGTTCGAGGCCACGGGCGGCGCGTACAGCTCGTATCACTACAAGCCGCCGGGAGCGAGCACCTGGGCGCCCATCCCGGTGCACTGATGGCCGCGGCGTCACCGCAACGGTGACGTCACCCATGGCATCCCCCTCGCCCGGCATGGTCCCGAAGGACCTGTTCCCGCCCGAGTCCTCCTCCCGATCCTCCTAACTCCCTGGCGCCGTAGCCCCACCGCGCTTTCTTCCGACGGCCCGCGCGGGGTCTCTCCGTGTGGCCCCACCGTTGCTATTCAAGGCCAGCGAAACGCGATGAAACGAGCCGGCACGTGACGGCCGTTTCCGACGGATCGCGAACGGACGAGCTGGCCATCCGACGGGATCTCGATCGTCTCCTGGTGGGTCGATCGGCATCGACGATGGCCCCGACAGGCTCGCGCCGAGGCAACACATCACGCTGTCGCAGCCCGAGGAGTGCCCCCTGCGAAAGCGTGTCCTCTCCCTGGGGCGCTCCACCATGTTCCACGAAGGAGAAACACATGAACCAAAACACCCAGACCCGTACGCCCTCGATCGACGCGCAGAAGAAGTCGGCCAAGGTCCTGCTCGTGAAGACCGGCGTCCGCGCCGGTGGCGGCGTCCAGACGCTGCGCATCGACTAGCTACACGCAGCAAGGCGGTCATGAGCCTGCTCCTCCTCCGCGCAGGCTCATGGCCGCCCCTTTTTTTCATCACCCGCTTCGACACCCATGTCCGAAAGAGGAATCGATGCCCTGGAACATCGACGAGACGCTCGCCAAGCTCATCCATCCCGTCACCCCGGAGGAGTTTTATAAGAACTACTTCGGCCGGAAGACCCTCTACGTCCCGGGCGCGAGCGGCAAGTTCGACGAGTTCTACACCGAGGAGATGTGGCGCACGCGGCCCCTCGCCGACACCACGGCCGTCTATCAGACGACCCACAACGGCACGCCCGCCTCCCGCGCCATCCCCGTCCCCCCGGCGCAGGTGACGCATTTTTACGAGGCCGGCCTCCTCACCGTGGGCCGGATCGACCATGAGCCGCAGATCATGCGCCTCGTGGACGGCCTCCGCGCCAGCCTCCAGTTCCCCCCGGGCAAGGTCAGCAACACGGACAAGGTCCTCTGCTTCGCCTCCAAGGACGGCACCGGGTACCGGCTCCACTGGGACGTGCACCACAACTTCATCCTGCAGCTCGCCGGGGCCAAGCGGTGGCGCTACGGCGTGGCGCCGGCCGTGGAGATGCCGCTCGACGGCCCGCGCGTCGCCGAGTCCGGCGAGCCGGCCGCCGAGTACGACGGCCAGGTGATCCTGACCCCGCGCCTCGACGAGCTCGACGAGCTCGTGCTCCGCCCCGGCGACTTCCTCTACATGCCGCCCGGCGTGTGGCACGCGCCCATCGCCGAGGGGCGCTCCAACCACATCACCGTCGCGCTCGGCCACCGGCCCATCTACAAGCTCATCTCCGACGTCCTCAAGCTCGAGATCGGCCGCAGCCGCACGCTCCGTCGCGGCTTCCCCACGCTGCGCGGCCGCGACCGCCACGCCGGCGCCATCCCCCGCGAGATCCAGGCGCTCTTCGACGAGTGCCTGTACGAGATCCGCGAGCGGCTCAAGACCCTCGACGTCCGCGAGCTCTACAAGGAGTGGTCGCTGGAGGTCGCCGAGCACCACTATCGGCCCCCCGCGTCGGCGGCGGAGGTCGTGGTGCAGCGGACCGACCGGCTCGCCCGGCCGACGCCCGTGCCGCTGCGCTACTGCGTCGGCCGCGCCGACGACGATCCCGGCGAGGACGCGATCTTCATCTACGCGGGCGACGAGAGCTACGTCAGCCTGCCCGAGAGCGCGCGCACCTTCGTCGAGCGGCTGGTGGCGCACGACGAGTTCGTGGCCGAGGCCGCCCTGGCCTGGGATCCCGACTACGACTGGGAGCAGGTGCAGGCCGCGCTGTCGCTCTTCGTGCGGCAGGGCATCCTGCGCCTCGTCCCCGCGCCCGAGGCCGCGGGCGCTCGATGATCCTCAATCCCCCAAACCCCGAGCGCCGTCCCGAGAGCCGACCCGTCCGCCATGCCCGGCGTCCCTTTTGAACGCACCCTGCGCTCGCTCGAGCGAGACACGCCCCGACCCCTGCAGCTCGGCATCGGGCTCGCCGCCCTCGGGCTCACCCTCTGGATGCTCTGGCTCTTCTACGCGCCCATCTCGGTCTACGCCATCAGCCAGAGCGCCCGCGTCGAGGTCCAGGCCGCCTTCCCGGTCGAGGCCCAGGTGCGCGGGAGCGTCGTGGCCACGCACCTCGTCCTCGGGCGGCCGGTGAAGGCGGGCGAGGTGCTGGTCGAGCTCGACGCCGAGGCGCTGCGGATCGCGGCGCGCGAGAAGCGCACGCTGCTCGAGAACCTCACCGCCCAGAGCGCGGCGATCGAGGGCCAGCTCCACGCCGAGGAGGCCCTCCTCGACGAGCGGCAGCGCCTCGTCCAGCGCCGCCTGGCCGAGGCCGAGGCGCGCACCCGGGAGGCCCACGCGCTCGCCGCCTACGCCGACAAGGAGGCCGCCCGGACCGAGATCCTGGTGCAGGAGCGGCTCGAGAGCCG
The DNA here is from genome assembly GCA_036263495.1 of Polyangia bacterium. Taxonomy (GTDB): domain Bacteria; phylum Myxococcota_A; class Polyangia; order Palsa-1104; family SHYY01; genus DATAGU01. The sequence goes on along the minus strand of DATAGU010000176.1, from coordinate 8,675 downwards.
GTCCAACTACGACCGCAGCCGGGCCGACGCCAAGGCCCGACGCGCGCTCGCCGAGGCCGCGCGGCTCGCCGGCGCCCGCATCACCGCCGAGGGCCGGGTCGAGGAGAGCGACACCCAGCGCAACGTGGCCCGCCTGCACCGCGAGCTCGAGACCCTGCGCGGCCAGCAGGCCACGGTCACCGGCGAGATCGAGTCCATCGAGCACCAGATCGAGCGCTGCCGCATCCGCGCCCCGAGCGCCGGGCACCTGGCGGAGACCGCCAACCTCCAGGTGGGCGCGGTGCTCGAGAGCGGACAGAAGGTGGCCACCATCCTCCCCGAGGGCCGCCTCACCCTGGTGGCCGAGTACGCGCCCGAGGACGCCATCGGCCGCATCGAGCCCGGCCAGACCGCCTACCTCCGCCTGGCCGGCTTCCCCGAGATCCGCTACGGCACCGTCGCGGCGGTGGTGGCGCGCGTGGCGCACGAGACGCGCCAGGACCGCGTGCGCGTCGAGCTCCAGGTGGATCCGCGCTCGACCTCGGCCGTCCACCTCGAGCACGGCATGCCCGGCACCATCGACATCGAGATCGAGCGGGTCTCCCCGGCGCGGCTGCTCCTGCGGACCGTCACCGGGTGGCTCCAGAAGTAGGGGAGGGGAGGGCACCGTGGCCACACACACCGAACAGCGCCGGACAGGCACAGGCAAAGGCACGGGCACGGGCACGGGCACAGGCAGCGGCACAGGCAGAGGCAGGCTCCTCGTCCCCGAGACGCTCCAGACCTCGGCCATGGACTGCGGGCCGGCGGCGCTCAAGAGCCTCCTCGGCGGCTTCGGCGTCTCCATCAGCTACGGCCGCCTGCGCGAGGCGTGTCAGACCACGGTCGATGGCACCTCCATCGACGCGCTCGAGAGCATCGCCGCCCAGCTCGGCCTCGACGCCGGACAGACCCTGCTCCCCCTCGACCACCTCCTCCTCCCCGAGGCCGAGGCGCTGCCGGCCATCCTGGTCGTGCGCAAGCCCGGGGGCCTCACCCACTTTGTCCTCGTGTGGTCGCGCCATGGCCGGTACGTGCAGGTGATGGACCCGGCCGTCGGCCGCCAGTGGCTGCCCGCGAGCACGCTCCTCGCCTCGGCCTATGTCCACTCGACCCCGGTGCCGAGCGCGGCCTGGCGCGAATGGGCCGGCTCCCCCGGCTTCCTCCTCCCGCTCGAGCACCGGCTCGGCCGGCTCGGGCTGCGCGACCGGGGCGCCCTGCACATCGGCCGCGCGCTCGCGGATCCGAGCTGGCGCTCGCTCGGCCTGCTCGACGCCGCCACGCGCATGGTCACCGGCGTGCTCAAGGCCCGGGGCGTGCGGCGCGGCCCCGAGGCCGCCCGGCTGCTCGCCATCCTCCTCGAGAGGTCGGCCGAGGAGAGCGCCGCCGTGGCCTGGGAGCGGCCGACCATCCCCAAGCTCTTCTGGTCGGTGCGTCCCATGGCGCCCGAGCGTGACGACGCGCCCACGCGGCCCGACGCCGAGACCCGCATCCACCTGCGTGGCGCCGTGCTCCTCACCGCCCGGGGCCTCGACCCGGAGGACGCCCGCGCGCGCACGCCCCGCCGCCTCGCGGTCCACCTGGCCGGCGACCTGGCCCACCCGCTCTCGGACGGGGAAGCACACGAGACCCGAGCCATCGACATGAGCACGCCCGAGCTGCGCGCCGCCCTGGCCGAGGCCCCGATCCACCCGGCCCGCGAGCTCTTCCGGCTCCTGCGCGCCCATGGCCGGCGCCTCCTCGTCGTGCTCCTCGGCGGGCTCCTCCTCTCGGCCGGTGGTCTGGTCGCCGAGGCCGTCCTGTTCCGCGGCGTCTTCGACCTGCGGCGCGACCTCAGTCTGCCCGAGCAGCGGCTCGGCGCCCTCGTCGCGCTCGCGATCTTCGGCCTGCTGCTCCTCCTCCTCGAAGGCTCGACCCTCTCGGCCGGCCAGTGGCTCGGGCGACAGCTCGAGGTCCGCTGGCGCGTGGCTTTCCTCGCCAAGCTGTCCCGCCTGCGCGACCAGTACCTGCAGAGCCGTCCCAGCTCCGACATGGCCGAGCGCTGCCACAGCGTGCATCGCCTGCGCACCTTCCCGCCCACGGCCGGCCAGTTCGTGCTCGCCGCCTTCGAGCTCGTGCTCACCACCGCCGCCATCCTCTGGCTCGCCCCGGAGCGGAAGTGGCTGGCGCTCGCGGCCATGGCCACCGCCGTCCTGGTCCCGATCCTCGCCCAGGGGCCGACCGCCGAGCTCGACCTGCGCGTGCGCACCCACGCCGGCAGCCTCGGGCGCTTCTACCTCGACGCCATGCTCGGGCTGGTCGCGGTGCGGGCCCACAGCGCCGAGCGCGCCGTCCGCCGCGAGCACGAGACCCTCCTCACCGAGTGGGCGCGCGCGAGCTACAAGCTCCTCCACGGCACCACCGCCGCCGAGGCGATCGGCGCGCTCTCGACCCTCGGGCTCGTGGGGTGGCTCTTCGCGTCCCACATCGCCCATCTCGGCATCCAGCCGCGCTCCATCCTCCTCCTCTACTGGCTCTTCCAGCTGCCCGCGGCGGGGCGGCAGATCGCATCGTTGGCGCGTCTCTACCCCCTGCAGCGCAACGTGGCCCTGCGGCTCCTCGAACCCTTCGGCGCCCCCGAGCAGGACGACGCCCCCGAGCCCCAGCACGTCCCCGAGCCCCAGGGCGACGCGATCGCTGCCATGACCATCACTAGGACCGCTCCAGAGGCTCTCGTGCCGGCGTCTGCCGAGCCCCGCCCGCCCGCCATCCGCTTCGAGGGCGTGCAGGTGCGGGCCGGCGGCCACGTCCTCCTCGACGAGATCAACCTGGACATCGCCGCCGGGGAGCACCTGGCCATCGTCGGCCCGTCCGGCGCCGGCAAGTCCAGCCTGGTCGGCCTCCTGCTCGGTTGGCACCACCCCTCGGCCGGCGCCGTCTACGTCGATAGACAGCGGCTCGACGAGCGTCTCCTCGCCGAGCTGCGCCAGGACACGGCCTGGGTGGATCCCTCCATCCAGCTGTGGAACCGCTCCGTCCTCGACAACCTGACCTACGGCATCGACGAGCGCGCCCAAGCGCCCGGCCTCACCGCCACCCGCAGCGCGTCGGCCGTGCGCGACGCCCAGCTCGGCCCCATGCTCAAGAACATGCCGAGCGGCCTCCAGACCTCGCTCGGCGAGGGCGGCGCGCTCGCCTCGGGTGGGGAAGGGCAGCGCGTGCGGCTCGGCCGCGCGCTCGTCCAGGAGCGCCCCCGGCTCGTCATCCTCGACGAACCCTTCCGCGGCCTGGATCGACGCCAGCGGCGCCAGCTCCTCGAGCTCGTGCGGGCGCGGTGGCAGGGCTCCACCCTCCTGTGCGTCACTCACGACCTCGGGGAGACGCTCGCCTTCGATCGCGTCCTCGTGGTCGAGGGCGGGCGGATCGTGGAGGACGCATCGCCGCACACGCTCGTGGCCCACGAGGACACCCGCTATCGCGCCTTGCTGGCCACCGAGGCCGCGGTGCGCGAGACGACGTGGTCGGGCACGGACTGGCGCCGGCTGCGCATCCAGCAGGGCCAGCTGCTCGACGGGGGGACCGGAGGGCCGCCATGATCGCCGCGGCGCCCCTCGACCAGGTCGCCTGGTCCGCCCTGCGGCTCGGCGAGGCCATCGAAGCGTTCGCCCGCTACCACGGAGCGCCGCCCGCCGCCCTCGTCGCCCGCGGCGCCTGGGCCGTACCCTCGACCGCGTTCACGCCCGGCGACTGCGTCGAGCACCTGGCGAACCATCATGGCCTCGAAGCCGAAGCGGTCGTCGTGCCGTACCCGGCGCTCGACCGGTTCCTCGGCGCAGGTGGCCCCGCGCTCCTCGGCATCGATGACGACACCCGCTTCGTCCTCGTCGTCCGCCGGGCGCGCCGCGGCCTCGTCGTGCTCGGTCCCGACGATCGGCTGCGCACCATCCCGACCGACGCCGTCCAGGCCCGCATGGGCCAGGCGCTCGAGGCCTCCATGGTCCCGCGCCTCGACGCCATGCTGGACGAGGTGGGCATCCCCGCGCGCAAGCGGCAGCGGGCGCGAGCGTCGCTCCTGCGCCAGTGGCTGCAGGCCGGCGCCATCCAGTCCTGCTGGCTGCTCCGCCCCCGACCGGGCGTGTCCCTCTGGAGGAGCGTCCGCGAGCGCGGGCTCCATCGCCACATCCTCCAGGCCGGCGCGGCCCACGCCATCGGCTACGGCCTCGGCCTCCTCGCCGTCAGCCTCATCGGCCGCGGCTTCCTCCTCGGCCGGCTCGACCCGGGCTGGCTCTACGCGAGCGGCCTCCTCCTCCTCCTGTCCATCCTGCTCGGCCTCTTCGCCAACTTCACCGCCGGCCAGCTCGCCATCGGCTTCGGCGTGCTCCTCAAGCAGCGCCTCCTCTACGGCACGCTCGCGCTCGACCCCGCGGAGATCCGACACCAGGGCGCCGGCCAGCTCCTCGGCCGCGTCATCGAGTCGGACGCCGTGGAGACGCTCACGCTCGGCGGCGGAGGGGCGCTCGTCTTCGCCCTCATCGAGCTCTGCTTCGCGGGCGCAGTCCTCTTCATGAGACCCGCCGGCCGCCTGGCCGGCCTCCTGCTCATCCTGTGGCTCGCCTGCGCCGCGTCCCTGTTCCTCCGCTACCTCCGGCGCCGCCGCACCTGGACCCGGCTCCGCCTCGGCATGACCCATGACCTCGTGGAGCGCATCGTCGGGCACCGGACCTGCCTCGTGCAGGAGCCGCCGTCGCGCCGGCACGAGGCCGAGGAGGCGGCCCTCAGCCCCTACCTCGACGCCAGCCGCGACCTCGACCGGTCCCAGACCGCCCTCGCCGCGCTCGTGCCGCGCGGCTGGCTCGTGCTCGGCCTGCTCGTGGTCGCGCCATTCATCATCGGCGGCAGGGCCGACCTGGAGGGGGCGGCCCTCTGCATCGCCGGCGTCGTCATCGCCTATCGCGCCCTGCGCAGCCTCGGCGCGGGGCTCGTGGCCACGAGCGGGGCCCTCATCGCCTGGCAGGAGATCGCGCCCCTGCACGAGGCCGCCGCCCGCGCCGCCCGCGGCGAGGACACGGCAGCGCGCCTGTGCGTGGACCGCCTCGAGCAGCGGGAGCAGGCGCTCGTCGAGGTCGAGCACCTGTCCATCATCCACCCTCACCGCACGAGCGCCATCCTGCGCGACTGCGCCCTGCGCATCTTCCCCGGGGACCGCATCCTCCTCGAAGGTGACTCGGGCAGCGGCAAGTCTACCCTCGCCTCCATCCTCTGCGGCCTGCGCCCGCCGCAGCATGGCACCTTGTGGCTCGGGGGCCTCGACCGACAGACGCTCGGCCTGAAGGAGTGGCGCCGCCACGTCGTCCTCGTGCCCCAGTTCCAGGAGAACTACATCCTGAGCGGGACCCTGGCCTTCAACCTGCTCCTCGGGCGCCGCTGGCCACCCGAGCCGGCGGACCTGGAGCAGGCGGCCGAGGTGTGCGAGGCCCTCGGCCTGGGCGATCTCCTGCGACGGATGCCGTCCGGCCTGGATCAGATCGTCGGCGAGACCGGGTGGCAGCTGTCCCACGGGGAGAAGAGCCGCATCTACATGGCCCGCGCCCTGCTCCAGGAGGCCGAGCTCGTCATCCTCGACGAGAGCTTCGGCGCGCTCGATCCCGAGACGCTGCAGCGGTCGCTCGGCTGCGCCTTCGAGCGCGCGTCGACCCTGATGGTGATCGCGCATCCTTGAGATAAGAAGGACGAGATGAAGATCCGGCAGCTACAACGAGACCCAGGGCCGGCGGACGTGGCCGCGCTCATGCCCCTGTGCGAGCAGCTGGGGCACCCGGTGAGCCCCTCCGAGTTGGCCGAGCGCCTCGCGGACGTGCTCGCGGACGCGCGCCAGGCCCTGTTCGTGTGCGAGGTCGACGCCGGGGCGCTCGTCGGTTGGATCCACGCCCAGCCCCGGCCCTCGCTCATCCACCCCCCCGTCGTCGAGATCACCGCCCTCGTGGTGGATCGGCGGTCCCACCGGCGCGGCTTCGGGCGCGCGCTCCTCGAGCGAGCCGAGCGCTGGGCCCGGGAGCAGGGCTACCGGACCGTGATGTTGCGCTCCGCCATCGGCCGGGAGGACGCGCACCGCTTCTACGCCCGGCTCGGCTACGAGATGACGTCCACCTCGCTCAAGTTCACCAAGCAGCCCTGACGCCTGGCCGCCCCGAGCGGCGTCGGATCAGAGCATGCCGAGCTGATGGCGCAGATCGTCGAGCGCCGCCCAGACCTCGATCCGCTCCGAGGGCCCGAGGCCGAGATGATCCGCGGCCTCGACCCTGCCGTTGAGCGTGAACAGGCGGATGCGGGTCTTCTTGAACCAGTTGATGGCCGTGACCACGCCGCGCACGAAGTCGGACGCCGTGAGCACGGCGATGGCAGGGTCGGCCCGCGACTGCTCGAGCAGCTTCTTGAAGCCCGAGCGTTGCGGCGTCGTCGGCCCGCCGCCGAGCGAGTAGACGAACATGGACCGGACGTGGCCGATCCGGTGCCCGAGGTCGGCGAGGAAGGCCTCCCACTCCTCCGTCGTGGGCGACTCGGTCGTGTGCACCACCACCTGCGTCGTGTTCACATAGATCCAGCGCATGGTGCTCGACATAGCGGCCGTCTTCCTCCAGGAGATACCGACGCCTCCACGATACGGGATCGAGGCGCACCCGAGCAAGCTCGTGGAGGACGAGCCGAGACCCCCTGAGCCCGGGGAATTTGTCGTTGCTTTTAGAATCGAGTTCGGCTGAGCTGATCCTCCTGATTAGGAGCCAACAACGTGACCCATAACCAAACATCCATCCTCCCGGCCTCCCTCCCCGCCATCGCCCGAGGGCTTGGCCTCTGGCCTGCCCTCGCGATCGGGGTGTGCACCGTCTTCGCTCTCGACCTCGGCGTGGCGCGGGCCGAGATCCAGGTCGGGGCCACCATCGAGAACGTCACCATCCAGGACGCCAACAAGCAGCCGACCCAGATCCCGAACCTCGGCAAGAAGGTCCTGCTCCTCCTCTACACCGACCCCGACGTGGCGGATCAGAACGATCCCTTCGGCGATCAGGCCAAGGCGGCGAACCTCGATCAGACCCACTTCCAGTCGATCGGCATCGCCAACCTGGAGGACGCGCCGGCCAAGCCCAACTGGATCATCCGCGTCATCATGCGCGGCAAGATCAAGAAGTACGACGTCCTCATCCTGGCCGACCCCGACCGCTCGCTGGCCAAGGCCTGGGACCTCGGCGACTGCAACAACAAGTCCGTGGTCCTGCTCGTCGGCAAGGACAAGAAGCTGAAGTACTTCAAGAAGGGCGCCATCAGCACCGTCAAGGACCCGGCGACCGGCAAGTCCGAGGCCGACAAGGTGATCGAGCTCATCCAGCAGCAAATCGCCGAAGCCAAGGCCGGCTGACCCGGGACCGAGCGCCCCGCCATGCATCAGGGGCTGGCCTCCGGTCCCTGGTGCACGACCCTCCGGGCGACGCCGGTCGGCGAGATCAGGTCCCGCCCGGGATCACCCGCAGGGCCGGCCGCGACCGGTCGCGGCGAATGATCGACTCCCACTCCTTGAAGGCCGGCACCGGCTCGTAGTGAAAGCGCACGTCGGCCGGCTCCTCCTCGTAGAGGACGACGGGCTTCCCCTGAGGATCCGAGGTGAACGTCTTCACCCGGCCGTCCCGGTCGTAACTGCGGGAGATCCCGCGCCAGGACACCCGACTCTCACCCTCGTACTCGGCGTTGCCGGTCGAGCACAGGAAGAGCCGGTCCTCATCGATCGGCTCGAAGGTGTAGCACATGAAGCATCGCTTCTGGTCGTCGAGGAAGTAGACGTTGCAGTAGGCACCGGCGAAGCACAGCTCGAGGGCCACGAGGGATCCGTCGTGCTGCTCGATGAGCGCGGTATAGATCCTCCGCGTCACATGGTGCTGGCGGGCCCTCCGCTCGGAGTAGGGGGTGGCCCAGGCCCCCCTGTAGTCATTCCAGCGGTAGCCATATTCGATGCGTTTGATCATGGGTAGATCCTACCGGTGACGTCACGAATTTCGATGCCGAGCCGCGCCGCGTAATCCAGCACCACCTTCGGGATCGGCCGCAGCTGGACCGGGACCTCGAGGAATTGCCGGCCGCGAATCTGGCTCCCCGCGAGCGGGCCGCTCGACGGGACCTTGGAGATGAAATAGCCGGGGCGGTACTTGTTCGCCAGCTCCCGCACGTAACCAAGCGCCGTCCGCTCCTGCACGTCGGCCAGCTGGGTGAACTTACGCGACACGATCTCGCCGACACCGGCCTCTGGGTTATACGCGTCCAGGCGCGCCCGCGAGCCGTCGGGCTGGTCGATGAGGAGCTCGCGGTAGGGGTAGTTGAAGCGGCCCAGCCGGTCATAGGCGCCCCCGCCCTTCATCGTGCCCGTCTGGGCCTCGACAGGCCCCTCCTCGGGCGGCGTCACGGACCCGGGCACCCGCCGTCCGGGCAGCATCTTCCCCGGAATCGGGCGGCGCGTGGTGGCCGGCGTCGGAGCGCCCACGGTCGCACCGGTTGCCAGGATGGTGAACACGGCGGGGAAGGCGTGGCTGAGGATGAACTCGGCGTTGTAGTCATCCTGGATCTGCTCCACCGCCTTCCTGGCCGCCCACAGCCGCGGCGTGGTGCTGCGGTTCATCCGTCCTGGGAACACC